>NZ_RZQL01000149.1 GCF_003997935.1 Mesorhizobium sp. M7A.F.Ca.US.006.01.1.1
CATCCCCCCCCGCCAAGACCCCCGGCGCAGACTGCAGGTCAGCGCATGCCTCCCAACGGCTATACCAAGTAGCCCTGGCTCAAACACAGGCTTAGGGTAACCCAGGTGCGGATCAGGCGAGCGATCTGGATTTCTGTGGCGGTGTTGTCTTTTTGGATAATTGGTTGCTTGCCGTGATGCTGGCGCCCGGCGCACCATTGCCACGCAAACTCCGTCTCGGTTTATGTCCGCCGTGGAACGCCATGACCTAGATTTCGTCGGGCGGTTCTGGCAGACGGGATTTCATCGGTAGGGGTAAAGGGGGATTGATCATGAGAAAATCTGGAATCGTCACCGCAGCAGGCCTTCTGCTGGCGTCACTGCTTGGCGTCGTCGCGGCTCATGCCGACGATATGCTGGGATCCTATGTCGCGCGCATTTCCGATCGCGACCATCAGGCGAGTGACGGCTATGCGCTGGACAACGCCGCGCAAATGGTGAGGCAGGACCGCGCCAACTGGCACAAATTCCACCGCCGTGACAGCGACGACGAGGCTGATGGCTGGTTCAGGACCAACGGCCAGCGCGCCGACCTGCAGCGCATGCTGGAACGCGGCGGCGCGATGAGTTCCTCGACCAAGCGCGCCATCGTCAATGGCGAACCGCTGATCCAGGTCGATGTCTACGAAAACAGCGTGCGCGTCAGCATTCTCGAGAACTGACCGAGCCGTCGCCGGGGGCGGCTGACAAATCGGCTTCGGGGCTGACAGGAAAAGGCGGCGCCTCAGCGCCGCCTTGCCATCGATAGACTCGGCGGCCGAAAAAATCAGGCCGCTTCTTCCTTGTCATCGTCTTCTTCGGAGTCGTCGCCTTCAGCCTTCACGCTGTCCTCGGCGTCGTCCTCGTCTTCATCTTCGTCGTCATCCGAGAGCGTCGCAGCTTCGGTGGACTCGTCGCCTTCTTCATCGTCGCCGTCTTCGTCGTCATCAGACAGGTCAGCGGCTTCGACCGATGCGGCGGCGGCATGATCAAGGATGGTTTCGGAAGCGGATTCAAGCGCCTCGGCGGGAGCCGGGGTTTCTTCTGTCACTTCGATGTCATGATCGGAATTCATGGGAGCCTCCGTGGGGTTGGGGAACATGTCCCTTTTGCCACGGAGAGATCATCGCCATATGACTGTAAGCCGGCTCGAGCGGCCGGTAGCAGAGAATATTTTCTTCGCCTTAACCTGCGATCCTGGAGAAATCCGCGACCTGGCCGGTGGCTGCGCGGATGCGGGCGAGCAGCCCCAGGCGGTTGGCACGCACCGCCTGATCCTCATCGTTTACAAGAACATGCTCAAAGAATGAATCAACCGGCTCGCGCAACACGCTAAGCGCCAGAAGGGCGCCGGAAAAGTCATCGTTTTGAATCGCTTCGCCGGCTTGCCTCTCAGCCTGATTCACCGCCGCAAACAACGATTTCTCCGCATTCTCGCGAAACAGCGCCGGCTCAACGGTTTCAGCGACCGCCGTTTTCTTCTTCTCCTCGGCAGCCAGGATGTTGGCCGCACGCTTGGCGCCGGCGAGCAGGTTCTTACCGTCCTCGGTGTCGAGGAAGGAGCCGAGCGCCTCGACCCGGCGCACGATCTGCAAGAGGTCGTCGGACTGCGGTGTGATGACGGCGTCGATGAGGTCGTGACGGGCGCCTTGATCGCGAAGGTAGACTTTCAGGCGGTCGTGGAAGAAGGACAGAAGGTCAGACGCTTTCCCGACGATGGATGCCAGCGCCAGTCGAATATCATTCTCGACCAATATTCTAACCGCCCCCAGCGCTGCGCGACGCAGTGCGTAGGGATCCTTCGACCCTGTGGGCTTCTCATCGATTGCCCAGAAACCGACTAGCGTGTCGAGCTTATCTGCAAGCGCCACTGTGATCGAAACCGGATCGCTCGGTACGCGATCGGACGGGCCTTGCGGCTTGTAGTGTTCCTCCGCTGCAGCGGCGACCGATGCATGCTCGCCCTGAAGCAGCGCATATTTGCGGCCCATGGCGCCTTGCAGTTCCGGGAACTCGCCGACGACTTCGGTGGTGAGGTCGGCCTTGGCCAAGACAGCAGCGCGGCGCGCCAGTGCCGGATCGGCGCCGATGATCGGGGCCAGTTCCTCGGCAAGCCGCGCAATCCGCTCCACCCGTTCGCCCTGCGTGCCGAGCTTGGCGTGGAAAGTCACGCCGAGATGGTCGAGCCGGGCCATGCGCTGGTCGAGCGGCTTCTTGAGATCAAGCCCGAATTTTTCCGCCGATGCCTCGAGCTCAGCCAGGTCAGGCAAATCGCCCTGGTCGGTGGTCCAGAAATAAAGCGCGTCGGACAGGCGGGCGCGCACCACCTTGCCGTTGCCGTGGGCGATCTCCTTGCCGCCATCCTTCGCTTCGATATTGGCGGTGAGGATGAAGCGGTTGGAAAGTTGGCTGATCTCCCCCCTTGAGGGGGAGATGGCCGGCAGGCCAGAGGGGGTCGCCGCGCGTGGAGCGCCGGCATCCTCTGTCCAAGATAGGGGGTCGCGTCCGGTCGTACCGCCCCCCTCTGTCGCCTGCGGCGACATCTCCCCCTCGAGGGGGGAGATTAGGCGCGATGTCACAAAGCACTTCTGGTTGGCGCGGATGGTCAGTCGGATCACTTCGGCTGGAATGGCCAGGAATGCCTCCTCAAACTCGCCCATCAGCACGACAGGCCATTCGACCAGCCCGGACACCTCCTCCAGCAGCCCTTCGTCCTCGACCAGGTCGAGCCCGTTGGCGAAGGCAAGATTGCGGGCATCGGCAAGGATGATCTCCTTGCGCCGATCAGCATCGAGCACGACCTTGGCCGCTTCCAGCTTGGAAACGTAGTCGTCGAAGCGGCGCACCGTGATCGCATCAGGCGCATGGAAGCGGTGGCCATAGGTGATGTTGCCGGAGCGGATGCCGTCGATCTCGAAATCGACCACGACAGGCTCCTCTGTCTCCGGGCCGAAGGTGCACAGAATCGATTGCAGAGGCCTTACCCAGCGCAGCGAGCCTGGCTTGGCCGAGGCCGGCCCCCAGCGCATCGATTTCGGCCACGGAAAATTGCGGATGATGCCTGGCACCAGTTCGGCGATGATCTGTTCGGCCGCCCTGCCCGGCTTCGAAATGTGGGCGACATAAAAATCGCCCTTCTTCGGATCGGAATGGACATGCGCCTCGGCGATCGAGGAAAGTCCGGCCTTGCGCAGGAAACCCTGGACCGCCTGTTCGGGCGCCGATGTCGAAGGCCCCTTGATCTCTTCGCTTATATCCTTCGAGCGTGCGGTCAGGCCCCTGATATCGAGCGTCAAACGCCGCGGCGTCCAGTACTCGCGCGCCGCTTCATAGGTCAGTCCCGCCTCGACCAGGCCGTCAGTCAGCATCTTCCTGAGATCACCCGCCGCCTTGCGCTGCATGCGGGCAGGAATCTCTTCCGAGCGGAGTTCTAGAAGCAGGTCAGGCATGGATTGGGCTCACGCGGCAAAATGGTCCGGGCGGGGGCATAGCAACTCGGCTGGCCGCTGTCACCCTTTCCGCGCGGGGATCGCCGATTTGCGCCCGTTTCCAGAAATTTTGGCCGCCCTGTCGGGACAAGACCGCGCCACCCGTCCTTGGATCAAAGATTTCCATGAACCGAACGCAGCGCTGAAGCGACCCACGCTCAGGCAGGAAACTATTGGCTCAACGATCATGAAAACGGCATCCAGACTTCTGCAGATCCTCGCACTCGGCGCCTGCTTCACCGCGCAGGCTCACGGTGCCTTCTCGATGCCAGGCGTTCGACAGGCATTGCGCACCATCGACGGTGCCAGCAGCCAGAACATACCGCCGATCAAAGCTTCCTTCGAGATGATGAAGCGGGCCTGAGACTCAGGCCGCCAAGCCACCCGCCTGCGTCTTCAAAAATGCCTCGCCGCAGGCCTTCGCCAGATTGCGCACCCGCAAGATGTAGCTCTGCCGCTCGGTGACCGAAATCACGCCGCGTGCGTCGAGAAGGTTGAAGACATGGCTGGCCTTGATGCACTGGTCGTAGGCCGGGAAAACCATGCGGTGCATCGGCAGATTGTCGTTCGATGCCGGCGCGCCGGCGTCGAGCAGCGCCTTGCATTCGGCCTCGGCGTCCTCGAAGTGGCGCAAAAGCATCGCCGTGTTGGCGTGTTCGAAATTGTGGCGCGAATATTCCTGCTCGGCCTGCAGGAAGACATCGCCATAGGTGACCTTGTCGGCGCCTTCTCGGCCGTTGAAATTGAGGTCGTAGACATTGTCGACGCCCTGCACATACATGGCCAGCCGCTCCAGCCCGTAGGTCAGCTCGCCGGCCACCGGTGCGCATTCGATACCGCAGACCTGCTGGAAGTAGGTGAACTGCGAGACTTCCATCCCGTCGCACCAGCATTCCCAGCCGAGACCCCAGGCGCCCAGCGTCGGGCTTTCCCAATCATCCTCGACGAAGCGGATGTCGTGCAGCAGCGGATCGACGCCGATCGCCGCCAACGAGCCGAGATAGAGTTCCTGCAAGTTGGGCGGGTTCGGCTTCAGGATCACCTGGTACTGGTAATAATGCTGCAACCGGTTCGGGTTCTCGCCATAACGTCCGTCCTTGGGGCGGCGCGAGGGCTGGACATAGGCAGCGTTCCAGCGTTTTGGGCCGAGCGCGCGCAGCGTCGTTGCCGGATGAAAGGTGCCGGCGCCGACTTCCATGTCGTAGGGTTGCAGGATGACGCAGCCATAGGCCGCCCAATAGTTGTGCAAGGTCAGGATCAGCCCCTGGAACGAGCGGCTGGGATGCATATGGGCGGGGATTTCAATTGTCACGGGTGGCCTCGACAGCACAGGCTAGCTTGCCGGCACGTCCTAGAGACACGGCGGCGAAGCGTCAAGCAAAGCACGCCGATGCGGTCGCGCCGACATTATGGACAATGTTGAAAGCTTTGCAGGGGCTGGCCCATTGCCCATCTCTGGGGCCTGCGCTCTGTTCGCCTGTGCAGCAACGAACAACAGGTTTCAGCCATGCCCAGCCCGATCGTCATCCGCCCTGTTGTGCGACAGGATTTCGAGCAATGGCTACCGCTGTGGGACGGCTACAATGCATTTTATGGCCGCTCGGGCGAAACGGCCCTACCGGGTGAGATTACCCAGATGACATGGTCTCGTTTCTTCGATGCCTATGAGCCGGTCCACGCGCTGGTGGCCGAAGGCGAGGGACAGCTTCTCGGCCTTGTGCACTATCTCTTCCATCGCAGCACCACGGCGATCGCGCCCAATTGCTATCTGCAGGACCTTTTCACCACGCAGGCATCGCGTGGCAAAGGCATCGGGCGGGCGCTGATCGAGGGCGTCTACGAGTGCGCCCAGGCGGCCGGCTCAGGCCGGGTATACTGGCTGACGCATGAGACCAATCACACGGCGATGAAGCTTTACGACAAGGTCGCCGAACACTCCGGCTTTGTCGTCTATCGCAAGCTCTTCTGAGGCAGCCAGCCGAATACGCGGTTCAAACGAAAACGGGACTCTGAAAAGAGCCCCGTTTGCGTTGAATTCAAATGGCTAACTTCATCCCTTCGGGGCGGGCACCGGCTCTGGCTTGACCTTCGGGGTCTCCTGCGCCGTGTTGGATTCGATCGGCGGCAGGCCCTTCATCAGCTTCTGCTGCAAGTTGGCCAGCACATCGGGATCCGGCTTCAGGTCGCGAGCCTGGTTCCACTGGAAGGTGGCTTCCAGCTTGCGGCCGACGCGCCAGTAGGCATCGCCGAGGTGATCGTTGAGAACCGGATCTTCCGGCTTCAGCGACACGGCGCGTTCCATTTCGCGCACCGCGTCATCGAACCTTCCGAGGCGGAAATAGGCCCAACCCAGCGAATCGACGATATAACCGTCGCTCGGCCTGAGGTCGACGGCCTTTTGAATCATCGCCAGGCCTTCCTTGAGGTTCATGTTCATGTCGACCCAGGAATAGCCGAGATAGTTCAGCACCTGCGGCTGGTCGGGGAACAGTTCCAGCGCCTTGCGGAAGTTCGGCTCGGCCTTGGGCCATTCCTTCAGACGCTCATAGGCGATGCCGCGCTGGTAGAAGATGTTCCAGTTGGCCGCGGTCGGCGTCTTCAGCGCCTCGACAGCCTTGTCGTAGAGGGTAGCGGCCGAACGGAAATCCTCCTTCGAGGAATAGACGCCACCGAGCGCCAGATAAGCGCGCATGTCATTAGGATGGGCGTCGACGAAAGCCTTCAGATGGGTGATCGCTTCTTCGTGACGGTCGAGATCGGCAAGGTTGAGGCCGAGCTGCAGGTCCGAAAGCTCCTTCAGCGGCGAGGTGGCGGGGATCCGCCGATAGAGCGCGATGGCGCCCTCGCCGTCCTTCAACTGCTCGGACACGGCAGCGAGCTGCACAAGGGCTGCGTCGCTATCAGGCTTCAAAGCGAGCGCATATTGCAGATAGAGGCGCACGAACGGCTCGCCGCCGCCACGGTTGAGCGCGGTGGCGAGGTCGAGCAGGATTTCGGAGGCGCCATCGGATGGGCCGGCAACCAGGGGCGCAATCTTGTCGCCTTTTGCAATTCGGTCGCGCAAGGCGACGATTTCCAGCTTGCCTGGCGAAAACGTCTCGGCCTGGTCGAGCACCGACAGGGCCTTGGTCTTGTCGCCCTTGCGGGCCAGGAACGAGGCGTAGGCCTGGGCGTTGCGCATCCAGGTTTCGGGAGCGGCACCACCGGCGGCGGTGTCCTGCATGGTCGCGGCATAGATCGCCTCGGCCTTTTCGGGCATGCCGGATGCATCAGCGATCAGGGCACGGTGGAACGACTTGAACAGGCCGAACCAATCCGGCCCCTGCAGCTTGTCGATGGACGCCATCGCATCGGCAGGCTCGCCGGCGCCTTGCTGCGCCCAGCCGGACATCACCCCGGAGATCAGCCGGTCGAGATCGGATTCCAGCGACAGCTTGAGCCAGTACTGCGCCTTGGTGAAATCCTTCTTGTGGAAGGAATCGACGGCGAGCGCCAGGCGCGAGAAACGCTCGACGTCAGGCACTTCCTTGAGCTTGTCGGCATAGACCAGGGATTCGTCGAAGCGCCCTTGCGCGATCAGCGACAGCATCAGGCTCTGCTGCAGGCCGGTGTCGCTCGGGTCGAAGGCCAATGCTTGCTTGTAATAGGCGATGGCGCTGTCGAGATCGTTATCGCCTTCGGCGATCCGGGCTGCCAGATAAGCGCCCGAAAACGAGGTGATCTTGACCGGTTCGCTGGTTTGCTTGGCATAGGCCGGCAAAGCCGAGATCGCCATGCCTGTCACAATTGCCAGCCTTGTCAGCCAGCGCGCACGTCCTTGCCGCATCGTATCCCTTTCAGCCAGGCGCCGTCTCCGCATCAGCGGGATCGGCGTAGACTCGATCTTTCCAGGCAAAGCATGGCCTTTTTGGGGTCGCGCTTCAATCCGCCTCGAATTCACAATCCGGGCACCCGATTAACAAATCATGGCGACAGGCACCAGTTTTCCGATCTTGGAATTTCGGCCATGGCCCCGCGCGGCGCCGAATATATCACAGATTCGACCGCTAAGGCTCCGCGCCAATATCAGCCCTCTCCTGGCGAGGCGGACCGCTGCACCAGCGTCTCGCTATAGCCGCCGGCCGCAATCGTGCTGCACAGTGCGTTCCATTCGCAGCCGCCGCAGGCCTTGCGTACAAGGCCAGCCGAAAACGCCTGCCGCATCCGGCCCAGCATCGCAGCATCGAGATCAAGACGGGCGCCGACGCGGATTGGCCGCGCCAGCAACTCCTCCACATCCTGCGTGGCGAGCCGGTCCCGCTCGACGACACTCTCGTTGAGGCAGTGCGGTTCCGGCTCGTCGAGCAATGGGGCGCAGACATCGTCCGGGCCGGAAACGAGGAGGACGTCCTCGCCCCGGCTCAGGCGCTCCGCGACGCGATCATAATTGGCGGTGAAGGCGGGGCTGTATCCTTTGCCCACATAGGTGAGCAGGCAAAGGAGGTGATGGGCGCGCAGCCTGATCGTCACGGATTGACCAGCTTGGCCTTGCCGCCGCGAAGCGCCATGAGCGTCGCGGCACCCAGCGCCGACTTGAGCAAGCCGCCGACGATGAACGGCAGGAAGCCGAAGGTAACGGCCTGTTCGGCTCCAATCATGACGGCAAGCCATGCTGTGCCCAGCACAAGGCAGGCAAGGTTGCCAAGCAGCATGGCGACGAAGGCAAGCATCACCCTTTTGCCGTTCCAGCCGCGTTCGGCCAGCCAGCCGACCAGTGCGCCGACAAGCGGGAAGGCGAAGAGATAGCCAGCCGTCGGCCCGACGAAATGCGCCGCACCCGCTGCCCCTCCAGACAGAACCGGAAAGCCGACCGCACCCTCGACCAGCCAGGCGGCGATGGTGAGCGCGCCAAGCCGCCAGCCATAGAGCGCGCCGACCAATGTCACGGCGAAGGTCTGCATCGTCACCGGGACCGGCACCATCGGCACTTCGACGTAGGACGCCAGCGCCAGGAACAGGGTGCCGAGCACGACGGCTCCGACCTGCCAGGCAAGGGAACGATCCTGGAGCCGGAGCGGACTGAACGACGGCTTGCTGGACGAGAATGCGACGTCTGTCATTGGGATTCCTTCGATCGGTTGCAAATTATAGATAATTTCTGTTTTCGATCTATTATCGAATCCACACTTCCCTGGGGATTGCAAGCCCTGGCTTTGGCGGAGGCCGTCTAGCCTACGATGGCGAAGGCTTCGCGCGTCGTTCCGGAAGCCGTCCGGACCGGCTTGCGGCCAATCCATTGGACATGCCGCCCCAGTGTGACGGCCGCCGATTCGGTGTTTCCCTGCCGCAAGGCGGCGAGGATCGCGCGATGGTCCTGATCGGTGCGTGTCTCCCACTCCGAGCGCCATGCCGCGAACAGGAAACGGGCGCTTGCCGCGTGCAGATCGTCGATGGTGGCGAGCAGGCGCGGCATGCCGCATGGCGCGAGGATCAAGCGGTGGAAGGCGCGGTTGGCTTCCTCCCAGGACCTGACATCGCGGGACTTGTCGCCGGCCTTGGTCGCCTCCTCGGCGAGATCGAGAATGGCCGATGTCAGATGCGGCGCGGCGTGGCGCAGCGCCAGCACTTCAAGGGCGGCGCGCATTTCGGCGACTTCCTTGACCTCGCCCAGATCGAAAGACGCGACACGCACGCCGCGGCGCGGCTCGCCGATGGCCAGCCCTTGCGCCTCGAGGCGGCGGAAGGCCTCGCGCACCGGAACATGGCTGGTTTGGAATTCCTCGGCGATATGATCCTGCCGAAGTCTGGCCCCCGGCTCGATCGCGCCCGAGATGATGCGGTCCGCCAGAACCTTGCTGATGCGCACCGCGATGGTGTCGTCTGTGCCCTTTGCCATGTTTTATAGATAATTTGCGGCAGGGCGGATTGTCGAGACGATTTGCGCTGGGGTCGTAAACACAATGCGCCTGTCTCACCGACGAGATAGGACCATGCGCCGGCAGAAACCGCTCAGTTCACCCGGCTGATGCAGAAATCGATGACGTCGATCAGCGCCGATTTCTGCGGCGTCGCTTCCAGCGGCGCCAGCGCGTCGCGGGCGATCTCGCCGAAATGGCGGGCGCGGCCGATCGTGTCGGCAATGGCGCCGTGGCGAGTCATCAGGCCAGTCGCCTTTTCCAGGCCGGCGTCATCGGTGACATTGTCCTCGATGGCGCGCTTCCAGAAAGTGCGCTCGGCCTTGGTGCCCCGCCGATAGGCGAGAATGACCGGCAAGGTCACCTTGCCTTCGCGGAAATCGTCGCCGACATTCTTGCCGAGATCCTTGCTGGTGCCGCCATAGTCCAGCGCGTCGTCGATCAGCTGGAAGGCAAGGCCGAGATTCATGCCGTAGGAGCGCAGCGCGGCACGATCGTTGCGCGTCGCCTGGGCGATGACGGGGCCGACCTCGGCAGCAGCCGAAAAAAGTGCGGCGGTCTTGGCCTTGATGACGGCGAAATGCTCGTCCTCGGTGGTTTCGAGGTTCTTGGCGGCGGCGAGCTGCATGACCTCGCCCTCGGCGATGATCGAAGCAGCACTCGACAGGATATCGAGCGCTTCGAGCGAGCCGACATCGACCATCATGCGGAAAGCCTGGCCGAGCAGGAAGTCGCCGACCAGCACGCTTGCCTGGTTGCCCCAGATCATGCGGGCGGTCTTCTTGCCGCGCCGCATGCCGCTCTCGTCAACGACATCGTCGTGCAGCAGCGTCGCGGTGTGCATGAATTCGACCGAGGTGGCGAGCTTGACGTGGCCTTCGCCGGCATAGCCGAACATCTGGGCCGCGGCGAGTGTCAGCATCGGCCGCAGGCGTTTGCCGCCGGACGAGATCAGGTGGTTGGCGACCTCCGGGATCATCTCGACGTCGGAGCCGGCCTTGGACAGGATCAATTCATTGACGCGCCCCATATCGGCGGCAGTCAGATCGATCAGATCCTTGATGGAGGCGGGCTCCCGCTTCCCGTTTTCGATGTTGAGAACGACACCCACGACAATCACTCCCGTCTTGGTATAGAGCGTGCGACGGCACCCTTAGTCCCTGTATGGACTCTAGGGCGGCGGACATGGCCACGGCAAGTGGCGAATTGGCGCGGCGTCGGCGACAGAATGTCAACGACCTCCAAGGGAGCGGCTCTGCCTCGGAATCCCCTGCCCGTTTACATCAATAGCGCAAACTGCGAGTTTCATACGATGATAGAACTTGTCCGCACCAACGATGCCGTGATCATCTCCTTTGTTGAATCGCTGATGCGCGACGCCGGCATCGCCTGCTTTGTCGCCGACCAGAATATGAGCATTCTCGAAGGGTCGATCGGTCTTTTGCCGAAGCGCGTCATGATCGACGCGAACCAGGCCGATGCGGCGCGGCGTATCCTCAGGGATGCCGGCATCGCCAACGAAATCCGCGGAAAATAATGTCCGCCGCGCCCGCCGCCCTTGTCCCGGACACGCCGGCCCACACGGTCGATGCTTTCCATCGCGGCCGGTTCTGGCTCGTCCAGCCCAAGCAGGGCGGCCATCGCGCCGGCATGGATGCGATGATGCTGGCGGCATCCGTGCCATCGACCTTTGGCGGGCGCCTGGCCGATTTCGGCGCCGGAGCCGGAGCTGCCGGACTGGCGGTGCTGTCACGCTGCCCGGCGGCAGAGGCGGTGCTTGTCGAACGCGCGTCGGAAATGGCGGCCTTCGCGGCGGCCACCCTTGCCCATCCCGGCAATGCCCATCTGAGCGATCGCGCCTCCGTGCTGGTTGCCGATGTCACCGTATCGGGCCGGGCGCGGGCGGCCGCCGGCCTCGCCGACAATGATTTCGACTTCGTCATCATGAACCCTCCCTTCAACGCTCCCCGAGACCGCGCCTCCCCCGATCGCCTCAGAAAAGAGGCCCATGTCATGGAGGACGGGGTGTTCGAGAGCTGGATCCGCAGTGCGGCGGCGGTGGTCAGGCCGCGCGGCGGGCTCGCCGTGATCGCCCGGCCCGAACAGCTCGGCGCCATTCTCGATGCGATCACGGGGCGCTTCGGCGATGCCGAGATGCTCGCCGTCCACCCTCGCCCCGACGCGGCGGCAATCCGCATCGTCGTGCGGGCAGCGCTCGGGGCACGGGGAAAGCTTGCCATTCGCCCGCCCCTGATGCTGCACGCGCAATCCGGCAACGGCCCCGACGAGCGCAGCGAAATGATCACCAACGGCCTCGCCTCGCTGTTCGGAGATTGAGCTATTCTGCCCGGCCACATTGCCGTTGGCCGGGAAATCCCTACATGCCTGCAACCCATCGACCGGAGACCGCGCCCTCGTGAAACGACTCATCAACCGCCTGTTGCCGAAATCCTGGCGCTCCACCGTCGTCACCATTCCGGTCATCCGGCTGCACGGCACCATCATGGCAGGCGGTGGCCAGTTCCGGCCGAGCCTGTCGCTGGCCTCCACCGCCGGCCTCATCGAGAAGGCGTTTTCCTACGACGCGCCGGCGGTCGCCATCTCGATCAATTCGCCCGGCGGCTCGCCGGTGCAGTCGCGGCTGATCTTCAAGCGCATCCGTGACCTGGCCACGGAAAAGGACAAAAAGGTGCTGGTCTTCGTCGAGGACGTCGCGGCCTCGGGCGGCTACATGATCGCGGTCGCCGGCGACGAGATCTTCGCCGACCCGTCGTCCATCGTCGGTTCGATCGGCGTGGTCTCGGCTTCGTTCGGCTTCCCGGAACTGATGAAGAAGATCGGTGTCGAGCGCCGTGTCCACACAGCTGGCCAGAACAAGGCGGTGCTCGATCCTTTCAAGCCCGAGAAGAAGGAAGACGTCGAACGCCTGAAAGCGCTGCAGCTCGAGGTGCACGGCACGTTCATCGATCTCGTCAAGGAACGGCGCGGCACGAAACTGAAGGACGATCCGGACCTGTTCACCGGCCTGTTCTGGACCGGCATCAAAGGCCTCGAACTCGGTCTGGTCGATGCGCTCGGCGACATGCGCACGGTGCTCAAGACCCGTTTCGGGGAAAAAACCCAGCTCAGGCTGATCACGGCGCCGCGCGGTTTCCTCAGCCGCTTCGGCCTGTTCGGCTCCAGCAAGGGCTTTTCAGCGCCCGATATCGCAGCCGCTGCCGCCAGCGGCGTGATGGATGCGGCGGAAGAGCGCGCATTGTGGGCACGCTTCGGGCTTTGAAAACCCGGCAAAACCGTCTAGCATGAGAGCTTAACCGACCCGACCGGCCACCTTCGCCGGCCCAGCGTGGGAGGAGTTTTGGTATGCCGCAGATCATTTTCTTCACCGTCGTCGGCGTCGCCGCCTATTTCGGCTACCGCACCCTCATCCGCGAAGCCGAACGTGTGACCGCCAAGGTGCGGCGTACCGAAAAGCAGACGGCCAACGGCGCGATGGGCACTTTGGTCAAGGATCCGAAGACCGGCGAATACCGGCTGGCCAAGGACTGAGCATCATCCCGCAGACGATTGTGGACACCGACATCGGGTCGCGTAGCTGGCACGCGCACGCCAAGATCAATCTTGCGCTGCATGTCACCGGCAGGCGCCCTGACGGCTATCATCTGATCGAAAGCCTGGCGGTATTCACGCGGTTTGGCGACAGGGTCGAAATCGCGCTCGCCGACAGCGATGAGTTTACCGTGTCCGGCCGCTACGCCCCGGCCGTTCCTTTCGACGCCAGCAATCTGGTACTCAAGGCGCGCGATGCCCTGCGACAGGCGGTCGGGCACGAGAGAACACCGCCGGTCGCTATCCGGTTGGAAAAGAACCTGCCGGTTGCCTCCGGCGTCGGCGGCGGGTCGAGCGACGCGGCGACCGTGCTGCGCGGGCTGGTGGAGACATGGGGCCTGGATATCGACGGCAGCGAGCTGGCACGGATCGGCCTCTCGCTCGGCGCCGATGTGCCGATGTGCCTGGCGGCAAAGCCGCTGGTCGCGCGCGGCATCGGGGATGAGCTGTCGATGGTGCCGGATTTTTCGGCGCTTGGCCTGGTGCTGGTCAATCCAGGCACGCCGGTCTCGACGGCGGATGTGTTTGCGGCGCTTTCCCGGCGCGACAATGAGCCCTTGCCGCCGCTGCCGCGAAGCATCGATTTTCACAGCCTGCGCAACTGGCTGGAGATCACCCGCAACGATCTCGAGCCCGCCGCGCTGGCGATGCAACCCGCGATCGGCAGGGCACTTTCCTGGCTGAACAAGGCTGGATCGGGGTTCTCGCGGATGTCGGGATCCGGGGCGACATGCTTCGGCCTGTTCGAGACCGGCAATGTCGCCAAGCGCGCCGCTGCCGAGATCCGCGGCCGCCAGCCCGATTGGTTCGTCGCGGCGACGCGCAGCATCGCATCGGAGGGAGCTGATGGCCAGAATTGACGAGAGCCGCTCCTTCATTCCCGTGCGCATCGCGGTGCTGACCGTTTCGGATACGCGCAGCCTCGCCGACGACAAATCCGGCCAGACGCTGGCCGACCGCATCACCGAGGCCGGCCATATCCTGGCGGCCCGCGATATCGTCACCGACGACCGTGAGAAAATCCGCGACACGGTTCTGGCGTGGTCGCGGGACAAGAATATCGATGTCGTCATCACCACCGGCGGCACCGGCTTCACCGGCCGTGACGTGACGCCAGACGCGCTGGAGCCGATCTTCGAAAAGCGCATGGACGGCTTTTCGGAAGTGTTCCACCGGATTTCCTACGACAAGATCGGCACCTCGACGATCCAAAGCCGGGCGACCGGCGGCGTCGTCAACGCCACCTTCGTCTTCGTGCTGCCGGGTTCGCCAGGCGCCTGCAAGGACGCCTGGGACGGCATCCTGAAGGCACAGCTCGACTACCGGCACATGCCGTGCAACTTCGTCGAGATCATGCCGCGCCTGGACGAGCATTTGCGGCGCGGCAAATCGGCTCCGTAAGCCGAGGCAAAGCGCCGGCTTCGCACCGCGTTTGCCAGGCAGAACGGCATCGGCGCCTTCGAAACCCCATTCCAAACCGGACCCTGCATAAGTACCCTGCTTGAAGGCGATCACCGCCGTTTACGACAAGGCAGCTACGATGACCGTGCACACCGGTGGATGCCATTGCGGCAACATACGCCTTGGATTTTCAACTGAGCTCGACCCGCCCCAGATCGAAGTTCGCGCCTGCCAGTGCTCGTTCTGTGTCAGGCATGGTTCGCGCGCGGCTGCCGATGCGGCCGGCAAACTGATCATCTCGGTCAAGGACGAGGCGCGCCTGCAGAGATATCAGTTCGGGCTGAGGACGGCCGACTATCTGATCTGCCGGGAGTGCGGTGTCTACGTCGCCGCAATCGCCGGAGATGACGATGCAATCGCCAGAGACGACGCCAGGGCGATCGTCATCATCAACGCCCTGGACGACCGCGAGCGGTTCAATCAGGAGCCGGTTCGCGTCGACTTTGACGCCGAAACCCAAGCGCAGCGTCAAGACAGGCGCCGCACACACTGGATGCCTGTCGAGATGAGCTTCGGATAGACAGCTCTCAGCGGATGACCGGCTCGCCATGAAACCGCCGGCGCGACGGTGGCGACACGCCGAAGCCGACTTCCATCATCAGTCGCGGCGTGCGTGCCGGCACGGTGCCCATATGGAAGCCAAAGGGGTCCTCGACAAAGCCGAGACCGGCCTCGCCGGTCAGCGTCACCGGGCTCTGCTCGCCATAGACATCCAGCACCTGTTGCGCGGGGTGGCCAACCAGAAGCGTGAGCTGATGCTTGAGGCTGCGGCGCTTGTGGCTGCCCCTGACATAGACATGCGGACCGGTGTCGGCGTCGACCGGCTTGAGGTAGAAGAAGAGTTTCAGCATGCGCCAATCATCGAGGTCGAAATGATACTTGCCGAGCGAGGCGAGGTTCTTGTCGGCATCCGAAGCTGCACCCGTGGGAAAACTCCACCAGACGCGTGTCGTGATCAGTTTCGCCTGGCCGCCGAGATAGTGTGCGGCAATATCCAGAAGCAGCGGATCGCGCTGGACGGCAAGCGCCGCCGGGCAGTCGAGGCTGCGCTCGAAAAAATGCCCGCTGAGCAGCGAGCGGCCAAAGCGCTTCTCGGCCTCGGCGTGTTCCCCCGGCATGAATTCGAGACGGCGGTCGAAATTGCCGAAGCAAGGCGTGCGCCCGGCGAAGTCAGCAATCTCTTCATGGATATCAGGCGGCAGGACCAGGCCTGAAAACAGCCCGTCGGAGCGCAGCGCATCGACGACCGCTCCCCGTTCGACACCGGCAAACATCGTATCCCCGGCATTGGCGACCGGGCGGGCGCGTTTTGCGCCGAGCCAATGCATGCGGCGGCCGGGCATGGTGCGCGCCAGCACGAACATCGGCAGCCAGGCAGGGTTCTCACGCAGATCCTTGAGATAGGTCGGAATGCGCACCGCGATGCGTCGCAACAGACTGCCGTTGCGCGCAATAGCCTCGAGACTGGCCGCGCCGGATGTGTCGGGGGTTGAAAGCTTCATTGGGTCCTCGGCTATGAGAGCACCACCGATGCCGCATCGGTGCTCGCCACTCGGCATGTCCCAAACCCAATTCCCGCTTGAACGGAAGCTAACCCCGCGTCAAATTTTGTGCAATGCACAATGGCCTGAGCAGCTGCAAAAAATCATGTCGAGGAGCGGCGTTCCTGCTTGGCCGGCGCCATCCAGATCTCGGCGTCGAGCCGCTTCGTTGCGAGGCCGCGGGCGATGGCCTCGGCACTGCCGGCACTCTTGGCAGCGGCCGCCGCCTGACGCTTGCTGATCAGCAATCCGTCGGCCAAGGCGCGGTTTCCCGAAAAGACCCGGGCCAGGAACGGCGTGCGGCTGGCTCGCGTGCGCGAAAACCGTGCCGCCATGGTCTGCCTTGCCGTATGGGCGACAACCTCATCGATCCAGCCCTCCACCATCCGCGCGCCCGGTTCCAGCAGCAGCAGCCAATCCCCCTTGGCCTGGTGGATGCCGGCGACGACACCGCCCGTCACGTACTGACAGCCGGCATGCTCGGCCACACGATGCGTCTGATCGGTGGAGCCTGTGTCGCAGACGATGACTTCACGCACCACGCCCTCGACCGCTCCGCCAATCAGCGAGGCTAGCGTGCGGGCGAGGCCCTCCTCGTCATTGCGGGTTTCGATGAGAACACTGAGCATCCTTAGCCGAATAGCGGAAAGCGCCGGACAGCGCCAGTTTTTGCATGGCACCATAGAAAGTTCTTGCTTTGTTCTCATCAACGAAATAGGAATAATTTCATGAGCAGAGCGATTCGACACAACATGGACAGTCCCTGGGAGCGGGCGAAAATGGAACAGATCGTGCGCGCCGACATTGCAGCTTTCGGAGCAGGAAGGGCCGAGATGGCCAATGCGATGGTCGAGCAGAGCGGCATGCGTGTCCGCCCGGACCGCAACCGCGGTAGGTCGGCTGGCATCAATCCGTCCGGCCGGTTCGAGCCAGTCAGCCGGCACGTGTTCGACGATGGCTGGAATTCGCTGGAAGAACTGCTGCCTTTCAAGACCGAAGTGCAGGTAGAGAAGCCGCGCACCATCATCACCCGCAACGAATCGCCCGACATTTCCTTCGACCGTTCCATCAACCCCTATCGCGGCTGCGAGCATGGCTGCGTCTATTGCTTTGCCCGCCCGACGCACGCGTTCATGGGTCTGTCGCCGGGTCTGGATTTCGAATCGAAGCTGTTCGCCAAGCCTGATGCGGCGCGCTTGCTCGACAAGGAGCTTTCGAAGGACAGCTATCAGCCGCGCACCATCGCCATCGGCACCAACACCGACCCCTACCAGCCGATCGAGAAGCAATACCGGATCATGCGCGAAATCCTCGAAGTGCTGGAAGCGCGCGGCCACCCGGTCGGCATCGTGACAAAGTCCGCTCTGGTGACGCGCGACATCGATATCCTGTCGCGCATGGCCGAACGCGGGCTCGCCAAGGTAGCGCTGTCGGTGACGACGCTCGACCGCATGCTGGCGCGCACCATGGAGCCGCGCGCGTCGACGCCGACCAAGCGGCTGGAAGCGATCCGGCAGCTTTCGGATGCCGGCATTCCGGCGTCGGTCATGGTGGCGCCGATCATTCCGGGCCTGACCGATCCGGAGATGGAACGCATCCTCGATTCCGCACGTGCGGCGGGCGCGCGCGAAGCGGGTTATGTGATCCTGCGGCTACCGCTGGAGGTCAGCCCGATCTTCAAGGACTGGCTGCTGCGCCACTATCCTGACCGCTACCGCCATGTGATGTCGCTGGTCCGCTCGATGCGCGACGGCAAGGACTATGATTCGGAATGGGGCAAACGCATGAAGGGCGCCGGTCCCTATGCCTGGCAGATCGGCCGGCGCTTCGAGATCACAGCCAAGCGGCTCGGCCTCAATGCCGAACGGCGCACGCTGCGGACCGACCAGTTCGTTGCCGCCGGGAAAGACCAGGTGCAGCTGACGCTGCTTTGAAGAGACAATTCGTCGCGGTGGTTGATCCGTCGC
>NZ_RZQL01000150.1 GCF_003997935.1 Mesorhizobium sp. M7A.F.Ca.US.006.01.1.1
GCCCAGGATGATGTTGGCGTCCTGGTCAACTTCCTCGCGGATACGGGTCGCGGCTTCGTCGACTTCGAACAGCGTCAGGTCGCGGCCGCCGGTGATCGAGATCAGCAGGCCCTTGGCGCCCTTCATCGAGGTCTCGTCGAGCAGCGGGTTGGCGATCGCCGCCTCGGCGGCGGCCATCGCGCGGCCCTCGCCGGAAGCCTCGCCGGTGCCCATCATCGCCTTGCCCATCTCGCGCATGACGGAACGGACGTCGGCGAAGTCGAGATTGATCAGGCCTTCCTTGACCATCAGATCGGTGATGCAGGCGACACCGGAATAGAGCACCTGGTCGGCCATGGCGAAGGCGTCGGCGAAGGTGGTCTTGTCATTGGCCAGCCGGAACAGGTTCTGGTTGGGGATGACGATCAGCGTATCGACGCATTTCTGCAATTCCTCGATGCCGAAATCCGCGGTCTTCATGCGGCGCTGGCCTTCGAAGTGGAACGGCTTGGTGACGACGCCGACGGTGAGGATGCCCTTTTCGCGCGCTGCGCGGGCAACGACCGGAGCAGCACCGGTGCCGGTGCCGCCGCCCATGCCGGCGGTGACGAAGCACATATGGGTGTTGGTCAGGTGATCGAGGATTTCATCGATGCACTCTTCCGCCGCCGCACGGCCGACTTCCGGCTGCGAGCCGGCGCCAAGGCCCTCGGTGACATGCGCGCCGAGCTGGATCAGGCGGCCCGCCTTCGACATGGTCAGCGCCTGCGCGTCGGTGTTGGCCACCACGAACTCGACACCGCGCAAACCGGCGGTGATCATGTTGTTGACGGCATTGCCGCCGCCGCCGCCGACACCGAACACGGTGATGCGCGGCTTAAGCTCGGTGATGTCCGGCTTTTGCAGATTGATGGTCATTGTCTCCGTCCTTTGCCTTTCACGCCGCTTCGCCGCCGCGGCCGCCTATGGGGCTGTCCCCGTCAATTTTAGAAACTGTCTCTCAACCACTGACTCATGCGATGCAGTTTTCCGCCCGTTCCGGTCATTTTGAGACCGGAAATTCCTTTCGCCGGATGGCTCTCGAAGCTCGCCATCTGCGGATAGATCAGAAGCCCCACCGCAGCCGAGAAGGCCGGCCCCTTCGCCGCTTCCGGCAGGCCGGCCACGCCGAGCGGGCGGCCGATGCGCACATTGCGCCCCAGGATGCGGCGCGCCGCCTCCGGCAGGCCGGCAAGCTGGCTGGCACCGCCGGTAAGAACCACACGCTTGCCAACTGCATTGCCATAGCCGGACTTGTTCAGCCGGTCGCGCAGCAATTCGAGCGTCTCGTCGATGCGGGCGCGCACGATGCGCGTCATCACCGAGCGCGGGATCTGCAAGGGCACGTCACCATCGTCGCCGATCGGCTGGATCGAGACCAGGTCGCGGTCGTCTGCGCTGCCCGGCAGCGCCGAGCCATGCATCACCTTCAGCCGTTCGGCGGCATCAAGCGAGGTCGACAGCCCCTTGGCCATATCCAGCGTGACGTGGTTGCCGCCGATGGCGATGGCGTCGCCATGGACGAACCTGCCTTCCGAAAACACCGAGATCGTCGTCGTGCCGCCGCCCATGTCGATGCAGGCCGCGCCCATTTCCAGTTCGTCGTCGACCAGGGCCGCCAGGCCGCTGGCATAGGGCGTCGCCACCATGCGTTCGACCGACAGATGCGAACGGTTGATGGACAGTTCCAGATTGCGCATCGGAGCGGCGTCGCCGGTCAGCACATGCATGTCGACGCCGAGTGCGTCGCCGACCATGCCGCGCGGATCGCGCACGCCGCGTTCGGCATCCAGCGAGAAGCCGACGGGAAGCGAATGGATCACCTCGCGCTCGGCCTTCAGCGCCTGCTTGGCGCCGGCGCCGAGAACGCGCTTGATATCAGCCTCGTCGGCCTCATGGCCGCCAAGATTGATGGTGGCGGAGAAGGCTTCGCTCTTCAGCCGGCCGGCCGTCATGTTGACGATCAGCGAATCGACCGTCAGCCCGGCCATGCGCTCGGCCGCGTCGACGGAAAGGCGGATGGCATGTTCCGCCCTATCGAGATCGACCACGACACCAGACTTCACGCCTTGCGACTTCTGATGGCCGATGCCGATCACCTGGATCCGGTGCGAGCGGCCGCGCAGCAGCTTGCCGTCATCGCACGGCTTGAGCTTGGCCACCATGCAGCAGACCTTGCTCGAACCGACATCCAGCACCGTCAGGGTGCCGGACCGGCGCGACGCGGCATCGCCAGGACCGCCAAGCCAGCTCATATCTTCGTCTCCGGCTTGCGCTTCAGGCTCTTGGGTTTCTCGTTGAGGGCGGCTTCGCGCTGCGTCGCCGCTTCCGCCGTCAACTGCACGACCAGCCGGTCCGTCAGGCGCATGTCGACGGCGGCGATGTCGCGCGACAGCAAGCCGGTGTCATGATCCATCTTCACGAGTTCGGCGAGCGCCTGATCCTCGCCGTCCTCGGGAAGCTTGATGGTGATGCCATTGTCCAGCTTCAGGTCCCAGCGCCGCTCGCCGACGCGGATATAACCTTTGATCCGGCTCGCGAGCTCGGGATATTTTTCGACCTTGGCCAGGAAATCGGGCGCGCTCGCCGGTGCGCCGGTGCCGATCAGCAGCGGCAGGAGCACCTGCTTGCCGCCCGAGAACGGCGCGATCATGGCACCATTCCTCTCGATGACCGAAAGCTCGTCGCCCTGCTGCCAGAGCGCGAAAGCCTCGCGCTCCTCGACACGCACTTCCAGCGTGTGCGGATAGACCTTGCGCACCGCCGCGACCTCGATCCACGGCAGGCCGGAAATCCGCTCGCGCGCCGCCTCGGCATTAAAGCCAATCAGCGAGGTCCAGCCATCAAGTTCAAGCCTGTCGAGTATATCGATTTCCGAGGTCTGGCGATTGCCGACCACCTTGACCTGATCGACGGCAAATCCGGTGCGGGCTGTGATGCTCTGCACGATACCGTCGACATGGCCGCCGAGATAGGCGCCATAGGCACTGCTCGAGGCAATCAGCACGGCCGACATCATGGCCGCGGAAAAGCGCGGCGCCTGGAATTCCCCGACACCGAGGCGCGTCAGAATGCGCACCGGACGGCGCAGCATCCGCGGCAGTACGAAATGGTCCAACGACAACGACAGGCCGAACAGCGCCGGCCCGGCCGCGCCCCTCTCCCTACCTTGTCCCCATTTCAACGCAGACACGAAGCGTCCTCCACCATCCAACTCAACAAATCGCCAAACGAGTGCCCGGCCTGGGCGGCGATTTCAGGCACCAAAGACGTCGGCGTCATACCCGGCTGGGTGTTGACCTCGAGCCAGACAATCTCGCCGTTTTCGGAATGACGATCGTCATAACGGAAGTCCGACCGGGAAACGCCCCGACAGCCGATCGCTTGGTGAGCCTTGAGCGCCAGTGTTTGTATTTTTTGGTAAATATTCGGTGAAACTTTTGCGGGGCATTCGTGCTTTGATCCCCCAGCGACATATTTTGAATCATAGTCGTAGAAGGAATGACCGGTCGGGATGATCTCACAGACCCCCAGCGCCACATCGCCCATCACCGCGCAGGTCAGCTCCCTGCCGTGAATGTAGCGCTCGACCATGACGGTATCGCCATATTTCCACTCCGACGAGCCAAGAACCTGCGGCGGATGCGACTGGCCTTCATGCACGATGACGACACCAAAGCTCGAACCCTCATTGACCGGCTTGACAACATAGGGCGGCTTCATCGGATGCTTGTTCTGGATGGCGAAGCGGCTGGCAACCTTCGATTCGGCAACCACGATGCCGACCGACTTGGCAACCCGCTTGGCCTGCTCCTTGTTCATGGCCAGAGCCGAGGCGAGCACGCCGGAATGGGTGTAGGGAATGCCGAGATATTCCAGGATGCCCTGAATGGTGCCGTCCTCGCCAAAAGGGCCGTGCAGCGCATTGAAGGCGACATCGGGCTTGAGCTCGGCAAGCACGGAGCCGACATCGCGCCCGACATCGACGCGGGTGACCTGGTAACCTTCCTTCTCAAGCTCATCGGCGCAAGCCTTTCCCGAGGACAGAGACACGGGCCGCTCGGACGAAAAACCACCCAGCAGGACGGCCACATGCTTGTTTTTCATTCCCCGGCATCCCCTCTCTCACGGCGGACCAAAACCAGATTTTCCGCAACATTGAGTCAGAGTCTCCCGGCAGGTTGCCCCCCAGACGGAAAACGCTGAAAACGCGTCGAACGACTCAAATCAGGAAACGCTTTCGAGCAGAGAATCAGAGAGTTGATTCACTGGCAAGTGCTTACGATTCCGAGAGATTCACTTTCTGAGAAAATGGATGCGAAAAGCGTGTCGTTGAGTCTTTGCGGCAACGGTCGCGGACCGTTTCGAACTCGTTGAAGTTCATGCATCACATGAACTTCAACACGCGCCAGAGCGCACCTTAAAGGAGCTGCCCGAGAAACTCCTGGACAGCATGCCCCGGCCGGAAATTGCCGATGCGCTTGATTTCCCATTGCAGCCGGATACCGGAATTCTCCAGCACCCGCGTGCGCACCGTCTCGCCGAGATATTCAAGGTCGTAGCCGGTCGCGGTTCCCGTGTTGATCATGAAGTTGCAATGCATCGGCGACATCTGCGCCCCGCCGATCATCAGGCCGCGGCAGCCCGCTCTGTCGATCTCCTTCCAGGCCGACGTGCCTTCCGGATTCTTGAACGTCGAGCCACCGGTCTTCTCGCGGATCGGCTGCACGGTTTCACGATGGTTCTGCACGGCCTCCATCGCCGCCTTGATCGCCGCTCTTTCCTCGGCAAAGCCCTCGAACACGGCCGAGGTGAAGATCAGCCCGGCAGGCGCCGCCGAATGGCGATAGGCGTAACCCATATCGGCATTGCTCAGCGTCTGCACATTGCCCTTGCGGTCGAGCGCGCGCACTTCGAGGACGCGCTCGCGCGTCTCGACGCCGTTGGCGCCTGCGTTCATCCGCAGCGCACCGCCGGTTGCACCCGGAATGCCGTGGTAGAAATGAAAGCCGCCAATGCCGGCCTCGAGCGCCACCGCTGCGACGCGCTTGTCGGGGGTTGCAGCTCCCGCCTTGATCCTGATTGGCGAAATCACCTCGGCATCGCCGAAGCCCTTGGCCGAAAGCCGAATGACAAAGCCCTCGATGCCGCCATCGCGGACCAGAAGGTTGGAGCCGACGCCAACGACCGTCAGCGGTATCTCTTCGGGAACGGCTTTCAGGAACGCGGCAAGATCCTCCTCATCGGCCGGCTGGAACAACGCTTCAGCCAGCCCCCCGGCACGGAACCAGGTGATCTTGTCCATCTCTGCATTCGGCGTCAGGCGGCCGCGCAGGCCGGCAAGCCGGTCGCCCAGTCTGTCGATCAGGGCCTGGCCGTGCATCATGACACGGTCCCGCCAAGCTCCTTGGGCAACGCATAGGCCCATTGGGTGATGTTGCCTGCGCCAAGGAAGACGACGAAATCGCCCGGCTTGGCCAGATCACGGATGATGGGCGCAATCGCCGCCGGACCCTCGATGTAGCGCGCGTCGCGATGGCCGCCGGCGCGGATGCGCGACACCAGCGCGTCCGAGCTGACGCCGTCGATCGGCTCTTCGCCGGCCGCGTAGACCGGCGCCACCATCACCGTATCGGCGTCGTTGAAGCAGGTGGAAAACTCGTTGAACAGATCATGCAGCCGGGTGAAGCGATGCGGCTGGGCGATGGCGATGACGCGACCGTTGGTGGCGCTGCGCGCCGCCTTCAGCACCGCCGAGATTTCGACCGGATGGTGGCCGTAGTCGTCGAATATTTCGACGCCGTCCCACGAACCGGTATGGGTGAAGCGGCGCTTGACGCCGGCGAAGGACGACAGGCCCTTCTTGATCGCCTCGGCCGACAGGCCGAGCTCATGCGCGACCGCGATTGCTGCCGTCGCGTTGGAGACGTTGTGGCGACCGGGCATCGGCAGGCGCAGGCCTGCTATGACAGTCTGGCCGCCGGTCTTGCGGTCGCGGATCACCACGTCGAATTCCGAAATGGCACCTGCCATGCGGTGATTGGTGAAGCGCACGTCGGCCTGCGCATTCTCGCCATAGGTGATGACCCGGCGGTCCTCGATGCGGCTGACCAGCGCCTGCACCTCGGGGTGATCGGTGCACATCACGCCAAAACCGTAGAACGGCACGTTCTCGACGAACTGGCGGAACGCCTCGCGCACCTTGTCGAAGCTGCCATAGTGATCGAGATGCTCGGGATCGATGTTGGTGACGACCGCGATCTCCGCCGGTAGTTTCAGGAAAGTGCCGTCGCTCTCGTCGGCCTCGACCACCATCCATTCGCCGTCGCCCATGCGCGCATTGGTGCCATAGGCATTGATGATGCCGCCATTGATGACGGTCGGATCGAGCCCGCCGGCATCAAGCAACGTCGCCACCATCGAGGTCGTCGTCGTCTTGCCATGCGTGCCGCCGATCGCCACCGCCTGGCGAAAGCGCATCAGCTCGGCCAGCATTTCGGCCCGGCGCACGATCGGCAGCAGCTTTTCGCGCGCGGCCTTCAGCTCGGGGTTGGATTTCTTGATCGCCGTCGAGACAACGACAACCTCGGCATCGCCGAGATTTTCGGCCCTATGACCGACGAAGCATTCGATGCCCTTGTCGCGCAGCCGCTGCACGTTGGCGCTTTCGGCCTGGTCGGACCCTTGCACCTTGTAGCCAAGATTGTGCAGCACTTCGGCAATGCCGCTCATGCCGATGCCGCCAATGCCGATGAAATGCACAAGGCCGATGGTCTGCGGCATCTTCATGCGTGCGTCCCCTTCCTGAAATCCGAAACGGCTTTTTTGGACGCAATAGCCTCTGTGAGATCAGCGAGCAACCGTGCCGCGTCCGGCCTGCCTGCCGATTTCGCGCCAGCCGCCATGGCCGACAGCCGCTCGGGGGCGTCCATCAGCCCGCCGACAAGCGCTGCGATGCGTTCGGACGAGAGCGAGGATTGCGGATGCACTTCGCCGCCGCCGGCAGCGGCAAGTGCCGCTGCGTTCGCCGCCTGGTCGTGATCGAGCGCATAGGGGTAAGGCACCAGCAACGCCGGCCGGCCGATGACGGCGATCTCCGAGACGGTCGAGGCGCCGGAGCGCGAGATCACCAGGTGCGCAGCCGCCATGCGCTGCGCCATGTCGGTGAAGAAGGGCGAGACCTCGACGGCGACGCCAAGGGTGGCATAGGCCGCCTTGACCCGCGCCACGTCATCCGCGCGCGCTTGTTGGGTAATCACCAGCCGCTTGCGCTGGGCGTCGGAAAGGAGTGCGATGGCTCCCGGCACGGCATCCGAAAAGAACTGAGCGCCCTGGCTGCCGCCGAACACCAGCAGGCGGAACGGCTGCTCCCCGCTCGATGCCACATAAGCCGTCCTGGCCGCTTCCAGCACCGCGGGCCTGACCGGATTGCCTGTCGTCACCGTCTTCACCCCGGCAGCACTGGTGTCCTGCGGCAGGAAGCCGCCGGCGATGGCGTCGACACGGCCGGCCAGCGCCCGGTTGGCGCGCCCCATCACCGCGTTCTGCTCATGGATCAGGGTCGGCACCTTGCGCCGTGTTGCCGCGTAGAGCGGCGGCAAGGTCGGATAGCCGCCGAAGCCGACGACCGCATCCGGCTTGATCCTGGCGATAACGGCGGAAGCCTGGCGCACGCCGCGCCAGATTTTCCAGAAGGCGCCAAGCAGGGCAAAAGGGTTTTTCGAGCCCAACGTCGCCGACTGGATCGGATGGACGGCGGCGGCCGGGAAATGACCGGCGAAACGCTCGGCACGGTCGTCGGTCGCCAGATGCACCGACCAGCCGCGCTCGTTCAGCTCATGCGCCAGCGCCTCGGCCGGGAAAAGATGCCCACCGGTTCCGCCTGCCGCGAGAAGGATGACGCCTCTGGCCATATCACTCCGCCGGCACGGCGCGTTGCGACAGGCCAAAGCCCATCTGCTTGCGCTTTTCCGGCCGCTTGCGTGTCAGCGCCAGCACCATGCCCATCGAGATGGCGATGGCGATCTGCGAGGAGCCGCCATAGGAGATGAACGGCAGCGTCATACCCTTGGCCGGCACGAGCTGGAGGTTGACGCACATGTTGATGACCGCCTGCAGGCCGAACACGGTGACGAGGCCGCCGACCGCATAGCGGGTGAAATCGTCATGCTCCTTCAGCGCCGTGTTGAGGCCGCGCAGCACGATGAAGGCGAAGATCGACATGATGAAGAAGCACATGATCAGCCCGAACTCTTCGCCCGCGACCGAGAAGACGAAGTCGGCATGGCTATCGGGGATG
The DNA here is from genome assembly GCF_003997935.1 of Mesorhizobium sp. M7A.F.Ca.US.006.01.1.1. Classification (GTDB taxonomy): domain Bacteria; phylum Pseudomonadota; class Alphaproteobacteria; order Rhizobiales; family Rhizobiaceae; genus Mesorhizobium. The sequence goes on from NZ_RZQL01000150.1 coordinate 8,318, forward strand.
ACGCGCTTGACGGTGCCCTCGCCCGGTCCGACACCGAACCAGCCGCCATTGATCAGCGCCTCGCGCCCCATGTCGACCTGGAACGTGTCGCCCTCGCCGGTGAGGAACTTGTCGATGCGCAAGGCAACGTGCGGGAACACCGTATAGGCGGCAAAGACGCCGCCGACGCCGGCTGCGCCGAGCGCGACGATCCACAGCCAGGGCAGCCCGGCCATGAAGAACATGATGCCCCAGGTGCCGGTCGTCAGCATGGTCTGGCCGAGGTCCGGTTGCGCCACCAGCAGCGACACGACCAGCACCAGCAGCAGCATGGCGAAAAGATTGCCCGGAATGTCGGGCTGGCGCTTGTGCTCGGCGAAAAGCCAGGCACACATGATGACGAAGGCTGGCTTCAGGAATTCCGACGGCTGGATCGACAGGCCGGCAAGCGACACCCAGCGGCGCGCGCCCTTCACCTCGACGCCGATGTAGAGCACTGCCACCATCAGCACCAGCATCAGGCACAGCATGATCAGCGCCATGCGCCGGATCTGCCTGGAATCGAGGAAGGAAACGGCCAGCATCACGCCGAGCGCCGGCACAGTGAAGATGATCTGCCTGGTGGCAAAGTGGAAACTGTCGAGGCCGATGCGTTCGGCCACCGCCGGGCTGGCCGCGAAGGACAAGACGATGCCAAGCCCCATCAGCGACAGGAACGCCGCCAGGAACCAGCGATCGATCGTCCACCACCAGGTCGCAACCGGACTTTTGTCGAGACGGCTCTGCATTATCGTGCCCCTCCGATGGGTTTCACACCCTCGATAGCATTCGCAGCTTGCCTGAAGGCTTCGCCGCGGACTTCGAAATTCTTGAACTGGTCGAAGCTGGCGCAGGCCGGCGACAGCAGCACCACCGCCTCGCCGCTGTCGTCCTTAGCCGCATCGTGCGCGGCATGCTCGACCGCCGCGGCCAGCGTGCCTGAGATCTCGTAGGGAACTGCCTCGCCCAGCGTCGCCGAAAAGGCGGGGGCGGCCTCACCGATAAGATAGGCCTTGGCGATGCGCGGGAAGAAGCCGCGCAACGGTTCGATGCCGCCTTCCTTGGGCAGGCCGCCGGCGATCCAGTAGATGCGCGCGAAGCTGGACAGCGCCGGCGCCGCAGCATCGGCATTGGTCGCCTTGGAATCGTTGATGAACAGCACGTGGTCCTTGCGGCCGACCTGCTCCATGCGGTGCGCGAGGCCGGGGAAGCTTTCCAGCCCCGACTGGATCTCGCCAAGCTCCAGCCCGACCTTAAGGCAAGCGGCGACCGCCGCCAGAGCGTTCTGGGCATTGTGCTGGCCGCGCAGCGAACCGATGCCTTCGAGGAAGGCGACACGGCTGTAACGGCCATGCACCGCTTCCATCAGGTTGCTGCCATCGGCGAAATAGCCATCGGTCAGCGGCAGCCGCTTGGAAATACGGATGACCTGCCGCCCCGCCCGCTCCAGCCGCTCGGCGATCTGCGAGCACCAGGAATCGTCGATCCCGACGATCGCCGTCTCGCTGCCGGCCACCAGCCGCTCCTTGATCGCGGCGTAGTGCTGCATGGTGCCGTGGCGGTCGAGATGGTCGGGCGTTAGGTTGAGCAGGATGCCGGCCGTCGGATTGATCGAGGGCGCGAGATCGATCTGGTAGGACGAGCATTCGACGACATAGCGCCGATCGGGCTCGGGCGGATCGAGCGTCATCACCGCGCGGCCGATATTGCCGCCCATCTGGGTGTCGCGTCCCGCGGCTTTCAGGATGTGCGCGGTCAGCGCGGTCGTCGTCGACTTGCCGTTGGTGCCGGTGATGGCGATGAAGGGGGCCGTCGGCGCGCTCAGCATCCGCTCGCGGCAGAAAAGCTCGATGTCGCCGATGATCTCGACGCCTGAACCGCGCGCCAGCTCCACCGTCCAATGCGGCTTGGGATGAGTCAGCGGCACGCCCGGCGACAGCACGAAGGCCGAGAATTTCGCCCAGTCGGCGCCGCGCAAATCAGCGGTCGCGATACCGGCAACGGCGGCCTTGGCCACGCTGTCGGGATTGTCGTCCCAGGCCAGCACGTCCGCGCCGCCCTCGATCAGCGCGCGCGCCGTCGCAATCCCCGAGCCACCGAGCCCGAAGAGCGAAACGCGCTTGCCTGAAAAGGATGCGGCGGGGATCAAAGGGCTTCCTATCTCAGCTTGAGGGTCGACAGGCCGACCAGCGCCAGGATGACGGCGATGATCCAGAAGCGGATCACCACCTGGCTTTCGGTCCAGCCGAGCTTTTCGAAATGATGGTGGATCGGCGCCATCAGGAACACCCGCTTGCCGGTCATCTTGAAGTAGCCGACCTGGATGATGACCGACAGGATTTCGACGACGAACAATCCGCCGACGATGACCAGCACGATCTCGTGCTTGGTGGCGACGGCGACCGTGCCGATCAGGCCGCCCATCGCCAGCGAGCCGGTATCGCCCATGAAGATCGCCGCAGGCGGCGCATTGAACCAGAGGAAGCCGAGGCCAGCGCCGATGACCGCGCCGAGCACGACCGCCAGTTCACCGGTGCCGGGCACGAAATGGATCTGCAGGTATTCAGCGAACACCGCATTGCCCGAGAGATAGGCGATGACGCCGAAGGAGGCCGCCGCGATCATGATTGGCACGATCGCCAGGCCGTCCAGGCCGTCGGTCAGGTTCACCGCATTGCCGGCGCCGACGATGACGAAGCAGGAGAACGGAATGAAGAACCAGCCGAGATTGACGATGAATTCCTTGGCGAAGGGAAATGTCAGCGACGACGAGAACGGCGCCTGGCCATTGTGCATGATCACCCAGGCGGCGATGCCCGCGATGACGAATTCAAGCGCCAGGCGTGCCTTGCCGGAAAAGCCGAGATGCGACTGCTTGGTCACCTTCAGATAATCGTCGTAAAAGCCGATCGAGCCGAAGCCCAGCGTCACCAGCAGCACCACCCAGACATAGATGCTCGACAGGTTCGCCCACAAAAGCGACGAGCCGATGATGCCCGACAGAATCATCAGCCCGCCCATGGTCGGCGTGCCGGCCTTCTTGAAATGTGTCTGCGGCCCGTCGGCGCGGATCGGCTGACCCTTGCCTTGCCGCAGCCGCAGCGAATTGATGATGGTCGGCCCGAAGATGAAGACGATCAGCGCCGACGTGATCAGCGCCCCACCGGTGCGGAAGGTGATGTAGCGGAAGACATTGAAGACCGAGACCTTGTCCGCAAAATCGACGAGCAGTGTAAACATGCGCTTTTCGTCCCCCGACCTAGGTCTGTTTTCTGGCTGTCGATTCAGCCGGGAACTTGCCCAGCAGCGCATCGACCAGTTTTGCAAAACCGATGCCCTTCGACGATTTGATCATCACCACGTCACCCGGCTTCAGCGCGGCAAGCAGCACCGGCTTCAACTCCTCGACACCGGCGCGGTATTCCGTCTTGATCTCAGCCGGCAGCGCTTCGGCCAGCGCCCGCATTTCCGGGCCGCCGAGGAAGACGGTCTGCGTGCCCGTGCCGACGATGAGATCGGCAAGGGCTGCATGCAGCTTGGCCGAATGATCGCCGAGTTCGAGCATGTCGCCGAGCACGGCGATGCGGCGGCCCTCGCCCGTCACCGGCGTCGCGTTGAGCAATGCCATGGCAGCAGCCATCGATGCCGGATTGGCGTTGTAGCTCTCGTCGATCAGCGTGATCAGTCCACCCGGGTGCGAAGTCGAGCCACCGGGATGGCGCAGCAGATGGCGCTTGCCGCGCCCGCGTTCGGCGGAAAGATCGGCCAGTGCTGAAGCCACCTTGTCGAGATCGGCGCCGACCAGATGCGCCGCACCCAGCACCGCCAGCACGTTCTGCACCATATGGCGGCCGGGCGCGCCGATCCGCGCCAGCACTTCGTGGCCGCCGATCCGGGCGGCGATGTCGGAATGATCCGCATGCAATTCGCATTTGGTGAGCTTGAAGGTAGAGCGCGCATTCTCGCCGAAGCCGTAGACGTGCTCGACACCGGCGGCATGGGCCATCTTGTCGAGCAGCTTGAAGCGCGCATCGTCGCGGTTGAGGACGGCGGCCCCCTCGGGCTCCAGCCCCTCGAAAATCTCGGCCTTGGCCTTGGCGATCTCGTCCAGATTGCGGAAGAAACCAAGGTGGGCGGCCGCGATCATGGTGACGATGGCGACATGCGGCCTCACCATCTTGACCAGCGGACGGATCTCGTCGGGATGGTTCATGCCGATCTCGAACACGGCATAGTCGCAATCATCAGGCATGCGTGCCAAAGTCAGCGGCACGCCCCAGTGATTGTTGAAGGACTGCGCCGAGGCATGCACCTTGCCGACGGCTTGCAGCACATGGCGCAGCGCTTCCTTGGTGGTGGTCTTGCCGGCCGAACCGGTCACAGCGATGATTTTCGCGCTCGAGCGGGCGCGCGACGCAACTCCAAGCTTTTCCAGCGCGACCAGCACGTCCTCGACAACGATGATCGGCGCTGTCAGCCGGCCGAGCGACGGCAGCTTGCCTTCGGCCACCACCAGCACGCCGGCGCCGGCCTTGATGGCTGATGTTGCGAAGTCATGGCCGTCCATCGCCTCGCCCTTGATGGCGAAGAAGGCGTCGCCCGGCTGCAGGCTGCGGCTGTCGATCGAAATGCCTGAAATGCCGTCCGGCATCGGCCCGAGCGGCCGCCCGTCCATGGCGGCAACCAGCGCCTCGGAGGTCCACAGCAAGCTCATGCGGCACGCTCCGTGAGTGCCGCGCGGACTTCCTCGTGATCGGAGAAATGCAAGGTCTCGGAGCCGACCGTCTGGCCCTCCTCATGGCCTTTGCCGGCCACGATCAGCGTGTCGCCGGCATGCAGCATGGCGACCGCTTCGTGGATCGCCTGGCGCCGGTCGCCGATCTCGATGGCGCCGGGAGCCGCCGCGAGGATGGCGGCGCGGATCGTTTCCGGCACTTCGGAGCGCGGATTGTCGTCGGTGACGATGACGACATCTGCAAGCCGCGTCGCAATCTCGCCCATGATCGGTCGCTTGCCGCGGTCGCGGTCGCCGCCACAGCCGAACACCACGATGACGCGGCCGGTGGTGAATGGGCGCACCGAGGACAGCACGTTTTCGAGCGCGTCGGGCTTGTGGGCATAATCGACATAGACCGGCGCGCCATTGCCGGTGGTGCCGACGAGGTCGAGCCGGCCCGGCGCACCCTTCAGTTTCTCCAACGCCATCAAGGCTTTGGCGACAGGTGTTCCCGTGGAGATGGCAAGACCCGCCGAAACCAGCGCGTTCGAAATCTGGAAATCACCGGCCAGCGGCAGGTCGATCTCGTAGAGCATGCCGCCGGCCTCGACCTCGGCCCGCTGGCGGTGGCGCTCGTGCTCGACCCGCTTCAGCCTGAGGAAATCGCCATGGCGGCCGACCGTCAGCACTTCGAGCCCGGCAGCCTGTGCGGCCAGGGTCGTCGGCGCCGACCATGGATCGTCAGCGAAGATGACGGCTGGTGCGCCCTTCGGCAGCAGCGTGTCGAACAGGCGCAGTTTGGCGCGGTGATAATCCTCGATGGTCGGATGATAATCCATATGATCGCGGCCGAGATTGGTGAAGCCGCCGGCGGCCAGCTTCACGCCGTCGAGGCGGCGCTGGTCGAGCCCATGGCTGGAGGCTTCCATCGAGGCGTGGGTGACGCCGGCATCGGCCAATTCCCGCAGCAATTGATGCAGGGCGACCGGATCTGGTGTCGTCAGCGAGCCATAGTCGTTGCGCCCAGGCGCCACCACGCCGGTGGTGCCAATCGAAGCGGTGGCATAACCGGCCTGCTCCCAGATCTGCCTGGTGAAGGCGGCGACCGAGGTCTTGCCGCTGGTGCCGGTCACCGCGACCATGATCCCGGGCTGCTTGCCGAAATAGCGTGCCGCACTCAGCGCCAGCGCCAGGCGCGGATCGTCGACCGCCAGCACCGGTACAGGGAGCCCGGCAATGGTGCTGCCCTTGCCCGCCACGATCGCGGCCGCACCGCGCGCGGCGGCATCGGCGGCATAAACGGCACCGTCGGCCTTGGTTCCGGCGAGCGCAAAAAAGACAACGCCCGCTTTTACCTGGCGGGAATCCGAAGAAATCCCTGTAACCTCCAGATCGACGGAAGCTATTCCCTCGACGGGCAGGATACCGGCTAGATCTCTGAGCTTCATCGAGTCCCGTTCACCGCAACAAAATAGCGCGCTGTTGCCGGCGCGCCCCAAGAATCACTGATAGGAAACCAGCGTTGCACCATTTTCATGGCTGAAATCTGGCTTCACGCCAAGCATGGCAGCTGAACGCCTGATGATATTGCCGGCCATAACCCCCGCATTCGCGGCCGCGACATCCGTCATGCCAGGCTTTTCCGGGTGCGGGGCATCGGCAATGGTAAACACCAGATACTGCGGATCGTCCATCGGGAAGGCGGCGACGAAGGTGTTGAAATTCAAGTCCTTGGAGTAGCGGCCGTTGACGACCTTCTCGGCCGTTCCGGTCTTGCCACCAACGCGGTAGCCGGGGACTCTGGCATTTCGGGCAGAGCCCTTCTCGGCATTGAGCGAATAGAGGTAGCGCATGCCTTCGACGGTCTTGTCGCTCACCACTTTCTTGGCGGCGGCCATCGCTTCCGCCTGCGTACGCACCAAAAAGGTGGGGTTCATCAGGAAGCCGCCATTCATCAACGCCGCGCAGCCCACAGCCGCTTGCAGCGGCGTCGTCGACACGCCATGGCCGAAAGCAATGGTGAACGAATTGACCTGTTTCCAGACCTTCGGCTCAGTCGGACGGGCAGTCTCCGGCAATTCGGTCTGCATCCTGTCCAGAATGCCAAGGCGATGCAGGAATTCGCGATGCCCCTCGATGCCGACCATCTCGGCTTCCCTGGCCGACCCGATGTTGGACGAATAGAGGAACACCTCCGGCAAGGACAGCACACGGTTCTTGCCATGGAAATCGTGAATGGCCTGATGGCCGACCCGGATTGGATGCGAAGCATCGAAGCGGCTCGCCATCGTCGCCTTGCCGGAATCGAGCGCCATGGCGGATGTGAAGCTCTTGAAGGTCGAGCCCATCTCGTAGAGGCCCGCCGACATGCGGTTCAGCCGGTCTTTGTCCTGTGCATTGTAGGGATTGTTCGGATCAAAATCCGGCACCGAGGCCATGGCCACCACTTCGCCGGTCTTGACGTTGAGCACGACGGCGCCGGCCCCCATGGCACGATAGCGCTCCAGGCCGGCGGCGATCTCGTCGCGCACGACATGCTGCACGCGCAGATCGATCGAAAGCTTTACCGGCTTGAGATCCTTGGCGATGGCAAGGCCCGATGCCTGCAGGTCGCTCAGCCCTTGCTCGTCGACATATTTCTCCATTCCGGAGATGCCCTGGTTGTCGATGTTGGTGAGGCCGACAATGTAGGACGAGGTCTCGCCGCTCGGATAGAAGCGGCGCTTTTCGGTACGGAAGCCGAAACCGGGAATGCCGAGCTGCATGATGTCGGACTGCTGCTTGGGCGTCAGCTGCCGCTGCAGCCAGACGAAACCGGCGCCGCTCTTCAGCTTGTGGTAGGTCTGCTCATAGTCGATGTCCGGAAGCACCGTCGACAGCTTCTCGATCGCCTCGTCGGCGTCGACAATCCGGCGCGGTTCTGCAAACAGCGACGCCGTCTTGATATCCGTGGCCAGCACTTCGCCGTTGCGGTCGACGATGTCGGGCCGCGATGCCGTCACCCGGCTCTGCGGACCGCCCGACATATCGGGGCTCTGGAAGCCGAGATAGACCAGCCGCCCTGATATGGTCGAGAAGATGCCGAAGAACACCGCCATCGTCATGACGATGCGCGTCCTGCCCTTGCCGCCGGTCGCCTTGCGGGCGCCCTCGACCACGATCGATCCGTCTTCACTCGTCCTGGCGCGACGCTTCAGCAGTTTGCCGATCATTGGGCGATGCCTCCGGTCACCACGGGATCCCTGCCATCCGACGACGCCTTGCCGCCCGAATTGTCGGCCATGCCGCCCTGGCGTCCGGACAGGATGTCCTGGATGTCAAGGGATTTGGCCGGCAGGTCGCCGATGCCGCCGATCTGGCGAGCGCTGACCGGCTCGAGTTCGAGCTGCGACTTGTAGAGTTCGGCGAGCTTCTGCAGCCGCGACGGCTGGGTAAGCAGGCTCCAGTCGGCCTTGAGGAGGTCGATCGTGTCCTCCTCATAGCGTATCTGCGCATGGATCTTCTGCACCGAAGCCAATTGTTCCTCGGCCTCGCGCTTGGCCTTGTAGGTAAGGGCCGCGACCGCAACCATGACGGCGATCAGGACAATGTCGCTGGTACGAAACACTTAGCTACCTCTCCCCCGGCCGGTCGATACCGGGAAGCTTTGGAAGGCCGAAAATCGACAAATCACTGCCGCGCGCCGGCGTCTCGGTGCGGATCGCCGCGCGCAGCCTGGCCGAACGGGCGCGCGGATTGGCCGCCACCTCGGCGTCGCCGGCAGTCACGCCGCCGCCCGCCTTGCGGAACGTCGCGGTGCGCGCATGCGCCTCGGGCAAATGCCGCGAGCCGGTCGCGACGTCGGCCCGGTCGGCGATGAAGCGCTTGACGATGCGGTCTTCCAGCGAGTGGAACGTCACCACGGCGAGCCGACCGCCCGGCTTCAGCGCGCGTTCGGCCGCAAACAAGGCCTTGGCCAGTTCGCCAAGCTCGTCATTGACGAAAATGCGCAGCGCCTGGAAGACGCGCGTCGCCGGATGGATCTTGTCCTTCGGCGCCCGGCCGATATGCGTCTCGATGGCGTCGGCCAGCTCCAGCGTGCCCTCGAACGGGCGCTTTTCTCGGCGCGCCTCGATCATCCGGGCGATGCGCCCGGCATGACGCTCCTCGCCCAGGAAGCCGAAGATGCGGGCAAGATCGCCCGGCTTGAAGGAATTGACGACATCGGCGGCGCTGAGGCCCGATTGCGCCATGCGCATGTCGAGCGGCCCGTCGGCGCGGAACGAAAACCCGCGCTCCGCCTGGTCGAGCTGCATCGAGGACACGCCGATGTCGAGCACGATCCCGTCGGCGCTCTCGACATGTTCGTCCAGCGTCGAGAACGGCGCCTGCACCAGCCGCAGCCGACCCCCCGACTGCACTTCCAGATCGCGCCCGGCCGCAATGGCATCCGGATCGCGGTCGATCGCCACCACGGAGGCGCCCGTCGCCAGAATGGCCGTGGTGTAGCCGCCGGCGCCGAACGTGCCGTCGATGATGATGTCGCCCTGCGGCGGCGCGTGCGACAAGAT
>NZ_RZQL01000014.1 GCF_003997935.1 Mesorhizobium sp. M7A.F.Ca.US.006.01.1.1
CTCCGCAACCCCTCGCCCTCTCCCCGGCCTTCCCGCGGCCGGATTCGAACCCTGGAACAAATCACGGGGCCTGGAACCAAATCACGGGCGAGACTGTTCAGTTGTAACTTTGATCCCACGCTGACATCCGGCCGGCAAAGCGGCGACATTGAGGAGTTCTCACCATGAAGATTTCATCCGGATTTCGTTCCATCGCGGTTGCCGCCATCGCCACCGCGAGCATCGGCTTTGCCAGCGCCGCGCATGCCGACAGCGGCACGATCCGCTTCGCCGTCTACAAGGCGGCCTTCTTCGTCGGCGGCTCCGGAGGCGAAGGCACATTCACCTTCCATGGCCGCACCTACCCGATCTCGGTCGGCGCCGTCTCGGGCGGCCTCGCCTTCGGCGTTTCCAAGACCTATTTCCGAGGTACCGTGCGCCACATCAAACGCGCGCGGGATGTGACCGGGGTCTATGGCGCGGCGGGCGGCGGCGGCGCGCTTGGCAAAGGGGCTCAGGTGATCGTCATGACCAACGACAAGGGCGCCCGGCTCGAATTGACGGGCAGGCAGGTCGGCCTGCAGGTCAACGCCGACCTCAGTGGCATGAGCATCTCGCTGCGGTAAGGGCCTAGCTCCTCAATCCCGGCGCTTCCTGCCCGGTGCGCTCGACATATTCCGTATAGCCGCCGCCATAGGTGTGGATGCCTTCGGGCGTCAGTTCCAGCACGCGGTTGGAAAGTGCTGCCAGGAAATGCCGGTCGTGCGAGACGAACAGCATGGTGCCCTCGTACTGCGACAGTGCCGTGATCAGCATCTCCTTGGTGGCAATGTCGAGATGGTTGGTCGGCTCGTCCAGCACCAAAAGGTTGGGCGGGTCGAACAGCATCAGCGCCATCACCAGCCGCGCCTTCTCGCCGCCTGACAGCACGCGGCATTTCTTCTCGATCTCGTCGCCGGAAAAACCGAAGCAGCCGGCAAGTGCCCTGAGCGGCGCCTGGCCGGCCTGGGGGAACGCGTCCTCCAGTGTCTGAAACACGGTGCGCTCGCCTTCCAGCACCTCCATGGCGTGCTGGGCGAAATAACCCATCTTGACACTTGGGCCCCGCGCGACCGTGCCGGTGTCGGGCTCGGAAGCGCCGGCGACCAGCTTCAGAAGCGTCGATTTGCCGGCGCCGTTGACGCCCATGATGCACCAGCGCTCGCGGCGGCGGACCTGGAAGTCGAGCCCCTCATAGATTGTGCGGCTGCCATAGCCCTTGTGGACGTTCTTCAGCGTCACGACATCCTCGCCGCAGCGCGGCGCCGGCAGGAAATCGAAGGACACGGTCTGGCGGCGCTTCGGCGGCTCGACGCGGTCGATCTTGTCCAGCTTCTTCACCCGGCTCTGCACCTGTGCGGCGTGCGACGCCCGCGCCTTGAAGCGCTCGATGAAGGCGATCTCCTTGGCCAACATCGCCTGCTGGCGCTCGAACTGTGCCTGCTGCTGCTTGTCGGCGATCGCCCGCTGCTGCTGGTAGAATTCGTAGTTTCCGGAGTAAGCGGTCAGCGAACCGGCGTCGATCTCGACCACCTTGTTGACGATGCGGTTCATGAACTCGCGATCGTGCGAGGTCATCAGCAGCGCGCCGTCATAGCCCTTCAGGAAGGATTCCAGCCAGATCAGGCTTTCCAGGTCGAGATGGTTCGATGGCTCATCGAGCAGCATGGCGTCGGGCCGCATCAGCAGGATGCGGGCCAGCGCCACGCGCATCTTCCAGCCGCCGGACAGCTTTCCGACATCGCCGTCCATCATCTCCTGCGAAAAGCCGAGACCGTCCAGCACTTCTCGGGCGCGGCCATCCAGCGCATAACCGTCGAGTTCCTCGAAGCGGTGCTGCGCCTCGCCATATTTTTCGATGATCTCGTCCATCTGGTCGGCCTGCTCGGGATCGGCCATGGCCGCCTCGAGGGCTGCCATTTCGGCCGCGACTTCGCTGACAGGACCGGCGCCGTTCATCACTTCGGCCACAGCGCTGTGGCCTTCCATGTCGCCGACATCCTGGCTGAAATAGCCGATGGTGACGCCGCGATCGACCTGCACCTGGCCTTCGTCGGGCTGCTCCTGGCCGGTGATCATGCGAAACAGCGTCGTCTTGCCGGCGCCGTTCGGCCCGACGAGGCCGACCTTCTCGCCCTTCTGCAGGGACGCCGACGCTTCGATGAAGACAAGCTGACGGCCGTTCTGCTTGCTGATGCTTTCAAGTCTGATCATGCGGTGTCCGGGGAATATGCTTGCGTGAAAGGATTTGCCCGGCGCCTTACGCGAAGGATGGCTGCAAAGGAAGAGGCGCAAGCGCCGCAGCGCTCACCCTCCCCCTTGTGGGGAGGGTCGACGAACCGGCGTTGCGCAGCAACGCCGGTGAGACGGGGTGGGGAGCAGCGCTGAGACGGGATGGGGGCGCTAGACAAAACGAGGCGCGGGAGCCCCCGGCCACCACCTTCCATCCCACATATGAGAGAGATCTAAGCCAGATCTGGCGCCGACATCATGATGAACGGGCAGAGCCGGCTCGCGCTGGCGCGAGCCGGCTCTTTTCAAAGGGTTCTGTTCAGAACCGGTAATTCAGCCCGACGAGCACCTGCTGCACAGTGAGTTTCGTCGAAACGACGTCAGGCACACCAACGGCCGTCGGCCCCAAGTTATAGCTCACATCGTGCTTGCCGAAATCCATGTAATTGTATTCGCCGAATACCGACCAGTTGCTGGCGAATTTCCACTCGGCGCCGACACCGACGGTCCAGCCCAGCCGGTCATAGTCAGCGCTTTCCGACAGGAAGGACGAGCCGTAGACGGCGCTATCCACATGAGCCCAGGCGCCACCGGCCTTGACGTAACCCAGCACTGCCGGATCAAAGAGATAACCTGCCCGGCCGGTAACCGTGAAGAGATCCTTGACCTTGTCTTCCAGATCGAAGGCCGGGAAAGCGGTAAGGGCGTGACTGCTCTTGATGTCGCCGAAATCGAACATGCCCTGGACGCCGAATACCCAACGATCCATCTGATAGTCACAGCCGAGCTGCGCGCCGCCAATGAAACCGCTGCCGCTGCCGGATCCATAATCGTTGTTCACGATCGTACCGTCGACCTTGCCAACCTGCGTCTGATCGACATGAGACCAGCCGCCACCGACATTGCCGCCGATATAACAGCCTGTCCAGGATGCGACCGGCGCTTCGGCCATCGGGGCCAATGCATCGGCTGCCCAAGCCGATGAGCCACCAAGCGTGAAGACCGCAAAAGACGTAAGCAACAAGCTTTTCATGTGAATGCCCCCATTCAGCGAATTCACCAATACGTGGCAATATACTCCGCCTGCCTACTTTAGATGTACCAAATAGGCCACAGATAGCGGAATTGCACCGCAAGCGCCAAAGCAAGCGGCGTATCTCCCCCCAGACACACGCCGGAAACAACATTCAACACTCCAGAAAAACTCGCGAAAACATCGCCTGCCATAACCACCCTCGCGGCGGCCAAGCGGCCTGCGGCACAACGCGAAGAAAATGGTCCCGAAAATGCAACGACGTTCGACCGGATGGATCGGTGCCCTCGCAGGCATTTCGCTCGCCATGCTTGCGGCCGTACAATCGGGTGCGGAAGCAGCGGTCACCCGGAGCGAATATTGCAGCCAGCTCGGCCTGCAGCTCGACGGGGCTATCCAGACGAAGGCCACCCCAGGCACCCGCGCAAGCCAGATCGCCGAAGCCACCGCGCTTCAGGACAAGGCGAACCGGTTTTGTGCCGAGCGCAAACAGGCCCAAGGCATCAGAACCTACGCCAACGCCCTGAAACTCCTTGGCGTGACACCGGTCGACCTGAACCAGTGACAGCAACCAATCCTTGAAAGACAGGCCACCTCTCTCGCAGAGCGAGGGCGGGTTTTCCAGCGCATCGCACCGCGGAAGTTCCTGCCGGACTACTTCTCGCCCAGATACTGGAAGACGGCCTGCTTCCACCAATCGCTTTCGATGGTCTGCAGGAGGGCGACATCGAGAGACTTGCGCAACGGGCTGCCGAGCGGCAGCGCCATGGCATATTGCTGCTGGTCGAAGGTCGCGTCGAGAACCTGCAGGCTCGTCGCGTAGTTCTGCCCGACCAGCCAGCCAAGCAGCGGCTTGTCGTGCACCAGCGCATCGATCTTGCCGGCACGCAGCGCATCGAGGCCTTCCTTGACCGAGGCAAAGTCCTGATGACGAATCTTCGTCGAATCCAGATAGGACGCAGTCGGCGAACCCTGCACCGCGCCGACCCTGACCGCGGCGAGATCGCTTTCGCCCTGCACCATTCCTTCCATCTGCGTCACCGTCAGCACCGATGTGACGCCCGCGGTGAACACCGCGATCGCAATGATCGATCCCATCATCCAGAGCGCGGCCAGCACGCGCCCCGGCACGGTTCGCGGGCCGAAATCACCGGTGCTAGCCTGCGTCGCGGCGATGGTCGACCACCACATGCTGGAAAACAGTCCCTTGGCTACGCTGCCGCCGAAATCGTCATTGTGCCGACGTTCGAACATCCAGATCAGGACGCCGACCACCACCGATATGATGACCAGCGCCAGCACCGCCTGCAGGAAGCCGAACGATGTCAGGGCATGCAGCACCGGCCGCCATGACGGCTGGTTGTTGAGCGGCGTCGCGATACCGAGCCCGGTCGTGAAGAAGGGCTGCGTGAAGTCGACGGCCTTTTCGCGGTCGGCCGTGACCGTGATCGCGGCCATCGCCGCATCGAACCTGCCGCTAACGACACCATCGATCTGGTCCTGCACGGCAGGCACTTCGACATAGCGGAAGCGAAGGTTGAGCCGCCCGGCCATTTTCTGCCAGAGGTCGATGCTCAATCCCGACCAACTGCCGTCCTGCAGCTTGAACGCAAAAGGCGGCGCCTGCTTGATCCCGACCGAGATCTCTTTTGCCGGCGAGGCCGAGGGGGAAGCCAGGTCGGGAGAAATCTGATCTGGCGAAGTCTGGGCAAGCGTGGCGCCGGCTCCGACACACGCGACGATGACAATGAGACCCAGCGCCATCGTCCACGAAGCAACTCTTCTCAACAGCAACGACTCCCAGCGACCAGTCCGCCGCTCGGTCGTCGCGGCTTTCGAAGGGTAACCGCCGTGCCCTCCGTCGTCCACCGGCGATGTCGTTGCTGAAGAGGCCGCGCCACGGGCCGACCACCGAATTGCACAAAAACAAGCAGTTGGAACAATTTCACGATTCAGATCCTGAAGCGCTTCGCGCAACGCCCGATCCCGTGACGACAGGCTTGCCGTACCGAAGACGAATTCGCGCCAACCTCACTTCTTGCCTTGCGGATGGATCGTCTCGCCACGCTTCAGCATTGCCACAAACGCCTCGATCTTCTTCTTGCGCCCGGCCTCGGTCTTCATGTTGTGGGTGCGGAAGGCGAGCGCGAAGCGGTTTTGCGCGCTGAGTTTTTCAAGCATGGCCTTGGCAGCGGGTTCGGCGTCTATGGCTGCTTGCAAATCATCGGGAATTTTCATCTCCTTGCCGCTGCCATAGGCGCGCGCCCAGCGCCCGTCGGCCTTGGCCGCCTCGACCTGTTTGAGCCCATGCTCGGTCATGCGGCCCTCCTCGACCAGCCGCGCCACATTGTCGATGTTGATCAGGCTCCAGATACTCTTCCTGCCGCGCGGCGTGTAGCGCTGCAGGAAGCTCTTGTCGTCCAACCCCTTGCGCACGGCGTCGATCCAGCCGAAGCACAGCACGACGTCGATGGCTTGCTTGGGGGTGATCGACTTCAGTCCGGACCCTACCTTGTGAATCTTGATCCACACTTCGGTTTCCGTGGCGTGGTGCTTGCCGAGCCACGCGTAGAAACTGGCAGGATCCGGAAACTCGTGCACCTTGTCGGGATCGACCCTGACCGGCGCCATCAGTCGGCCTGTCCATTCGGTGTCGCTCGCGCCATCATAGTTCCCTCTCTGTCATCCCTGGCATTGCCCATCGTCATCGACCAGAATGGCACGAGTCGCTGTCAGTTTCCGGCAGCAAACTTGGCAGGCGCGTACGGCGTTCCTTCGCGCCCTCGACCTGAACATTTTTCTCCCGGCCCCGCTGTATAAAATCTCGGAATACCTGCCATGCTCTTGCTCGGGCACGCCATCTCGCTCCCTGGGGAATACGCCATGAAATCTCTGTTGCTCGCGCTTGCGTTTTTGCTACCCACAATGGCACTCGCCGAGCCGATCGAGACCCGGAAGATCATCACGGCTGTGACCGGCGACTTCAACGGCGATAGCGCCGTCGATCTTGCCATGGTGGTAGAGACTGAGCCCGGCCATCCGATGGACGTCCATTTCTTCCTCCGGGACAAGGAGCACAATTACCTCAAACCCGTCGAGATCGTGCGCGGGCAGATCCGCGGCGAATGGAACGGCTACGACCGCCCGGGTTACAACAACTCCGACACCGAGCCGGAACTGACGATGCTGCCCAACGGCTCGATCAAATTCTACCAGCCAGCGATGCCGGTCGGCAGCGAACGGACCGACATGACGCTGACCATCGCCTGGCGCAATGATGCCTTCGTCGTCGCCGGCTTCGCCTATGACCACTATGACTATTTGAAGGACAATGCCGAAAGCGCCTGCGAGTACAATGTCCTGACCGGCAAAGGCACCAGCAGCGAAAAGCAGCCGGACGGCAGCACCAAGCACAAGACCGTCTCGGTCGAAGGCCACACCATCGCCTTCAAGGACTGGAACCCGGGTACCACCTTCAGCGCTTGCGGCGAGTGACCGGCGCCTCTTCGACCGACTTCAGCTTGGCGGCGGCGCTGCAGGCGTCAGCCCGTGGCGGCGCATGATGTCCATCATCCCAGCCTTGTCCGGCGGACCGCCGGCTGCGGCGTTGAGCAAGCCGAAAGCCTCGCGGAAATAGTCCGGACCGATCGCCGCCGGTGTGATGACGCACAGCGCCTTCGCATCCGCGCTGCCATTGTTGTCGAAGCGATGGACTGCGCCACGCGGAATGCACAGCGCCTCTCCGGGTCCGACCTCGATCGGCTTGCCGTCGACGGTCCAGGTCAGCACCCCGTCAATGCCATAGATCGTCTCTTCATAGTGGTCGTGGCTGTGGGCCGGCGCCGGCAGGCGCTGCGCGCCTGGCACCATCAGCTCGAAGGCAGCAACGCTGCCATTCGAATTGTCGCCCGTCACCAGGAAGCGAACCGACAGACCCGTGGTGCCGATGATTTCATTGGCTGGATTGACCTGAAGATTCATGACTGACATTGCGCAAACCCCTCCGGTAAATTACATTTACTAGCTATCAGTAAACTCAATTTACCGGATCGTCAATGGCCGCCTCAGCGGAAGTTCTGCAGACCAAGACCGAGAACCTGCTGATCGGCGCCCTGCTGCGCGTGCCGGCACAAGCGATCCAGCGGCGGCTGATCAAGGAGCTCAACGCCGCCGGTTTCGACGAATTGCGCCTGCCGCACATGGCGGTGTTGCAGTTTCCCGGACCGGACGGCGCGCGGCCCGGCACCATCGCCGAGCGTGCCGGCATGAGCAAACAGGCCATCAACCAGCTGCTCAGCAGTCTCGAAGGATACGGCTATCTGGTCCGCTCCGACATTCCTGGCGACGGCGGTGCGCGCGTCGTGCGGTCCACGGAACGCGGCCATGCCGCGTTCTGGAAAATGGTCGATATCCTGCGCGACATCGAGGAGGAATGGCGCATCGAACTTGGGCCGGAGCGCTTTGCCCAGCTGAAAGCTTTGCTGTTCGTCGTCTGGGAAAGTCCGCTGGTGCGCTGAGCCAGAGACGGCGCTCGTCCGCCCTGCTCCATCCGCCTTTCCGATGGCACTATCGGTTTCTTCCGTTTCCTTCTGTCGCGCCGAACTGCCAATTCCTGCCCTTGTCCATCCAAGCAAAGGCAGAGCGAAATGAGCATTTCAAATCAGAAAATCCTGATCGTCGGCGGCGGTTCCGGCATGGGTCTGGCACTGGCCAGGCGCTGCGTCGAGGCCGGCGCCGAGGTGATCATCGCCGGCCGCGGCGAGAACCGGCTGCGGCAGGCGCGCGAGGCGCTTGGCAATCCCGCCGGGCTGGAGACGGCCGTCGTCGACATCACCCGCGAAGACCAGGTCGCGGCTCTGTTCGCAGGGATCGGCGACGTCAATCACATCGTCAGCACCGCAGCCGACATCGAAGGCGCCTACCAGCTGCTGCCGGCGCTTGACCTGAAGGCGGCGCAAAAGGTGGTTGAGAGCAAGCTCTACGGTCCGCTGCTGCTTGCCAAGCACGGCGCACCGCGGCTGGCGGTGACCGGCTCGATGACCTTCGTTTCCGGCATTGCCGCCTACCGACCGGCCGCGCGCGGCTCTGTCGTTGCCGCTGTCAACGCAGCGCTCGAAGGCCTCGTGCGGGCGCTGGCGGTCGAGTTGGCGCCGATCCGCGTCAATGCCGTGTCACCCGGCTGGGTCGACACCACGATCTGGACGCAGGTGGCCGGCGATCGCAAGAACGAGACCTTGGCCGCGATGGCCGAGCGGCTGCCGGTCGGGCGGATCGGCCAACCCGAGGACATCGCCGACGCCATCGCCTTCCTGATCGGCAATGGCTTTACCACGGGAACGACGCTGCATGTCGAAGGCGGCCACCGGTTGATCTAGACCGCCGCTGTCTCCGTCAGGAGTTGTTTGCAAACAAGGCTTTGGAGCGGTTCGCCGATTCAAGTCCTGAACCAGCCCTGTCGGGCGACGCAACCGGCACCAGCGTGTCGCGCGCGGCAGTGAGAAATTGCTTGAGCGCCGGCGGCTGGACGCGGCGGCGGCGCCAGATCATCGCCAGCGGCGCCGTCAGCGCTTGGCCGGGCCATGGCATTTCGACGAGATCGCCATGCGCCAGCGCATCGCCGACGGCAAGGCGCGGAACGAGGCCCAGCCCCGCACCGGCCGCCACCAGCCGCGCAATGGCGCCGATGCTGCCAACCTCGGCCGCAAGTTTTGGCGCGGCAACGCCCGCCTCGGCAAAGGACGTGTCGAACATGTGCCGGTAGATGCATCCGGGCTCCGTCGCCACGAAGGAGAGCGTGGCAAGGGCGGCCAGGTCATGCCTTGCGCTGCCCTGCCCCGCAGCGGCGACCAGCACCAGCGGTTCGGCTGCTATCGTGCGGCTGGCGAAGCGTTCATCGGCGGCGTTCTTCGCGAAATCACGGCGGTCGAAGCAGAACGCGACATCGATCTCGCCATCCTCCAACTGACGCAGCAGCACGCCGCTGCCCGCCACCTTCATCCGCACAATGATGTCGGGATGGCCGGCCTGGAACCCAGGCAGCCAAGGCGCCAGCCTGGCCGACGCGATCGTCTCCAGCGCGCCGATCGTCAGCTGCCCGCTTGTCGAACCCGCCGCCGCCTGCACGGCCGCGCGCGCCTCGCCATCGAGCCGCAACAAATCCTCGGCGATCGGCTTCAGCGCCAGCCCCGCCGGCGTCAGCTCGAGACCGGACTTCGCGCGCGAGAACAGGGGAGCGCCAAGCTCCGTCTCGAGCGCCAGAATTTGGTCGCTGACGCTCGATTGCGCGAGATGGACCACTTCTGCGGCACGCGTGATGTTGCGGCTCCGCGCCACCGCCAGGAAGGTTTTGAGCAGCCTTGGATGCATCGCGTGGTTGACGCGCCTACTGCAGCTGCGGCTTTTTCAGAAAGCTGCCGCGGTCGGCCGATTTGACGCGCAGCCAGGTTTCGCGGCCGTCGCGCAGCACCCGCATCGGGATCTCGGCACCGGCCGAGCCGCTCTCCCACAGCTTGCGATAGAAATCAGCCAGCCCATCGACAGCGCCGTCGCGGATGTCCGAGATGATGTCGCCCTGGCGCAGGCCAGCCTTGGCCGCCGGACCGCCTTCGGTCACGCTCATCACCACCACTCTGCCATCGCTTTCGGCCGACAGCGCGCCGAGCCATGGCCGCGGCGGCTTGGCCACCTGGCCGCGTGTCAGGAGGTCGTCGAGAATGGGCGGCAACAGATCGATCGGCACCACCATGTTGATGTCGGCCACCTCGCCGTTGCGGCTCATCTGCAGGCGCAGGGAACCGATGCCGAGCAGCGAGCCGTCGGCGCCGAACAGCCCCGCACCGCCCCAGGACGGATGCGCCGGCGCAATGAAGATCGCCTCGTCGAGCAGATATTCCCAATAGCCGGCGAATTCTTGCTTGGTGACGATCCTGGCCTGCACCGACTGGCCGATACCGTCGGCCAGCACCACGGCGTCGCCGATCCTCGCCTTGCCGGCATCGCCCAGCGCCACCGCCGGCAGGCCGAGCGGCGCCAGCGCCTGCACCAGGCCGAAGCCCGATTCCTGGTCATAGGCGAGCGCGTGCGCGGGGATGACGCGGCCGTCATGGCTGGTCAGCCAGACCTCTTCCGCTTCGGTGATGAGATAGCCGATGGTCAGCACCAGCCCGTCATTGCGAATGACGACGCCGCTGCCTTCCCTGAGCGTGCCGAGCGCCCCGGCCGTAAAGGCATCTTCGGGAACAGTGGCCCGCACGGCAACGACCGAGCGCGGATTGGGATTGATGCTCATGCTTTTGTCCTGGGTGGGCTTTGGCGACATCTTCTATAGGTATGCCACGCAGGAGAAGGCGCAAGGGTAAGGAAGAGCCCAATTGCCGATGTCGGCCCTGCGGGCATCGATTATAGTTCAACGCAAGTTGAACTTACACATCCGCAGCCCTAGTTTATGGCGACCCGCCATCCTTCCCCGACACGAGGCCACGAAATGACCGACTACACACCGCCGAAAGTATGGACCTGGAACAAGCCGAGCGGCGGAGCCTTTGCCAGCATCAACCGGCCGATCGCCGGGCCGACGCATGACAAGGAACTGCCCGTCGGCGAGCATCCGCTGCAGCTCTATTCGCTGGCGACGCCGAACGGCGTCAAGGTCACCGTCATGCTGGAAGAGCTTCTGGCGCGCGGCCACAAGGGTGCCGAATACGATGCCTGGCTGATCCGGATCAACGATGGCGACCAGTTCGGCAGCGGCTTCGTCGAGGTCAATCCAAACTCCAAGATTCCGGCCCTGATGGACCGCAGTGGCGCCACACCGGTGCGCATCTTCGAATCCGGCTCGATCCTAGTCTATCTCGCCGAAAAATTCGGCGAATTCCTTCCGACCGAACAGCCGGCCCGCGCGGAGGTGCTGTCCTGGCTGTTCTGGCAGATGGGCTCGGCGCCGTATCTGGGCGGCGGCTTCGGCCACTTTTATGCCTATGCGCCGGAAAAATTCGAATACGCCATCGATCGCTTCTCGATGGAGGTGAAACGCCAGATGGATGTGCTCGACCGCCGGCTGGCCGAGACTGAATATCTCGGCGGCAAGGACTATTCCATCGCCGACATGGCAGTGTGGCCATGGTACGGCGGGCTGGCACTCGGCCGCATGTACAATGATTCCGCCGAGTTCCTGTCGGTGCAGGAGTACAAGCATGTGCAGCGTTGGGCCAAGGCGATCGACGCCCGCCCGGCGGTCAAGCGCGGCCGCATGGTCAACCGCGCTTTCGGCGAGCCTGCCATGCAACTGCATGAACGCCACGACGCCGGCGATTTCGAGACGAAGACGCAGGACCGGCTGGCGGCCGAATAGGCCATCACGGGTAGCGGCAGAGGAAACCCGCCACCGACGCGACGTCGGGGCGGGTTTTTCCCAAGGTCGGGAACGCCCTTAGTTCGGGAACGCCCTTAGTGCAAGACTTCGACGATCTGGCGGGTCTCGGGATCGACCAGGACAGTCTGGTCGTTGATCACCGCGACGCGATATTTGACGTCGGGCACTTCACGCAGTTCGACAGTGTCCGGCACCGAGGAGCCGAGCTTGAGCTCGACTCCCAGAAGGTTCACCGAGGCAAGCGGTTCCCTCTTGATGTATTCGCGAACGACCGTCTCCTGCTCCGGCTGGACGACGACGACGTTTTCCGCCAGCGCCGCACCAATGCCACCCATCAGGACGACGGCGGCCGCCGCACTCGTAAGATGAAGTTTCATGACCATTCTCCTGGTGATAACTGAATTCCGCCCTCCATAAAAACTCCATCGCTGCCATGCGGTTCCATCACCACTTCAGAATTGAAGATGTTACGATTTCGGTCCGGATATTAATTTGTTGCTGATCAAACGCTCGGCAGACAGCGTTGAAAAGCTTGAAAATTCGCACAAATATGTGGGGATATTTAGGGGTGAAGAATTCTATCTGCAGCCGGATTGGCGAGCAATCGGCCCCGCATCCCTCCGTCTGGACGGTGTGAACGGCTTCGGCACGAAAAAGGCTCGCCCCGCCGGGAGCAGAGCGAACCATGACAGTATCGATGGAGGTGGCAACCTCATCGGTACTGCCAGAGAACGCGAAGCATCAGCACTTGTTCCAAGCCTGGCGGCCTGAGCACGATGCGAAGCCGGTCGCGCATGCATCATGTTCCCATGATGGCTGTGCCGAATCTCCAGCAGGGATATGCTCAGACGGCGCCGTGTCTCAGTGACCAAACACCTTGGACAGCTTGGTATAGAAACGCCATTCCTGATCGGTCCCGGTTATCCGGTCTCAAAGCTGGACACCGTCGCGATGCAGTGGCGGGAAGGCGTCTACCGGATCCTGGCTCGGCGCGATATCGTGTGCGCGCCTGAAGATCAGCCTCACGATCAGGACGAAGTAGCCGACCTGCAGGACAAGCAGCGTTGCTATCGTCCAGGCAAATGCCTCCCAGAAGGATCCGGTGGCCATATAGGTCCAGGCCGCGACGATGATGGCCGTGGCTGACATTCCTACGAGAAACTGTCCAAAATACATGGTTTCCAAAACCGTCGAAACCGCGGCGGCTCCGATCAGTCCCTGCCTCATTCCTGCGGATAACATTTCATTATTTTAGCAACTTCGCAAGTAAGAGACCGATCGCCGCTACGGCTCTCCATTGCGCGGGGACTTGGCAACGGTGGCGATCCGGCGGGCTGGGCTGACGCGCCAGCCGTCGACAATCCAGAAGCACGCCCGCTCTTTGCACTTCGAGCACGGAACAAACACCGACACGCCGAGTTTCGCCTCCAGTTTTCTCAGGGAAAGGAGGCCAGCATGGCACCGCGCAACAAACCAGGCGCCGACATCGAAGATGACGCACCGCAGGCGGATGGGCCTACCATCGAGCAGCAGGATTGGGATGCGATCAAGGGCGGCGAGATCCTGCCAGAGTCCGTGCTGGAAAACGGCGACATACGCTACGGCATCGAAAAAGACGGCGATCTGCCCGACGAGGACGACGATATCGCGTACCAGGACAGCGACGACGCCCTCCCCGATGATGAGGAAGAAGCCGCAATCACGCGCGATCAGACCCGCGAGGGCCGATTCGACGAGACGTGAGCCGTTCGTCGGCCGAGACTGTTGTTGAACTTGCCAAAGCCACATTTTCCCTGCCCGGTTCGCGGGCAAATCTGGTTGGCCGGCTAAGTTTTCCGCCTAGGCACTATATCAGATTTACCTAAAATAGCGGAACATCCAAGGGACATTATCGGAACTGAACAAGGCCCCTTGGACTTTTGCGCACGCCAGATAAGACCTTGGTCCTACAGGAAAAAGCAAAAGCCCGAAGTGACCGATTGAGCCTTCCAACGAGGGAACATCGGGCCTTGCTTGTCGTTTCTCGCGAACACTCGGCACAGCCGGGTGCCATGCCTGGAGAATAGCGCGATGCCTTACCGATCCACCATCATCAAGACAGGCTATGGCCCAGGCACGGCGATCGCCGTGCTCATGGTTGGATTGACGGTGGTGGGCATCGTGTTCCTCATTCTCGGCAGTTCGCTTTACTTCAGCGAGCAGCCTGCGGATCAACGGGCCTTGTCTTCGCCGCCCGCTCGATCGATACACGCTGCCGATAGCAAAGCGGCAACTGAACGAGCAACTGCTGAGCGATAGCGAGATTGCCGCCGCGCGGGCTCTCCAGGCTCCTCGAGGAAGAACCGCCATTGCCGCTGTTTGCAGCACTGCAGCCTCGGCAAACAGCCTTCGGCTCGGCAGCCGCAGGAAAGATGCGGATGCCGAGCCGATCGCACTGATCAAATCGCTAGGACGTGCAGGCTAGCTGCTAAAATCGAAGGATGACCGAAGGACCGCGTCTGCGATAGCACCGGACGCGACGGCGACCATGCCGCCAATAACTGCGGCAGACCCGTCTCCAACGCCGCCCGTGCCGGCGCCGGCGCCAGCCCCGATCCCGATCCCAACCCCGGTCCCAGTTCCGATCCCACCTTCGATGATCGACCGGCTGCACCTCCGCATGTCCACCTTCGTCGTCGAAGGCCTCTGTTTGTGATGCCTCGATTTCATCGAGAATCGTTTCCGGCGCCTGGAACACCGGCCGCTGCCTCGATCGGGCGAATTGCCCCTGCAAGGGCCGCTGCCCCGGCAATGCCAAACATCGCTGTCAAGAAGGATCGCCGATCCA
Organism: Mesorhizobium sp. M7A.F.Ca.US.006.01.1.1; assembly: GCF_003997935.1. Taxonomy (GTDB): domain Bacteria; phylum Pseudomonadota; class Alphaproteobacteria; order Rhizobiales; family Rhizobiaceae; genus Mesorhizobium. Next base: position 14,482 of record NZ_RZQL01000014.1, read on the forward strand.
TAGTAACCTCCCAACATTTCATAAGCTGAACATAGCGCTTGCTTGCCGAATGAGCAGGCCCGCGCATGGTGAAAATAGAGGATTCGCCAGCCGCCGAAGCGGCTTGCGAATCCTATCAGCGCAGGAAGGGACGTTGCTGCGCCGATCGACGAGATGTCAGCCAAGGACTATCCCCATCACCAGAAAGGTGACGGCTGTCGCGAAAATCGGTGCGAGCAACCAGCGCGCTTGGCCAACACTTTTGTCCATCTGTCTCTCCGAATTCCGGGAGACAAACAGCCGTGAACAGAGAGCCGTTCCCGTCGGTAAGACCAATGCGGTCGCGGACCAGACTTAAGTCGCACATCTTATCCGACCGAAGCCCCAGCGGAGGAACATTTTCATTTGGCTCAAGTTCAGTTGCCGTCAGCGTTGGACAATCTTGTCATGCTGACTCGCAAGGAGAAACGGTATGAAAATGCACCTAACGGGCGCCGCAGCGGCGCTATTGCTGTTGGCCGGAGTCGGGGCCGTTGCCGCTCAGGACGTTGTCATTCAGCCTGAACAGGACACGGTCATCCGCGAGTATGTGAAGAAGCAGCCCCTCGCTTCGGTCAAGGTTCCCGGTGTGGAACTGAATATTGGCAGCGCGTTGCCGGACACGGTCGAGCTTCATGAGATCCCCGATGTCAAATACCGCTACGTAGTCGTCGACAACCGCACCGTCCTTGTGGATCCCAGCACCCGCAAGATCGTCAAGGTATACGACTGAATTTCGAACTGTTCCAAACCCGCCGCCAACCATGGCGGCGGGTTGCCCATGTCAGTTTCCAATCAGGACGAGTGAAGATGACAAGCAAAGCTGTGACATCCCCTGCCTTGGGCGTTCGCCTGGCCGATCTCCAAGCCAGGATGCGCGATGCGCGGGTGACGGATGCCGAAATGAAAACCTTTCAAAAGGTCGCGGCCATCATGGAAGATCGTCACGGCCGGATCGATGGCGACGACCTGATTGCGGCGTCGTTCCTCGCCGATCCGGTGCAGACCGGCAAACGCCCTGAGCGACATGCCGACAACCAGCAGACTTGATTCCCGTACCGGGAAAGCGCGCCGAAAGTCTCAGCCGAATCTGCACTTTTTCTCCGGCCTATTCCGCTTTCGCGGAAGTTTCGAGCAGCCTGCAATGTGCAATGTTGCTAATGCGGCGGTACGAGCCGCCCTGGTTGACGCGGGCGCCCGAGCCATCCCAACAATGCGCCCCCCCGTCCGCGTCGACCACGGCAGCCGCCCGGCGCTGTCTTTCCTCGCGAACTCCTCAAGCCGGCGTGCCTGATAGTGCAACCAGCGGCGACGTTCATCACAGGCTTCAGCCGCCGACAAGCGCCTTTGTGGTCACCAGATTGACGCCGGCCTCGGCGAATTCGCCATTGTGCCTGATGATGACCTGCTCGGCACTCTCACTGGCATTGTCCAGCGTGCTGTGCGCATCGGACACCACGGTCACGCCGAGCCCTCTGGCGATCGCGCCCTTGACCGTCGCGGCCACGCAGAAATCGGTCTGTGCACCCAAGAGCACGACAGCACCCGCACCCTGCCCGGCAACCCAGTCACCGAAGGCAGGATTGCTGAAAGCATCGCGCACGGATTTGGCAAAGGTCGGCTCGTCCGCCGCTTGGCCAAGTGCGGGCCACACCGGCCAGCCCGGTTCATCCGGTGCCAACGGATCGCCTTCGGGTCCGTCATGCCTGATAAAAGCGACCTTGCGCCCGCCGCGCCGCGCCCAGTCGATCACCGCCTTGGTGCGCTCGACAATATCAGGCGCATCATGGATCGGCGGTTCGTGCACCCCGTCGAACATACCGGTCTGGAGATCGATGACGATGAGCGGCGCGTTGTCTGGGAGGCTGGATGCTGGCATGAGCCTTACATAGCACGGCGGACAAGGTGATCAAGATTTCGCCCACTCCGGCGCACCGGCAAACAGCACCACGCCGTCGCCGCCGGTGGACGGCCAGTCTCGGATGGTGCGATCGTTGCCGCCGGTCGGCACCGTGCCGTCGGCGGCGAGGGCCACCGCATAGATCGCGCCGGGTCCGGCTGTCGAATAGCGCCCGATTGCCGGTGTCCCTGTCCCACAGCCGCGCCGTTCGGTCGAGTGAGCCGGAGACCAGGCGCTGGCCGCCAGCCGATAGCGCCAGGAAGCCCGCTGTCGGCGCCCGGCTTGGTTGACACATGTCGCGCATCTGCCATTCTCGCCTAGCGATGAGGAGAGATCACGATGAAGAAGACTTACGCGAAGCCGACCTTCGTCAAGAAGGGCAAGCTTTCAGCCGTCACGGCAAACGGCTCGACCAGCGCCACGCTTTAATCGCACTTGGGCGGAGATGCGCCTGGCGCTGAAGCAATTCCAGGAAAACATCGAAGGTTTCGATCCGGAATCGCGCAAAATAAAGAATTGGAGGGCGGGCACCTTGCCGCTCCTCCTTGGATTTATTGCAGTTTTACCGATTTCAGCCCGCGTGGTTGACAGTTAGCCGCAGTCTGGCATCATCGGATCGGGATTTTAGGAGAGTCTGATATGAAAAAGATCTATGCGAAGCCAGTTTTCTTGAAAAAGGGCCGACTGTCGGCGGTCACAGCGTCAAACGGCGCCTCTATTATTATTAACGGCGCCGCGTAAACGTAACCTGATTGAAGCGGAGCGAAATTTCGCCCCGCTTTGGCGTACCCAAATCTCAGCGCGTCAGGACCAAATCGTCCACGACCATTTGCCAATAGTGTTTCGTCGACAGGCGAACACGCGTTACAGCTTTGAGCATCGGGGCGTAGTGCAACGGCGCGAGCGCCGACAGCGTGATCTGATCGCTTGAGATCAGTTGCTCGCCAAGCCAGCTTTCGATCAGCGCCACCTCCCCTTCCGACGCCAGCCAGGCGGCGCTCAGCATGACCGAGTGAAAGCCGAACGGCCGTTCGCGGCTGAATTCGGCCGGCAGCCCGCTGCTGGTGTAGAGCACATAGTCACCGGAGACATTGCCATTGACATAGCCCTGGCTGTCCTTGGTGTAGTCGCGCGCCATCGCATTCAGGTTGCGCCACGCCAATCCGGCATGACCGGCCGGAATTTTCCTGAAGGGGCGCGACGTCACATCGTCGAAACCGATCGTTTGGAGAGCGGCATCAGTGGCGATGCCGGCGCGTTGCGGCGACAGCAGGCCGAGATCCGCCGAGTAGGGCGACAGCGTCAGCCGCCGCTCCAGGCCGCCGCCACTGACGCTGACCGTGTCGGCTTCTTCAGCCAGGTCGAAGCTGAAGACGGCGCCCGGCGCCAGTGCCCGGTTCTCCAGGACGTGCCCATTCCCCGACACGGAGAGGGTCGCGGGGCCATCGCCGGCAACGCGCCCACTGACGCGGCGCGGCGGTGCCAGACCGACCGGCAGCAGCATTTCCTGCGATACCATCCCGGCCGGCGAACCCGGCAGCGGCTGGAAGGGTCGGGACTGAATGTCATTTTCGCTTTTCGCCTGCCAGCCGGGCGGCACCGAAACCACAAAGCGCCAGTTGCCCGGCTTGCGGATCACGGCCTTTCTGCTTTTCACCGACATGGGGAAATTGGCAAAGCCGGCATTGTTGGTACGCGCGGACGCGGCGAGCTTGCCGGCTTCGTCATACAGCCGCACCATGATCCCGGCCATCGGCCGGTCTCCGGCGCCGTATTTGCCGTCGCGATCGACATCGAAATAGACGAAGGACGAGTAATTGAGCATACCCCCGCGGGCGTTCCAATCGGTACGGACGGCATAGTCGGCAGCTGGATTGGTCTGCCGCCGTCCCTTCCGACGGCTGCGCTTCCGCCACAGCCGCCAGGACACGACAGCAGCCGCAAGCACCACAATGGCGGCGGACAGTATCTCGACAGCGCCCAAGTCAGGCATGGAGCCTCGATTCACAAATCTCGTGGGGGATTGCGTTCATGGGCGATCCGGCTGCGTTGGAATACTTTGCCGACAGCTTATTGCACGTCGGCCAAAAACGAACCAGGATTTGGGACAGCGACATGCATCAAGACAAAAGACTTAAAGCGCGTTGCATGGATCCGTTCAAGCGCGACGCATGAAAGCAGTCGCCCTACTTCAATTCCACCCACACCGGCGCATGGTCGCTGGCACCGTCCTCGCCGCGCACGTCGCGGTCGATCCCGGCGGCGGTCAGGCGGCGTGCCGCTTTCTTCGACAGCAGGATGTGATCGAGCCGGAGGCCCGCATCGCGCGGCCAGCGGTTGCGGCGATAGTCCCAGAATGTGTAAAGCGTTTCCTTCGGATGCTTCTTGCGCAGGGCATCAAGCCAACCCTGGTCGAGCAGGCGCTGGAACGAAGCCCGGCTTTCCGGCTGCACCAGCGCGTTGTCGTCATAGGAGCGGGTGGCGTAGATATCGCGCGGCTCGGGCACGACGTTGTAGTCGCCGGCCAGCACCACCGGCAGGCCGGTGTCGAGCAACTGTTCGGCATGCGCCTCCAGCCGCGCATGCCATGCGAGCTTGTAGGCGAATTTCGGGCCGGGCTGGGGATTGCCGTTCGGCGCATAGAGGCAAGCGATGATAATGCCATTCACCGCCGCCTCGATGTAGCGGCTCTGCCTGTCGGCCTCGTCGCCGGGCAAGGCATCGCGGGTCAGCACTGGCTCGGCACCCCGCGCCAGAATGGCGACGCCGTTCCAGGTCGGCTCGCCCTTCCACACCGCGCCATAGCCGGCCGCCGCCAATGCCGAGCGCGGAAACTGCATGTCGCGTGCCTTCAGCTCCTGCAGGCACACGACATCGGGCTTTGCCACAGCCAGCCATGCCAGCAGGTTTTCAAGCCGGCTGTTGATGTTGTTGATGTTGAAGGAGGCGATCTTCATCGCTTCAGGAGGCGATCCGACCCGACCACGCCTTCACCGTCTCGGCCAGCGTCTTCAGATGGTCGGCGGTCGAAAATCCCGAAATGCTCTTGCGTGGCTTGAGATCATGGTCGCCATCTTCCAGCCAGATAATTTCGATACTGTCCGACAGCCCATAGCCGGCCACCTCGTCCCTGGTGCCGAACTCGTCGCGGGTGCCCTGGAAGATCAGCGTCGGCGTCTTCAGATCGGCGAGGTGTTTGGTGCGCAATTGCTCGGGCTTGGCCGGCGGATGGAAGGGATAGCCGAGGCAGACCAGCCCTGAAATCTCGCCCTTGGCAAACATCTCGTCGGCAACCATCGAGGCGACGCGTCCGCCCATCGACTTGCCGCCGATGACGAGCGGGCCGGTCACGCCCTTCGCCCTGAGGTCGGCTATCGCCTTGATATATTCCGGATTTACCGTCTCGGCCCGCGGCGGTGGCTTGCGGTGGCCGTAGCGGCGCGCGGCCATGTAGTGGAATTCAAAGCGCGCAACCTGTAAGCCGGCCGCGGCCAGCGCCTTGGCGGTGGCGGTCATCGACGCCGAGTCCATCGGCGCGCCGGCGCCGTGGGCGAGCAGGATGGTGATGGGGGCGGTGTCGTGGCCATCGAAGAGGAAGGTGGTCATAGGGCGGTCTCGCTGGAGAGGTCGAGTTCCGTCACACCCCCCTCTGTCCTGCCGGACATCTCCCCCGCAAGGGGGGAGATTGCGCGCTCAACCGCTTTCGCCAATCTCCCACTTTGCAAGAAGGAGCGGGACGCCCAAGCTTCCGATCTCCCCCCTTGCGGGGGAGATGGCCGGCAGGCCAGAGGGGGGTGTTCAAGCGCCAGCATCCCTCACTCCGCCGTCCGCGCCAACTGCAAATCCACGAACTGCACCCCCTTAGTCGCCACCCGCGCCCATTCCGAATCCGCATCGAGCTCGAGATACCGCACCCACAACCGCCGCGCCTCCAGCAGATTGCCGGCGTCGAACTCCAGCCTCGCCAGGTTGAACACCGGATCGGCATAGCTCTTGTCGAGCGCAATCGCCTTCTGCAGGTGCCTTCGCGCCGAAGCTTCGCGGCCTTGCTCGCTCATCAGCCCGGCGAGGTTGAACCAGGCCTCGACGAAGGCCGGGTCGAGTTTTATCGCGCTGATATAGGCATGCGCGGCGTCCGCCGCGTGGCCGCCGGCGCGTAGGCAGTTGGCACGGTTGAAGGCGGCTATCGCATCGCTCGGGTCGATGGCCAGGCAGCGCTGGTAGAGCGCGGCAGCACCTTCATGGTCGCCGCCCTCCTCCGCTGCTTCCGCCTCAGCGAACAGCTCTTCCAGCGTGTCGTCGCCCTCTGCCCCGGCTGTTCCGAGATCGAAGAGCAACTGCCCGTCGAGTTCGCTCTGACCGCCCTCGAGATAGATCGCGTCGGCGCGCCCATGCTGCGAGCCGACGTTGAGCGACTTGGCGGTCAGCGACGCCACCGGGCCGGAGCGGTGGACGGAGCGCGCGATCGCCCCCCATGTCGCGCCGCCGGCGATGAGCCCGGCATATTTGCGCGCCAGGATCAAGTCGCGGAAGGAATAGGGTTCTGCGTCATGCTCGAACGCATCGAACAGCGACAAAAGATCGAGGTCGGCGCCAGATAGCCGCGATTGCTCGATCAGCGATTGCCGCGAGAGCGAAGACGCCTCCGGCGCCTTCATCAGCCCGAGAAGGCGCAGGAAACCATTCTCGCTGAGGAGCTTGTGCCCGGCCGCGCGCTCGGCGGCGACACGGCGCTCGATATCGGCGTCGCCGTTCCTGGAAAGCCTGGCCTTGGCGAGCAGAGCGCGGCCGAAGACAACATGCGTGGTGCGCCTGGTGATGCCGCGCCGCAGCTGACCGTGCTGACGCTCGGCCTCACGCGCCGCCAGCCTGAGTGGAAACGCCGCCAGCGCGCCGATGGTACCGAAGACAGCCCCCGGGACCGCTTGTGCCGTCATTTCTTGCTCTTGCCGACCGCCTTCAGCAGATTGGCCTTCAGCGGATTTTCAGCAGCACCACCCCCTGCCACCTTCTTCGCGGCGGGTTTGGCGACCTCGTCGGCCTTGCTCTTCGACTTGGCCGGCGGCTTCGGTTGCGACAGGCTCGCCTTGAGCGCATCCATCAGGTTGATGACATTGCCGCGCTCGGGGGCTGCCGCGATGATCGGCTTGTGGCCTTTCAGCTTCTCGCGGATCATCGTCATGAGTGCCGCCTCGTAGCGGTCCTCATAGTTCTTCGGATCGAAGGTGGTTTCCTTCTGCTTGATCAGCGCCTCGGCGAGCTGCAGCATTTCGGGGTCGGGCTTGCCGGCCGGGATGTTGCCGAAATATTCAGCCGTCCCGCGGACTTCGTTCGGGTTCCTCAAGGTGCACACGAACATGCCGTTCTCGCGCGCACCGATCGTCACCACGCGCTCGCGGCTGGACAGCACCAGGCGGGCGATCGCCAGCTTGCCGGATTTGCGCATCGCTTCGCGCAGCACGGCGAAGGTCTCTTCCGCCATCGCGCCGTCGGGCGCCATGTAATAGGGCGCATCCTGATAGATGACATCGACCTCGTCCTCGTCGACGAAGGCCTCGATGTTCATCGTGTGATTGGATTCGATGCGCACCGCATCGAGATCGGCATCATCGATGATGATGTACTGCTTGTCCTCGTATTCGTAACCCTTGACCAGATCAGCACGCTCGACGAGCCCTAGTTCGGGGTCGACCGGCTTCATGTTGATGCGGTTATGGGTCTTCTTATGCAGCTGGTTGAAGCTGATGCGCTCGCTGGCGCTGGTGGCGGGATATAGCCGCACCGGACAGCTGACGAGGCTGAGTTTGAGGTAACCTTTCCAACTTGCCCTGGGCGCCATGAAACACTCCTACGCGGCCATGCACTGACATTTTAGCTTGAGCATGATCTTATCCGAAAACCGGTTCCCACTTTTCGGGATCATGCTCTCTGCAGCGCTTTTCGTCCGAAGGACGATTGGCGACGCGCAAATCCTACACCGACCCCACACGATACAGGCAAATCCCTGACGAAATCTTTTAGGGCGCCTGAGGGGTCGCAGGCTAAGGATAATTCAAATTGTATGAAGCGTCGATGGACTTGGATTCCTCGCCCCCGAGTGGAGGCGAGGAACCTAGTTCTTCAAGGTCGGCAAATCCCGCGCGAACTCGTCGATCTCGGCCCATGGATCGCCCGACGTCGCCAGCAGCCCCGGCAGGGAGGAATAGTTCAGATCCTGCGGCGCATCGATGGATTCCAGATCGCTCCAGCTCACCGGGGTCGAGGCCGGCAGATTGGTGCGGGCGCGCAGCGAGTAAGGAGCTGCGGAGGTGTGGCCGCGCGCATTGCGGTGATAATCGATGAAGATGCGCTTCTTGCGGTTGTCCTTGCCCATGGTGGTGGTGAAAGTATCAGGCGCCGTTGTCGCCAGATGCGTGGCTATCGCGCTGGTCGCCTGGTGCAGTTTCTTCCAGTTCTGCTTGCCCGTCACCGGCACGGTGATGTGGATGCCGCTGCCACCGGAGGTCTTGGCGAACGGCACCAGCCCCAGGCGCTCCAATTCGCCCTTGATGTGCACGGCAGCCTCGACCACCTCGCGCCAGGCGATCCCTTCTCCCGGATCGAGGTCGAGGACGATCTGGTCGGGTCTGTCGAGGCTGGTGCGGTGGGTGCCCCAGGTGTGGAACTCGACGACGCCGAACTGCGCCAGCGCCAGATACCCTTTCGCGCCTTCGACCGAGAGATAGGATTTGGTCTCGCCCTCGGAATTCGTCGCCTCGAACGTCACCACCGAGGGCGGCATGCCGGTGAAGGCGTGGCGCTGGAAGAAGCAGTCCTTCGGCAGGCCGGTCGGGCAGCGCACCAGCGACACCGGCCGGCCGAGAATGTGCGGCAGCATGAAATCGCCGACCAGCGCGTAATAGACCGCGATGTCGAGCTTGGTCGGGCCGGTCTTGCCGAACAACCGGCGCGTCGGGTTGGTCACCCAGATGGTGGCAAGGTCGGCCTCGGCGATCAGCCGCTTGCGCTTGGACGAAACCGGAGTCGACAGGCCGACATCCCTCAAACCGCGGAAGACGCCGTGGCGCAGTGCATTGTCCGAGGTGCGGTTAGCGTAATGGATGCGCGCCGACAGCAGCGGCCGCACCCAGTTCATCTCGCGCATGATTTCGCGCGGGACACCCTCGGGCGCGGTGGCGCCTTCCCGCAACGGCTCCAGCCTGGCGAGCAATTCACCGACGGTGGCGGCATCGAAACCGGTGCCGACTTTGCCGCGATAATGCAATTCACCACCCTCGAACTCTGCCATGCCGAGCGCCGCCAACCCTTCGGCCGCATCGGAAATGGTGAAGCCGGCGATGACGAAGTCGCCCGACTGCAGCGCCTTGGTCTTGGTCCAGCTTTTGCTTCGGCCGCTCTGATAGACGGCCGTGGCGCGCTTTGAGACGACACCCTCCAGCCCAAGTTCCGACGCCTGGTCGTAGAGCCCCTGCCCCGAGCCCTCGACATGGTCGGAGAACTGGATGGCGGAATTGGCGCCGAGGCCCGACAGCATCTGCGCCAGCAGCGCCTTGCGCCGGACCAGCGGCGCCTTGGTCAGGTCCCAGCCGTCGAGATGGAGAAGATCGAAGGCGTAAAAATGGAGCTTGCTGCCGGCGCCCTCGGCCAGCGCATCCTGCAGCAGCGCGAAGCGGCTGATGCCCTTGGCGTCAAGCACGACGATCTCGCCATCGATGATGGCATCGCGGCACGGCAGCTTCGCGAAGGCATGCGGCAGGTCGCCATAGCGCTTCGTCCAGTCGATGCCGCCACGGGTGATCAGCTTGACCGCGCCGTCAGTGAGATGCGCCATGGTGCGGTAACCGTCGAATTTGATCTCATGCAGCCAGACTTCCCTCGTGTCCTCGCCATCCGGTGGTTTTGGCACCTGCGTCGCCAGTTGCGGCTCGATACGGGCAAGCATGAGGGCCTTGAATGCGCCCGGCAGTGTGCCGGGCTTCAGCGATCCCTGTCTGAGCGCGGGTCTGGCGGCGGGCTTTGCCGGCGCCGCCAGCTCCTCGATGCGCAATCCGGATTTGACGCTTTCCGGCCGCGCCGTGAGGATGTCAAGCGCGGTGTCGGCGGCGAGGTCACGCTCCTTGAAGAGCAGCCAGTTCTTCTTGTTTTCGTCTTCGCCGGGTTTCGGCTTCAGCCGGGTCAGCATCCAGCCGCCATTGAGCTTGTCGCCGGCCAGCCGGAACTTGAAGGCGCCGGTGCGCAAGCTCTTTTCGACATCGTCCATCGGCGCCCAGGTGCCAGTGTCCCAGACGATCATCGGCCCGCCGCCATACTCGCCCTCGGGAATGACGCCCTCGAAGTCGATATATTCGAGCGGATGATCCTCGGTCTCGACCGCCAGCCTTTTGTCGGCCGGATTGAGCGAAGGCCCGCGCGGCACCGCCCAGCTCTTCAAGACATCGCCGACCTGCAGTCGCAGATCATAATGGTCTGCGGTGGCGTGGTGCTTGTGCACGACGAAGCGGTTGCCGTCGCTGCTGACGAGCCCGCCAGCCGGTTCCGGCGTCTTGGCGAATTCGCGTCTGGCGCGATAGGCTTTGAGCTTTGGTGGAGTGGTCATGGCAAAGATCGGAGCGCGGAGGCCAGGAACAAGCCAGTCACGCCCTCAATCGTCAGCAGCCGGCGTCAACTCGAGCTCCGCCGGCGACAGCCCTTGCTGCAACTGGCTCAGCCGGAATTCGTCGACCCAATAGGCCTCGCCGTCGACCAGAACCCGGGCCTGGTAGGTGCCGGCCGAAAAACGCTGCGCGGTGATGTAGACCTTGTGACGATCAAGCGCCTTGCGCACTGCGGAGCGCTTGGAATTCTGACCTGTGACGGGACTGAACATGACACTGCCCTCGGTCGCCCTGACACGCAACGCGGCCGCTGCCGGCAGCCTGACGACTGAGGTCAAAGATGGCGGAGACGCTCCGTCCTGTCAATTTGGAAGCACACAACCTGATCATGCACGGTGGCGCGGTGCCGTCCGCCACCATCCTGCCGCCGGAACATGTCGGGTTACCCGTCAGCTTGGCGATGACGACAGGATCGTTATCGCCGTGACGCTGGTGAGTTGCTGGCGCTTGTTAAGCGTCGGCTTTTCGTAAATCTTTTTCATTAAAATCCCCAAAGCCCCGAATGGCCGCGCCAAGTGGGGCACCCACCAGCGCTTTGTCAAGCGAACGCTGAAATACCTTCGGCGGAAAACCTCCTCGCGCACGCGCGCACATGCTACCGCGTCAGCGGGGATGCTTCGCGAGGACTGCCGACCGACTGCCGCCCTACGTGGCAGGCATGCCCGAATGAGCAGATTTTTGAACTTCCGTGCCGATGAGATCGAGTGTCGCCGCCGCGACATCGGCAACCTGAAGCCGCTGGACGCAGTAGACCCCACCGGGGTTATTTTCTTTACACAAACCCGGAGCGATGCATGGGCAAGGCATGGGCGGCTGGAGCGTTCGGCTGGGGACACCGAACGGGCCCCATTGCTCAGGCGACGTCAGACCGTACAGCCCCACCGCTGGAGTTCCGACAGATGCCGCGATGTGCATCGGGCCGCTCTCATTGCCAAGAAAAATCGACGCTTCGGCCAACAATGCCGTCAGAACCTCAAGCGAGGCTTTTCCGACGACACTTGCGACCGGCGACGCTGCCCCTTCAAGGATCCTTTGCGCGGCAAGCCCTTCATCCGGCCCACCAACGAGCAGGGATCGCAGCCCGGTTTTGGCGTATACCTCGTCGATGACCGCCGCAAAATGTTGCGGCGGCCAACAACGTCCTTCGAACCTCGCGCCGGCATGCACGGCCACATATGACTTCTTCGCCAAAGCGTTTCCCGCAAGAAGCCTGGCACATTCTTCCTGGGCAGTCTTGGTCGGCTGCAGCCGAGGCGTTGGGTCCTGACAATCCAACCCAAGGGCGCGGAGTGGAGACAGGTTCCTGTAGAGATAATGCGGTCCGCCATCTCCGAAGGTCGCGGCGAGAACGTTTGCAAGCTGGATTTCCCAGAACTTCATCGGATGCTCGGGAGGATCGAAGCCGACGCGAAGTGGAGCTCCAATCAAACGATGCATGATCCGCGAGGTTTTCGAATCGGTAAGGTCGATGCTAAGATCGAATCTTCGACGCCGCAGATCAGAGATGACGCCACGATAGTCGCTCAAACGCTTGCCCAGAGTCCTTCCTCTGCCACGGGATTCAAAGCCAACGGCAACATCGGCGATCCCTTGCGCGACAATGAACTGCTTGAGACCCGGCGCACAAAGCATGGTTACCGATGCTTGTGGATAAGAAAGACGCAGATTGCGAACCAAAGCAGATGTCAGAACGACATCTCCAATGTACTTTGTTTGAATAATGAGGATGGAACGAATCCCATCTCCTAAACTTGCATTCATCGAGATGATCTGCCGAAAACGCTAACTTAAAAAAATCTGCCGAGGACACTCACTTCTGAACGTCAAGCGGCGCTTTCAAATATAGAGCCAACCAACCCTGTCAACAAGCTTGCCGTGCCTTGGTGCCTCTTTGCATCGGTCGTTGGCGACCGGCAAACGCTTGTCCTAATCCTTCAATCGCCGCCGCAAGCGGCGCGTCACACCCGACCGGCCTTGAGCAGCCCCGGATGGAGCACACGCGCAGCTTCGTTCGGTCGCCAGCCTACGAAGCGGCCGGCATGCCCGAATGAGCGGATTTTCGAACCTCCCCGATGAGATCGAGTGTCGCTTCTGCGACTTCAGCAACCTGAAGCCGTTGAACACAATAGACTGCACCTGGGTTGTATTCTTTACAAACACCTGGAGCTATACATGGACAAGGCAGGGATGGCCGGAGCGTTTTGTTGGGAACAACAAACGGACCCCATAGATCAGGAGACTGCATACCGAACAATCCCACCGCCGGAGTTCCAACAGACGCTGCAACGTGCATCGGGCCGCTGTCATTGCCAAGGAAAATTGCCGCTTCTGCCAACGACGCGACAAGGACTTCAAGCGAGGCCTTTCCGACCACAGAGGCCACCGGGGACGTTGCCGTTTCAACTATGCTTTGCGCAACGGGCCTTTCATCAGGCCCACCGACGAGCAGGGATCGCAGCCCGGTTTTGGCGTATACCTCGTCGATGACCGCAGCAAAATGTTGCGGCGGCCAACAGCGCCCCTCAGACCCCGCGCCTGCATGCACGGCCACATACGACTTCTTTGCCAAGCCGCTTTGCGAAAGAAGCCTGGCACACTCCTCTTGAGCAATCTTGGTTGGCTGCAGTCGAGGGGTTGGATCTTGAACCGCTAACCCAAGGGCGCCCAGTGGAGACAGGTACCTGTAGAGATAATGGGACCCACCATGGCCGAAGGGCGCCGCGAGAACGTTTGCCATCTGGATTTCCCAGAACTTAAACGGACGCTCGGGAGGATCGAAGCCAACGCGAAGTGGGGCGCCGGTCAAACGATGCATGATCCGTGAGGTTTTTGTATCGGTAAGTTCGATGCTGAGATCGAATTTTTGACCCCGCAGAGCAGAAATGACGGCATAATAGTCGGTCAAACGCTTGCCCAGAGTCCTTCCTCTGCCACCGGATTGAAAGCCAATAGCAACATCGGCGATCCCTTGCGCGACAATGAACTGCTTGAGACCGGGCGCACAAAGCATGGTTACCGATGCTTGTGGATAAGCAAGACGCAGATTGCGAGTCAAAGCAGATGTCAGAGTGACATCTCCAATGTACTTCATTTGAATAATGAGGATGGAACGAATCCCATATCCTAAACTTGCATTCATCGAGATGATCTGCCGAAAACGCCAAATTAAAAAATCCGCTGGGGACACTCATTTCTGAACGTCAAGCGGCGCTTTGAAATATAGAGCTAACCAACCCTGTCAACAAGCTTGCCGTGCCTTGGTGTCTCTTTGCATCGGTCGTCGGCAGGACCGGCAAACGCTTGTCCTCAGTCCTTCAATCGCCGCAAGCGGCGCGTCAGGCCCTGGACGGCCTTGAGCAGCCAAGGACGTGACCGAGTCATGCCTTCGACCCGGCTGCGCAGCAAAATGGCTGCGTTGGCAGCCCTGCCCCGCACCGTCACCGGTTCGCAGATCTCGGCCAGAACCGAGCTCGCGGCGCCGATATGTTGCTTGTAGCCCTGGCCGCCGACCGACAGGTCGAAATAGTCGAAGCCCCGCTCGCATCCCCACATCATCAACTTGCCCATCGTCGTCAGGCCGGGTGAGACATTGGCGACCGCATTCTGGTCGATGCCGAGCAGGAGGGCGTGAAGTGTGCCTTTTCTGACCAGCACATAGATGGAGGCGAGCCAGGCTTCACCGACGCGTAGCCCGAAGAGCCGCACCGATCCATTGGACAGGCCTTGCAGCGCCGCTGCGCGGTAGAAATCGACGACCGGGGCCTGCGTCAGGAGGTCGAAACGCCCGAGCTCGCGAAAACGCTTCAGCCGCAGTTCCAGCAGCACATCCAGGAGCTCCTCGGTCAGATCAGGCGTATCGGCCGCGACCAGAGCGAGGCCACCAAGCTGTTCGAAGCCGCGGCAATGTTTGCGGAAGGCCTTGGCGAAGGACGGCTTGCAGATCCGCTTGATGAGCGTCTCCGGGTCGCCATGCAGCACGAGGCCGGAGGTGACCTGGATGGAGTCGCGCGCCACCGAAAGCAATGCCAGCGGATTGACCACGCCGTGGATCTGCTGCGGGATTCCCGCGATATGGATGCGATCCGCCGGTGGCAGCACGGCACGGACCGCCGCCCACATGGCGTCGGCACTCTGCCTGGTCCACGCTCTCCCATCGGCCAGCAGCGGCACCGAGTAGTCGCACACGCGGCAACTCAGCCATTCGATCACGTGGTGGCCGAAGGCCCGGCGCCGCATCAGCGGCAGCAGCATGGCCGGCGCGCCGGTCACGGCGTCACTCACCTCGACGAAGACCAGGTCCGCGTCTTTGGGCATCAGCCGTGCGGCGATTCCTTCGACCCAGGCATAGTGCTGATGGGCAGTGCAGACGCCGTGCGCCTCAAGGAGCAGCCATAGCAGCCTTACGGTGTCGAAACTGGTGTGCAGCCGAGCCGTGAAGTGCTCGGTTGCATCAGCATTGGCAACAGTCGGGGAAAACAGCCCACCGGGCAAATCCGTGGTCGGAGTCGTTCGCGTCGCGTAGCTTGCCACATGCTTCTCCCGTCATTCTGATCCCCCACGCAGGCGCCGCAAATCCCGCATCAGTCCCTGGAGCCTCTTCAGCAGCCGAGGTTTGGAGCGCACGAACACCTCGGTCCGGTTGCGGACCTCGATGGCTGCGCTCACGAGGCCGCCTCGCACCGTAATCCCGTGGCAAAGCTCGCGCAGGCCCGAACCCACGGCACCCATATGTTCCTTATAACTCTGGTTGCCTACTGACAGGTCGAAATAATCGAAACCGCGGCCGCGCGCCCAGCTCATCAACTTGCCCATGATCAGAAGTCCCGGTGAGACATTGGGCACCGCGCCCTGATCGATTGAGATCAGCAGAGCATGAACGGTGACTTGATGGATCAGCAGGTATTGTACCGCGATCAGAGCTTCACCAACACGCAACCCGAAGAGCCGCACCGACCCATCCGACAGACCCTCGAGAGCGGCGTTTCGATAGAAGTCGACAACCGTCGCCTGCGTCAGCAGATCGAAGCGGCCCAGTTCGCGAAAGCGGCTGAGCCGCATCCGGACCAGGCCGCCGAAGATAACCTCCACCAGGGCCGGTGTGTTGGCTTCGACGA
This sequence comes from Mesorhizobium sp. M7A.F.Ca.US.006.01.1.1, assembly GCF_003997935.1. Lineage (GTDB taxonomy): Bacteria > Pseudomonadota > Alphaproteobacteria > Rhizobiales > Rhizobiaceae > Mesorhizobium. The sequence continues at coordinate 30,168 of NZ_RZQL01000014.1, forward strand.
GTTCCACGTCGCCAAGCCGTTCGAGGCGGCGCCAGTCCTTGTTGAAGGCCTTGACGAAGGATGGCCGGCATAGGCGCTTGAGGACGGTTTCCGGGTCGCCGTCGATGGCGAGGCCGAAGCTGGTATGCAGGGAATCGCGCGTGGCCGCGAGCAAGGCCAGCGGATTGGCGACGCCGCTGATCGATTGCGGAATTCCCGTGATCTGGATCCGGTCCGCCGGCGGCAGCACGGAACGCACCGCGGCCCACGCGGCCTGCGCCGATTGCGTCGTCCACGGGCTGGCATCGGCCAGCAGCGGTGCCGAATAGTCGCAAACGCCACAGCTCAGCCATTCGATCACCCGATGGCGGAAGGCCGGCCGCCGTATCAATGGCACCAGCATTCGCGGCGCGCCCGTCACCGCATCGTTTACCTCCACGATGAGCAGTTCTGCACCTTCCGGCATCAGCCGCGCGACGATCCCCTCGGCCCAGGCATAATTCTGGTGGGCGGTGCACACACCGTCCGCCTGAAGGCGCAGCCAGAGCGGCCTCACCGCTTCCAGGTTGGTGTGGAGCCGCGCCGTGTAGGCATCGATGGCCACGACGGTGGCCGGATGCGAGGACTGGCCATCGGGCGAGCCGGTCACCGCAGCAATTTGCACCGCCTGGACTGCCATGTTTTTTCCTATCGCTTTGCCGTAGCGAACGGCAGCGTCCGCCGCCACACGCCCAACCGGCTGTCGCGCGCCTCATCGGGATGCTCGATATTCCACATGCGGTGATGCGCGAAATACCATGATGCCACGAGCACGAACATCTCTGAGACGGCGGAACCCAACAACGCCCACGGCGGAGACGCGATTGCCAGCAGGGCCGCGATCAGCGCCAGCCCGACGACCGCGCCGCCCGTCGTGATGAACGCGACGATCCGAAAATCGCCGAGTATCTCAAGCACGATGCGGGGCATGATATAGAGCATGATCGGGACAAAATTCGCGATCACGAAAAGTCCGATGAACCAGGTCGAAGCGTCCTGGAGAGCCTGGGATCTTATCATCGGCAGGACGAACATGATCGCACATCCATAAGCAAGGCCGCCGAGCCCCATGACGAGCGCCCAGATCTTGGCCTGCGTCCAGACACGGCCTGTTTCATTGTTCCGCATCAGCCTGGCGAGATCCGGCTGCGTCATGTTGACGAATGCAAGGCTGATGATGCGCAGCGGAGCAAACAGCACCAGAACCGCCGCCAGCGGTGCGTAGGCGGCTGGCCCGGCAATGCCGGCGACCAGCAGCGCCAGACATTGACCCTGGATGTTGGTGGTGGTCGCGCTGAATGCCGACCAGCGCAGCTGGGGCCAGAGCCTGACATAGCGTCGCCGCGTCGGCATGCGGAAGCTGATGCGAAGCGAGCGCCGGGCCAGCCGGACCAGGACGAAAATGCCGAACACATTTGCCGCGGCGAGTGCATAGAACACGGTCTGCAGCGGATCTTGGACCAACCAGACCGACAGCCCGGTCAGGACACAGCCGGCGACTGTAAAAGCGCCATCGCTGATGGAGACGACAACCTGCTGGCGCCGTGCGAAGAAAGCCGTGCGCATATGGCTGCGCAGCGACCAGGCACCGACGAAGCAGCCCGCGGCAATTCCGCTCGGATCGCCAAGGACATGCATCAGAACAGCCGTGCCGACGGCCATCAGCAACGCCACGATCAGCGCCGCCGTTCCGAACGCCACGTCATAGGTATCGACGCCGGCGCTGTTGGTGCTCTTGCTCATCCAGATGCTGGCGGGAACGGCGGTGAGCGACCTGATATAGGACAGGCCGACACCGCCCATCACCATGCCGATGGCGAAGAGGCCGTAGCCCTGCGCCGACAGCATGTGCAACAGCATGATGTTGAGGGCAAAATGAAAGCCGCTCTGCATCGCCTCGCCGCCGATCATCAGCACGAGGCGTCGAACCAGATGGCTCGGAAACGATAACTTCACGGCCATGTCTCCGCTTCGCGGGCAGCAGGCGCCTTGCCCGGCCGCGCGATGGTCGTCTTCAGCTTGTCGGCGGCGATCGCGGTGATCGCCGCGGCCGCGACCGGCTCGCTGAAGATCGCCTCGTAGCGCGCGCGCCCGGCAGCGACAAACCCGCGCCAGGCCTCAGGGGCGAGGATGATCTCCTGCAATTTCGCGCCAAGAGCTGCTGCGTCGCCGGGCGGGACATGCCAGCCGGTCTCCCCGTCGCTGACCACTTCCACCAGCCCGCCGATCGCCGACACAAGCGGCGGCCGGCCATAAGCCATCGCTTCGATGGCCACGCGGCCCAGCGATTCCGGACGCCGCGACGGCACGGTGACGATGTCGGCCCAGCGATAATGCTCCGAGGGGTCGGGAATGAAAGGCAGGACTCCGACGCGCCCGGCAAGCCCCATGGTTTCGACCAGTTCGGCAAGCGCACGCTCGCGCTCGGTGCTTTCGAAGGCGCCGCCGACCAGCCGCACCTCGACCCTCGCCTGGAGTTCTGCCGGCATCGAGGCGATCGCCTCCAGCAGGACCTCCTGCCCCTTGATCCGGTTGATGCGGCCGAGCAGCAGCACCCGCAATGGGCGCTTGCCGTCATACGTCATCGGTTCGACCGCCGCCGGCCCGGCAACGCCGTTGTAGACGACATACGCGCGTGCCGCCTGGGGATCGCCAAACGCGGCGCGTGTCGCGCGCGAATTGAAGATCAGATCCGCATGGCTCCAGTGCATCAGGCCGACAAGTACCCTGCGCATGGCGCCTTCGGGGATCTCGTGGATATGCAGGACGGCCTTGTGAGGCAGCAACCGCGCGGCCAGCGCATAGTCGGCCACGATCGAGGTGTTGACATAGACGAGGTCGCAAGATTTGAGGCGTCGCCACGCCCTGAACACGGCAACCGGCAGTCGCGCCATCTCGACTGTCGCAAGGCGCGCAATGGCCTGGCGCCTCAGCACCCAGAGCGGTTCGAAGACGATCCGGCTGGCATGCGCTTCCAGAATCTGCACGATCGGCCCGCTGCGCGGCAAGACCACTTCGATGTCGGCCGACGGAAACGCGGCGCGCAGCGCAGCAACGCTCTCCGCGAAGCTGCGGTCAGAACCATAGAGTTCATAACCCTGATGAACGCAGGCAATCCGCATCTTCATATCCCGCCGGGTGCTACCACCATCGCGCTGGGCAATTGTGGCAGAAGCCCGTCCGCAAGAATCATGCCCGGTTCGATATGTCCGACTATCGGTTCGATATGTCCGACTGTCGGTTCGATACGTCCGACTCCCGGCCGCACGCCCCTGGCATTGCTTCGCTTCGATACAACTACGCACAGAAGGGTTGACCGAGAATGAAACAACCACCGGGTTCAACACCGTTTTTTTACAACCCAGCGCGATGATCCCCTCCCAGGATGCCGAAATCGGGAGATGGCACGGAAGTTGCCGTCCCCTCCTATAAATTAAGCAATACCTAATATATAGAGATATGTGAAAGTGCCGCCGGCCATGAAACCAGAAACGCCCGCCATTCTGATCCTGGGGACCCGCGGCATACCCGCGGCCCATGGCGGCTTTGAAACCTTTGCCGAAAAACTGGCGCTGTTTCTTGTCGGGCGCGGTTGGAAGGTCAGCGTCTATTGCCAGGATGAGGTCGAGCGGATCGATCAGCGGGTGCGCAGCGAAACCTGGCGCGGCATCGAGCTCATTCACATCCAGGTCGCCTCCAAAGCACCGCGCGCGACCCTGGAATTCGACTGGCAGTGCGCCCGCGACGCCGCCCGGCGACCGGGCGTTTGCCTGGTGCTCGGCTACAATGGCGCGATCTTCCTGACCTGGCTCAGGCTGAAGCGACGCAAGATATTCACCAACATGGACGGCATCGAGTGGCGCCGCCCAAAATGGGGAATGGCGGCGCGAACCTGGTTCTGGCTCAACGAATGGATCGGCGCATGGGCCTCGCATCGGCTGGTCGCCGATCATCCCGCCATCGCAGATCACCTGGCGACACGGCGGCCGCGCAGCGCCATCGCCACCATCGCCTATGGCGCCGATCCGGTGACATCAGCGCCCGAGGCGCCGGTCCGGGCGCTCGGCCTCGAGCCCGGGCGCTATCTCATCTCGATCGCGCGCATCGAACCCGACAACAACATCCTGCCGGTCGTCGAAGCCTTTTGCTCCGCCAAGCGCGACATGAAGCTGGTGGTGTTGGGAACGTTGTCCGACGACATTCCCTACCATGCCGCCATCCGCAAGGCGGCGAACGGCTCGGTGGTCCTGCCGGGCGCCATTTACGACCAGGCAACGGTGAAGGCACTGCGCTTCCACGCCCGCGCGTATCTGCATGGCCATACGGTCGGCGGCACCAACCCGTCGCTGGTCGAGGCGCTGGCGGCCGGCAACATGGTGATCGCGCACGACAATCCCTACAACAGGTGGACCGCGGGGGCTGCGGCGATCTACTTCACCGACAAGGACAGTTGCGCCGAGCGGATGCAGCAGGCGCTGGACGATGATGCCCTGGTCAAGGCCTGCGGCGTTGCGGCCAGGGCGCGCGCCCGCGACGCCTTTCGCTGGGACGATGTCCTGCTCGCCTATGAAAATGAGGCCTATCATTTGCTCGGCGTGACCACCGCCAAGACCACCGCGATGGACCACGCATCGCCAGGAACCGTATGACAGGCTGGTCGCGTCGGCGGGTGCTGCGGACGGCGCTTTCCACTGCGGCGGCTCTCGGCTCGCTCCCGGTCGCTCGCGCCGCCGCCGGGCCGCGGTTTCGGCGCGGCGTCAACGCCTGGCCCTGGTTCTCGCTGACGCGCGAATTTCCCGCCCCCCGCACCGACTATGGCTGGCCGCCCTTCCAGTCGCAACGGCCGGTGCCGACACCGGACGACCTGCGCCGGCTGCGCGAGACCGGGCTCGATTTCATCCGTCTGCCCGTCGATCCCGGCCCTTTCCTGGCCGCCGACGCCAAGACGCGCAGTCAGTTGCTGGACATGCTGGACGCGGCTGTCACCGCCACCCTCGACGCCGGTCTCGGCATCATCCTCAACATCCAGGCCAATGCCGCCACCCATTACTGGAACCCCGACCGCATGGTCTCCAGCACCGTGGCACCCGCCTTCGATCTCTATCGCGGGCTGGTCGGCGAGCTTGCCGGCAGGCTGGCGCGGTTCCAGCCCGGCAGGGTGGCGCTCGAGCCGGTCAACGAACCGGCGCAGGCCTGCGCGTCGAACGTCTGGTTGCAAATTCAGCTCGCGCTTCTGACCGCGGCAAGGGCATCGGCAGCGACCCTGCCGCTGGTCCTCACCGGAGGCTGCGGCTCGATGGTGAGCGGGCTGACCGCGCTCGATCCGGCACCGCTGTCGCCCTTCGAGCCGATCCTGTTCACCTTCCACTTCTATGAGCCCTATCTGTTCAGCCATCAGGGCGCGCCCTGGATGCGCGAGCCCGTCTACCGGTCGCTCAACAATGTGCCGTGGCCGGCATCCGCCGGCTCGCTGCAACAGACGCTGGCATCGGTCAGGGCGCGCATGGCGCAGGACACCGAAACCTCTGCAGATGCCAAGCAAGCCGCCTATGCCGAGACCGAGCGTGTGCTGAAAGTCTATTTCGACGCCCAGCCCGACCGCTGGTTTGTCGACAAATATCTTCGCCAGGTTCGCGATTGGGCCGACGGCCATAGCCTTGCGCCGGAACGCATCATCATGGGCGAGTTCGGCGCGCTGCGCACCGACGCCCGCTATGTCGCCGCGCCCAACCCGGATCGCGGGCGCTACATCGCCGATGTCAGGCGGAGCGCCGAGGAACTCGGCTTCGCCTGGGCACTGTGGGATCTCTTCGATGGTATGGGCATGATGGACGACACCACCCGGGCGCTGGACCCCGAAATCATCGCGGCGCTTGGCCTGACCATGCCGGCGGACTGACCGGCCTGAACGCTGCCTGCGCCGGCCGGTAGAGCACCAATGCCAGCACCACGAATTTGGTCAGCAGCGTCGTCTTCGACGCGACGCTTTCCGAGGTGTTGATCAGGATGACCCAGCCCAGCATCGGCAGCCAGATGCCGGGATGGCAGCGGCGCGCCACCTCGAACAGGAACAGCACGAAGCCGAACGTCAGCAAAAGGGTGAAGAAGGCGCCCTGATAGAGGACCGTGCGGATGATCGGATTCTCGATGCCCTGTTCGAGACCGTTGATGCGACGCAGACTGTCGATCAGCTCGACATCCGGCCCCACGATCAGATCGTGCAATTCCAGGTGCTTGAAGAGCTCGAACATCTCGACGCGGGCATTGGCGCTGCCGCTGTCCGACACGAAGCGCTCCAGCAGCGCGTCGAAAAAGCCATAGTATGCCGCCACGATGATGACGACCGGCAGCAGCGCGGCAAGCATGAAGCCGAGTGCCGCACCCAGGAGATTGACGCGGCCCTGGCGCAATCTGGTGATGCCCTGAAAAAGCAGGTAGCAGCCGCCGAGCACCACCGTCGTCACCATCGCGGTGCGGCCGCCGAAGGCGACGAGTGCCGCGCATTGCAGGCCGATCAACCCTATCCGCACAGGCATCGACAGGGATCTGGCACCGGAGAGCAGCGCAAGCACATAGATCGACGTCACCATGGCATTGGCAAGCGGATGCCCCTGCAGCGCGCTCGAGCGCAGATCGGTGGTAAACGCCACGCCGTCCAGGCGATAGGGGAAGATAAGCGTCTTGGTGGCGAACTCGAAAAGGGCAAGCAGCGCATTCGCCGTCATGACCACGTGAACGACGGTCTGCAGCCCGGCGAAGGTCCGTTCGTCGTCCTCGCTGAGCATCAGCACCAGAAGTGCCGCAGCGACGAACGTATCGATCATGCCGGCCATGCCGGGCCGCTGCCTGGCGATGACGACGAACAGAAGCACGATCGATATGGCGGCCATCAGCGCGCTGGCCGGCCGCCTGTCGGCGAGATGGACGATATGGCCGGCCGGATTGCCTGATGCGCAGGAGCGCCAGGCAAACAGGAGGACGATGAGATAGGTGGACGGGTGGATCTTGGTCGCCGGGTTGCCGAACAGGCCATCATAATTGTAGCCGACCAGCCACAGCATGCCGCCCGAGATGCTGAACAGCACCGCTACCGCCGAGATCAGTCCGAAGCGCGTCAGCGCATCGACCGACGTGCCGGCGCGAGGCGCGGCGGCACCATGGTTCGAAGCGCTTGCGCTCCAACTGGCCGCCATATCAGGCGGCCTCGTCGACCAGCAAGGCGGCTGTCGGCAGGCGCCCCATGACGGAAACCGCCTGCGAAGTCGTCGTGACGTCGCGCATCGGGGTGGCGTTCAGCGTGGCGACGAGCACGATCTCGTCGGCCATGGCGACCAGCGGCGAGGCATTGAGATTGTCGGCCAGCGCGCCACCGTCGATGACGACGAGCTCGAAGCTCCGGCTGGCCCGGGCCAACATCTGTTGCGCAAAATAGATGCCATGCGCTTCCTGGAAGACCGCCTTTGAGCGGCCCCTGCCCAGCACGGCAACGTTGCTGCCGGCGGCGTAATGGCTGACGGCCTCGAAGGCGTACTCGCCGCGCAGCACATCGAGAATTCCCGGCTGCGGATCCTTCTGGTCGCCGCCGCCGGCATTGGCATCGATGAACAGCACACGGCTGCCCCTGGATGCCGCGGCATTGGCCAGCAGCCGCGCCACCCGGCTGCGCTGCGCGCCCTCGCCCGGCGACGATGTCACCAGGATGGAAGGCACCAGCGGCCAGTCCGCCGGACGCTGGCCTGAACTGAACATGCGCCTCAGCGCAAGGCCGACGACGGCGTCGGTCTTCTGGCTGGAGCCGGCGGCGCGCGCCCCGCCGAAAGGCCACCAGCGCCGGCCGGTGTCTGACTTTGCCGGCACCACGCCCAGCACCGGCGCGTCGATGGCCGACTGCATCTGGGCGCTGGAAAGCACTGTCGGCGAGGAATATTCGGCGATCAGCGCCAGACCGGTGCCGAGCCCAAGGCCGCCGAATATCGCGCCCAGCAACAGCAGCGGCAAAGGCGGCCAGCTCTTCTTCAAGGCGGGCATGGCGTTGGAGATGATGCGCGCATTGGTGCTGTCGACATTGATCTGCTCGCGCGTCTCCTGGGCGCGCTGGAGATAGTTCGAGTAGACGGAACGCAGCGCCTCGAGATCGCGCTGCAATTCGCGCAGCCGCACCGAGGCCTGGTCGGTGTCGAGCGACTTGCTCTTCATGCCCGCGACCTTGGCTTCCAGCGCCTGCTGGTTGGCCAGCGCCCGTTCGTAGTCGGTCTCGGTGGCGGTGGCGATACGGCCGAGTTCGCGTGCGATCAGCTGGCGCGTGTCGCGCAGCTGCTGCTGGGCGGCGATCAGCGAGGGATGACGCGGCCCCAGCTCCGTGCCGAGCTGCGAGACCTGGTCGACCAGCGTCGCCTCTTGCGCCCGCAGGCTGGAGATCACCGCCGAGCGCATTGCTTCCGAAGTTGCGTCCGCCGTGCCGCTCTGCCGGCGCATCTGGTCGACCTGCGCCTTCAGCGCCGCGGTGCGGCTTTGCGCCGCCGAAAGCTGCGTGTTGATCTCGGTCAGTTCCTGGTCGCTGACCAGATTGCCCGCCGCCATCACCATGTTGTTGGCGGACTTGTAGGCCTCGACGGCATTCTCGGCCTGCTGGACGCGTTTGCGCTGTTCGTCCAGCCGCGCGGTGATCGACTCGGAGGCGTCCTTGGCCATTTTCGCGCGCGCGCTCGCCTGGTCGACCAGGTAGGCCTGCGCGATGGCGTTGGCCAGGAGGGCGGCCTTGTCGGCGCTCTTGGCGGTGACGATGACGTCGAGGACCAGGACCTTGTCGGCCCGCTTCACCGCCAGGCGACGGCGCAGCGCGTCGAGTGTCTGCACCGACCTGTCGCCTTCGGCTGATGCCGAACCGAGCAGGCGCGACAGCAAGCCTTGCCCATTGAATTCCGGATCCTGCGTCAGGTTTGTCGCCGCGATCGCCCGCATCAGCACGCCTGTCGACTGGACCACGCTGACCTGGCTCTCGACCTGCGTGATGCCGCCATCGGGTGAGATACGGCTGGGATTGACGTCGTTGGTGACCACCTGCAGGTCCTGCGGGTCGATGAGGATTTCCGCCGCCGAACTGTAGAGCGCGGGCGTGAAAAGGCCGTAGAGCAGGGCGGCCAGCGTCAGCAGTGCGACGGTACCGAAGATCCAGAACCGGCGGCGCACCAGGATGCGCTTCAGATCGCCCAGTTCGACAGTGGAGGCTGCGTATGATCCCGCGCGTGCCGCATCCGGGGAGTGTTGCTGAGGAACCATGGGCAGGGATGATTGCATGGCTGCCTCCGACAATACTCCATATGCCGGCAAGATCAGTTTGCGGCACTAACCTAGCTATTCCTCCAACTGTTAAAACATTGTTAATTATGTTGAGAGGTGACGTGAATTTTGGCACGCGGTTTGCTTAAAAATATACATATCGAGATGTTGGCTACGTAGCGAGCGGAGACGGATGCAGATGGGGCTACAATTTGACCGGACCGGCCTGGCCGGCAAGGCCGGGCACTGCCTTTTCGGACCTCCAACATGCAGATAAGCCTACGCCTGGACGGCGACTGCGTCCGCGCCTTTCACGTCACGCTGCTGGAGCGCCTCGCCGCGCTCAACGACGTCGAACTGTCCGTCGATGTCAGGCCGGCGGGCGGCGGCATTCCGCGCAGCGCCGCGGCCCTGTTTCAACTCGAAACGGCGATCCACGGACTGTCTCATGATGGACTGGCCAAGCGTGTGCCGCTTTCGGCGCTCGCGCCCTACCGGCAATCCCCCGCTTCGCCTGACCTGGTCGTCGACCTCTGCGGCGACGTCAGGCTGGAAAGCACACGGGTCTGGCGCGTCACCTATGACGGCGCCAGCGGCGAAGCGGCCTTGCTGGCCCTTGTCCTCGCCGGCCGCACGCCGCTTGCCCGCATAGAGGAGAACGGCGTTGCGATCGCCGCCGGACGTCTGGGCACCGAATATGGCGGCATCGCGCTGGCGTCCTTCCAGGATATGCTGGCGCGCACAGCAAGCCTGATCATAGCTGCCATGTCAGGCGCTGCAAAATCGGCGCCTGATCTGCCCGAGCCGGCGCAGGCAGGCAGCCCGCCGCCAATGCCCTCGGCCGGCAAGCTTGGGGTCAGAGCCGGCAAGGCGCTGGCGCGGCGGATCGTTCAGAAGATCTATCACCTTTGCTACAACGCGCCGCACTGGAAGGTCGGCTGGCGGCAAACCGGAGGCCGCGATCTGTTCGACCTGCGCGCGCATCCGGCGTCGGGTTGGCAAGATCTGCCGGACGATGGCAGTCGCTTCTACGCCGACCCGTTCCCTATCCTCTACCGGGGCCAGCTGACCCTGTTCGTCGAGGACTATATCCATCGGCTCGGCAAAGCCATCATCTCCGCCGTTCCCTTCGGCCCGGCAGGCCCGCTCGGAAGGCCTGAACCGGTGCTGGAGCTGCCCTACCATCTCTCCTACCCCTTCGTCTTCGAGCGCGACGGCGAGGTCTGGATGGTGCCGGAAAGCTGCGCCAACGGCACGGTCGATCTCTACCGGGCCACTGCCTTCCCCGGCGGATGGGTCAAGGAAACGACGCTCCTGTCCGATGTCGTCGCCAGCGACGCCACGCTTGTCGAGCATGGCGGCGCCTGGTGGCTGTTCGCCACTGTCCGCGACGGCGGCGGCGCCTTCTCCGACGCGCTGCATCTGTGGTCGGCGCCGGATTTTCGCGGCCCCTGGACGCCGCACCCCAAAAATCCCGTGCTGATCGACATCGCCTCGGCGCGGCCGGCCGGCCGCATGGTCAGGCGCGGCAACGACCTGCTGCGCCCGGTCCAGGACTGCCGCAGGAGCTATGGCGCGGCGCTTGGCATCGCACGCATTTCTCACCTTGATTTGATCGGCATGGAACAGGTCGTTGAAACCATCTTAAATCCAGGTGCGCTATGGAGTGGGCGTAAACTTCACACGCTCAACGAGGCTGGCGGCTTTGAGTTCATCGATGGCTCGGCGATCGCACCGCGCTGGAAGCAGCGGACCCGCGATTAACCTAAACATTGGTTACTACCAGGCACGCGCCCCGGTTGCTTGCGGTTGATTTGGGTCCGGAAGATATTTTCTACCGGAGATTGTGAAACGTGCAGTTGCCACCAGAAAGGGCAGCAAAATGAGCATCTCAGAGGCCGGCCCGGCCGAAGTCGACGTGGCGATCGTCGGTGCCGGAATGGCTGGGACCACCTTGGCCATGCTGTTGGGAAAAGCCGGGCGCAAGGTGGCGCTGATCGACCCGCACCGCGTCCACCACGAAGAATTCCGGGCCGAGAAGATCGGCATGGATCAGATGCTGCTGTTCGAAAAGCTCGGCCTCGATGCAACACTCAAGCGTCTCGTCACCTCGACGACCGACACGCATATCTTTCGCCTCGGCCAGTTCTTCGCGCATGAGAAGAAGGCTGAATTCACATTCTCCTACGGCGCGCTGATCAATGGCCTGCGCGATGCCTTGCCTGCGCAAGTACCGCTGACTGTCGGCAAGGTAACCGAGGTCTCGACTGGACCGGACCGGCAGCGGCTTGTGCTGGCCGACGGCACCGTCATCGATGCCCGCCTGTTGGTGGTGGCAACCGGTCACGGCGAGGCGGTGCGGCGCGCCGTCGGGGTCGAGCGTATCGAACATTCGAAGGCGCATTCGCTGTCGATGGGATTCGACCTCGCCATCTCGCCCAGCGATTTCGGTCATCAGTCCGTCACCTGCTACAGCAGGCGGGCTGCCGACCGTATCGCCTACATCAGCATCTTTCCCCTCGGCGACAAGATGCGGGCGAACATGTTCCTCTATCGCAATGTGGCCGAAGCGTGGACGCGGGCGTTCCGCCAGGAGCCGCAAAAGATGCTCTGCGAACTGATGCCCGAAATAGCAGCGCGATGCGGCAACTTCGAAGTCGCAAGTCCTGTCGAGGTCAGGCAGATCAGTCTGAGCACCACGCAAGGCCATCGCCGCGACGGGGTCATCTTCGTCGGCGATGCTTTCTGCACGACGTGTCCAACGCCGGGCGTCGGCATCGGGCGTGTGATGACCGATGTCGATCAGCTCCATTCGGTTCACATTCCACGCTGGCTCGCAACACCAGGCATGGCGGCCGACAAGATCAACGCCTTCTATGACGATCCGGTCAAGGTGGCTGCCGATGAGGATGGCATGCGGGTGAGCTACTATGCCAAGTCGATTACCGCCGACACCGGACTGGAATGGCGCGTAAGGCGCCTGCGCAACAACACCGCACGCCGGCTGATGATCATCGGCCGCAAGGTCCGGCATCTGGGACAACGGCGGGCACCCGTGGCCAATATGCGATAGGGCACGATCAGCCGCGTCCTATCGCCGATATTGATTGCTTATAGCGCGAATGCGTCAGCCGCCAACCGCTCAGGTTGCCGTCGACGAAGGTGTCGAGGGGATAGTCTGTGCCGTGACGCCCGAAAGCCTGTCGCGCTTCTGCAAGGTTGGTTTCTCGTATTTCTTCACTGTAAAATGCCCTCCAAATTGATACGACGCCAGCAGAACCAATTCCCTGCCCCGTGTCAATTGTGTCATTACTGGTCCTTACGTCGTTTCCGCGTCATCGTGGTCAAACGATTATTCACTGTTGCATTGCCGGCACATATCAGCTCCGACAGGGCACCTCATCGCAGCGCCAATCGCGCTCTCCTTGCCTCTCTGCGCGATGTTGTAAATCGTTTCATCCAAGGTATTTTGGCCATCGGGAACAGAGGGAACAGTCATGTCCAACAGCGCCTTGCCGCTGGTCATCAGTGCGCCGGAACCACGCACGCTCGACCTGATCTTCACAGCCCAGCAGCTGGCGCGGCTCAAGGCGCACTATCGGATCGTCGAGACGACCGCTGACGGCGTCGCGAAACTGCCGGCCGACGTGCTGGCCGAGGCGCGCTACATCATCGGCCAGCCGCCCATATCGTCCGAAACGCTCGACCGGATGAAAGCGCTGCGCTGCGTCTTCAATGTCGAGACCAACCTCATCAACAACATGCCCTACGAGACCTTGTTCGCGCGCGGCATCCATGTCGTCACCACCGGCCTGGTGTTCGCCGAACCGGTCGCCGAGCTTGGGCTTGCCATGGCGCTTAACCTCGCCCGCGACATCGTCGATGCCGACCTCGCCTTCCGCCAGGGACAGGAACTGTGGGGCGGCGATGGCAACCAGAGGGCGCGGCTCTTGTCCGGCGCCGATGTCGGCATCATCGGTTTCGGCGATCTCGGCCGGGCGCTTAACCGGCTGCTGTCGGGTTTCCGCACCCGCACCAAAGTCTTTGATCCCTGGCTGCCGCCATCGATCCTCATGGACAATGGCGTCGAGCCGGCCTCTCTCGACGAGGTGCTGTCGACCAGCGACTTCATCTTCGTCGTTGCCTCGGTAACCAGCGAGAACCAGGGTTTTCTCGGCGCCGACGCGTTTGCCGGCATGCGCAAGGGCGCCGCCTTCATCCTGCTCAGCCGCGCTGGCGTGGTGGACTTCCCGGCGCTGATGGCGGCGGTGAAGAGCGGCCACGTCGCCGCCGCCAGCGACGTTTTCCCCGAAGAACCGCTGGCGCGGGACCATCCGGTGCGCACCCTGCCCGGCTTCCTGCGCTCGGCTCACCGCGCCGGCGCGCTCGACATCGCCTTCAAGCGCATGGGCGATATGGTGCTGGAGGACATGGACCTGATCGACCGCGGTCTGCCGCCGCTGCGCTCCAAGCGCGCCGAGCGCGAGACGGTTTCGCGCATGCGTTCCAAGCCGGCCGACAGGAATTGAGGCGTGGGTTTTCGTCCCGGTCGGCCGACCCTCGACAAGGTCGGCTTGACAAGAGCGCGGCCGGCGATGACGCTGCCGCAATCGAACCTTGCGGAGGGAAGCCATGAACATGAAGAAGATCTATGAAAAACCGATGCTGCTCAAACGGCAGAAACTCTCCGCCGTGACGGCGCAGCAAGCCGCTTCAGGAGTGACAGGGCCGACTGGCCCGACTGGCCCGGCATGACACCTCGCGCCGTCCAATGAAGCGCTGGACGCGCCCGTGGGTCGGCGGCGAGACGGCAGTCGCTCCAGGCGCAGCTTCAGGGTCCACGGCTGCTCTTCGCTCTGCGCGCGACCGCTTCCATAAAAGAGCGGGCGGCAGCGTCACAAGCCGTTCTGGACGGTCCGTTCGCGGACAGCACGACCTCTGCGGCCTTCCGCGACATGCCGTATTTGCGGGCGAAGACCGCAGCGTCGTAAGGTTCGTTTTCCGCTGCGGGTGCCGCGGACGTGATCCTCGCCTTGGTCATTGGCGGGTCCGCCTGAAACTCTCAAGCAACTCGCCTTCATTGCGGCAGCCATCCTGGAACAGTGAAAACACCGTGGCTGCCAGACGCAGCACGTCCGACTCCTCCGACATGCGATCGAGTTTGCGCTCCAGGCAGACCCGATCGAAGACGCGCTGGCACAGCTGCAGATCGGAAGGATAGAAACCGGGATTGCGCTTATGAAGGCTCGGCATAAGAAGCCCCTTTCGGAGCAGCGACCACTTCCTAATGCATGTCGCCCAAAAGTTACCTCGGTTTTGGGAGAACGACATGCATGGACAAAGACCCTAAAGCGCATCGCATGAATCCGATCAAACGCGATGCGCTTTAGACGCTGTGGGTCAAAAATGAAATCGGGCTGAGCAAGAGTCAACATCGGCCTTCATCACAGTAAGTATCGTACAATTCTCCCGCCGGTCCGCCCCCTTTTTTCGAACGGCTCTCGGGCTCAGCGCGACATGGCCTTTGTCATCAGCCGGCGGGATTTTATCGACCTCACCGTGATCCGGCGCTCTCAAGAAACGTGATCCGGCGCTCTCAAGAAATATGTCGGTTTTGTACCAAGTGGCGCTTGGTACGTTTCCGACACTAACATTCAGGCCGATCTTTTCATATGCGAACGAGCGTTGGGGGGCGCCGTGCTTCGAATTTCATATCGCATTGATATCTTTCTGCGTTCAGACCCCCTATACATAGGCGATCGTCCGTACGTTTTTACGGGCACGGACGGCTGGGAGATTGGATGGCTCTTGCCCTGCATTGGGCCACGCCATGTCTGATCTCACCAAAAACCATCAATACCGAAATCAGCTGCTGCAGCGCATGCCCGCGGCCGACTTAGCGTTGCTCGAGCCGCATATGCAGCGCTGCGACTTGCCGCTACGCATGATGCTTGTGACCCCGAATATTCCGATCGAGGCCGTCTACTTCATCGAACAGGGCATCGGTTCGGTGGTCGCCAGCACGGCGAGCGGCCAAGAGGCCGAAGTGGGCTTCATCGGCTTCGAAGGCATGACGGGATACTCCCTGGTGATGGGCGACGACCGGGCGCCGCATGCCTGTTATGTCCAACTCGAAGGCGAGGCGATTCGCATCGAAGCCGGCGCTTTCAAGGCAGCATTGGCGGCAAGTGCGACCTTGCGCATGTTCCTGCTACGCTTCGTCAACGCGCTACAAACCCAGGCCGGCTGCACCGCGCTCGTCAACGCGCGGCTGAAGCTCGAGGAGCGGCTGGCGCGATGGCTGCTCATGTGCGACGACCGCGTGCCCGGCGAACATCTCGCCATCACCCACGAATTCCTGGCCATCATGCTTGGTGTCAGGCGGCCAGGCGTCACCGTCGCCCTTCAATTGCTCGAAGGCCGCGCGTTGATCCGCTCGCGGCGGGGCGAGATCGTCATTCGTGACCGCGCCGGGCTGCTGGAACTCGCCAATGGCAGTTACGGCGAAGCCGAGGCCGAATATGCAAGGCTGATCGGCGAGATCGGCGCGGCCTGATCAGGTGCGATTGCGGCCGGCATCCGGCTTGCCCGATGCCGCTTTGCCGGGCGGTGCTGCACCGCCATTCCCGTCGATCGGCCCATCCCTGCCTATTGGCAAGCCGGCGTGCTCCAGACTTGCAAGCTTGCACTTCGTCTGCTCGGCCGCCGCTCCGACAAGGCAGTCGATGGTGAACATGGCACCGGCGTGCTCGCTTGCCGCGACCGCCTGGCGGATCTTCGTCAATTGCGCTTGCGTGTAGTCCAGAAGCTCGACCAGGCCGGTATGATCCAAACCGCCCTCCATTGCAGGATGTCGAGAGGCCGATCTGAGGTCGCTCTTACCGACCGAAATACGCCCATTTACGCGGCTTGCATAGCCGGACTGTCAGAATCGTACAGTCCACGCGCCACGGGGTCCCTGCCCTATTGGCCAAAGGTCCATCTTCGCAGCCTCGCTATGTCATGCAAGTGTATATAAGCTGTCGCTTGAATACTGGTCCGTACGTCTGCCGGGGAGATGTCGTGCCAATTCGCGAGAATCTTGCTGCCAATCTCAGGCGGCTGGTCCAACGCCACGCTTCCGTCAGCGCGGTGTGCCGTCAGCTTGGCATCAACCGCACCCAGTTCGAGCGCTATCTGCAAGGCAAGGCGGTTCCCAACAAGGCCACCGCCAGGCTGATCTGCGACTATTTCAAGATCGACGAGGATGGGCTGTATCGCCAGCCAGCCGCCGCGGCAGCCAAGGGCGACGGCAATGCAACGCTGCGCGAGGCACTGTACGAGAACATGGTGCGGCCGCCGTCGCCCGCCATCGCCGGAGGCACCTATTTCACCTATTTTTCGATCCCCGGCCGACCCGACTTTTTGATGCGCTCGGTCACCTTCGTGCGGCGTGAGGCCGATCTCGTCACCTTCAGGCGGGTGACGCGCTGGGCTCCGGGCGATGGCCAGGGTGGCTCAAGAATGCCCGGCAACCATTACGGCGTGGCGATCTCGCGCCTGAACTGGATCTATTTCACCGGCATCAACCGCCGCCAGACGAGCGAGCCCTCGATCATGACCGTACAGTGGGCTCCCATCTCCGAACCGGTTCTGGTCGGCAGGGCGATCGTCCTCACCGGATCGGGGCCGGCCTTTGTGTCGGTCATCATGCGGCAGGACGTCACCAGGATCAGCATGAGGCGAGCGCTGCAGATGGCCCATATCGTCAGTCTCGACGATCCCAGCGTCGATCGGCTGGTGGTCAGTCTTGCCCGAGAGACCCGCTAAACTCGCTTTTTACGGGAAAAATCGGGGAAAGTTTCAAGTTTTTCGACTATATTTTTCTTCGTTTCGGGATTTTTGCGCAAAAAATGCCGGAACTTTCACCCAAACCTGTCGTTTTCCAACTGATCGTTGCTTCGACGATCCCAAAGCAACAGGAGGAGTACGTCATGAACATCAAGATGATCTGTTTCGGCGCGATGACGCTCTCGATGGTTGCCGGCTCGGCGCTTGCCGCAGGCAACACCGGCACGTCGGCTCTCGACGATCCGGCCAAGATGCAGCCCTTCTACACCGATAGCGGCATGAAGACGATGGTCAGCAATGACGACTTCGTGAAGGCCTGGAAGGCCCTTTCGCCGGACGACCAGACCGCGATGATGAAGGCCTGCGAGGACGAGGCGAAGGACGCCACTGCGGCCAACAGCCATCCCGAATTCTGCAGCAGCGTGAAAGCGAACGGCGGCAGCAAGTAGCAGTCCAGCGACCCGATGAGAAACAGCCCCTTGGCGGGGCTGTTTTGCGTCTGTCGCAAGGCGCGCGGACAAGCCAGCCACGCTAGGATCGAGCCCGGCCGGCGCGCCGGCCATTTCCCATTCCTGCCATGTTGCACTGCGACAAAATTGTACTATGTTGCAATGCGATAAATTTGTTGCATTGCAATATCGGCCTGCCCTGCCGACACTGCACCGGGGCTGGGCTTGCACGAGGGAGCCGTCGTGGCAGCATCGTTCCGGCCGGACATACAAGGATTGCGCGCGCTCGCCGTCGGCGGCGTCGTCGCCTACCATTTCGGCCTCACCGCGCTCCGCGGCGGCTTTGCCGGCGTCGACATCTTCTTCGTCATCTCGGGCTGGCTGATATCGACCCACCTCATGCAGGAGATCGGCGAGACCGGCCGGCTCGACCTCTGGCGCTTCTATGCCAGGCGCGCGCGGCGCCTTCTGCCGGCAGCTTTGTTCGTCATACTGGTCACGCTGGCCGCCGGCTACTTCATCCTGGCGCCGCAGGAACAGGCGCTCTATTCGCGCGGCGCCATGTTCGCCTCTGCCTATGCCATCAATCTGTGGCTGCTGCGCTGGTCGTTCGACTATTTCGCCGCCGACGCCACCAGCAATCCCTTCATCCACTTCTGGTCGCTATCCGTGGAGGAGCAGTTCTATCTGGCCTGGCCTGCGCTGCTTCTGCTGGCGGCCTGGCTGCGGCCGGGCCGGCGAACGGCCGCAGCCGTGATCGGCGTGGTCGGCCTCACCTCCTTCGCCGCCTGCCTGTGGCTGACCAGCGCAGCACCCGCCTGGGCCTTCTATTTCTCGCCGCTGCGCGCCTGGGAGTTCGCTGCCGGCGGCCTGGCGACGCTGGTCCCCATGGCTTTGCTGCAGCATCGCATCTGGCTGCGGGCCGCACTTGGCTGGCTCGGCCTGGCGCTGATCGCGGCCGCCTATCTCCTGTTGAGCGAGGATCTGCCCTTCCCCGGTTGGTATGCGTTGCTGCCGGTGGCGGGCACCGTGCTGGTGCTGCTAAGCGGCGTCGGCGAGGAGCAGACCAACGGGCGGACCGGCTGGCACACCCTTGGACCGGCCACCGCCTTGTCGATGCCGCCCTTGCAATGGATCGGCACGCTCTCCTATTCGCTCTATCTCTGGCACTGGCCGGTCATCGTCTATGCCGGGATGCTGGCGCCCGATCTTACCGTACCGCAGCGGCTGGGCTGCGGCGTGCTGGCGCTGGCGCTGTCGGTGCTCACCTATCACCTCGTCGAGAACCCGGCGCGGCGCGGGGCCTGGCTGACGGTGGGCGCCCGCGCGCTCGCTCCGGCGCTCGCCCTGACCTGTGCCGGCGTGGCGGTCGCCTATGCCAATGCGCATCTGGCCACGCGCAACATCGGCCCCGAGCAGCGCGGCATCGAGCAGGCGGTCGAAAAACCCTCCATCGCGCGGGCCGTCGACAAGAACTGCCTGGCCGACTTCCAAACGGTGACGCCGAAACCCTGTATGTTCGGCCCGGCCGACGCCAGCCGCACCATCGTGCTGTTCGGCGATTCGCACGCCGACCACTGGTCGACGCCGCTGATCGAAGCAGCCAGGCGCAACGACACCAAGGTGGTCACCTATCTCAAAGCATCGTGCCGCGCCTCGCGGCTCTCCACCTTCAACGCGGTGCTGAAGCGCGACTACACCGAATGCGACGCCTGGCGCGAGCAGGCCATATCGGAGATCATCCGCCGCAAGCCGCACCTGGTGGTGATCTCCGAATTTTCCATCGGCAATCTGACCCGCGACCTGTCCGCGGCCGAACGCACTGCCGAAGTAGCGCGCTGGCAGGCCGGCCTGCGCTCGACCTTGCAGGCCTTCAGCCGGGCCGGTGTCGAGACGGCTGTTATCCGCGACACGCCGATCAATGCCAGCTTCGCCGGCTCCTGCGTGGCGCGCACCCTGTGGTGGCGCGAAGCCCCCTCGCCGCACTGCGATACGCCGAGGGCGGACGCCGCCAACGACAGCACCGCCGCCGCCGAGCGCGCCGCGGTGACCAGCGTACCCGACACCCGCTACATCGACCTCACCAACCAATTCTGCGGTCCGACCACCTGCCACGTCGTCATATCAGGCAAGCTGGCGTTTCGTGACAGGCACCATTTGGCAACGGGCTTTGCCGAGACGCTCGCGGGGCCACTGGAGAGGGCGCTGTTTTAGGGGCCTGGGTATCTGCGCCCCGTTTCGCAATGTCCATCACATCTTACGAATCTGTGGAACGGGGCCGCAGCTCGGGGGTTATATTAGCCTAACCTTGAAAAGGAGGCAGCTATGAAAAAGCTCCTGCTTGTTTCGGTTATCGCCATTGCTTCGGCGGCGGCGATGATCGCCCCCGCCGACGCCCGCAGCCGTATCAGTATCGGCATTGGCGGCTATGCAGACGACTATTACGGCGACGATTATTACAATGGTTACGACTATGGCGATCGCTACTATCGCCCTTATTACCAGTACGATGCCTATGACAACGGCTACAGGCCGCGCTATTACCACCGTCACCACCGTTGCCACATCGCGCTGGTCAAGCACTGGCGCCACCACCACAGGATCGTCGAGGAAATCCGCGTCTGCCGATAATCTGATCCTGTGAAAAATGATCCAGCCGGCTTCGTCGGCTGGATATTTGCGCCGCTCACCCCACCCGTCGCTCCATCATCATCCCATAATGCACCGCCAGCAGATCGAGCCCCACCTTCAGCAGCTTCGTCACCACGTTCCGGCCCTCGCCGCTCTGCTCGGACAGGCGCTTGAGGGAACCGTCCGCGCAGCAGACTTGTCGTACCACGGCGGCCACCTCCCAATGGCCTAGCGCTCTTGTGGCGGCGGCATAGGCCCGGCCGGCGTCGAGAACGCTGTCGGCGACGACGCCGCCCTCGCGGCCGCCGTCGACGCGCTCGGTCCAGCGCATCGGCTTGACATCAGCCTGCTGGCTGCAGCGGAAATCCTCGCGGTAGCGCAGGCCGGCCTCGCGCTGCTGGCGCGACAGCGAGGTGATGCCGATGAGCGCATCGATGGCGCGCACCCGCACGATGCCGCCGGTGGCGGCGTAGCCGTCATTCGACACTTCGTAGACACGGGCGGCCTCCAGCGTGCCCGCCGCCAGCCGCTTGCGGCCGAAGGCGTCATCCCTGAGCGCGAAATCATGGCCGATCTCGCGGCGTATGCGCACCTGCTCGGCCTCGCCCTTCGGCAATTTCGGCGCCTGCGGTTTTGCGGGTCTGGTCTTTTTGCTCATGGGAGGCTCCTGGTTGGGATGGGTGGTGGGAGGCCGGCAAGTGGCGATCCTTCGCGCTGTTGGGCATCTCCCACATGGCCGGCAGGGCGGCGAGGGCCGCCGTTCGGTTGGCCTTCAATGAACCGGAGGTCGTCGCCTCTTCGCCGCTGCGCCAGCTTCCTTCCCGGTATCCAGGCTGATGGAACCGGCGCGAGTTTTCGACGTTATGTCGCGTCCATGCCAAGGGGAGGTTCGCCGATGACAGCCTTCATGCCGGTTACCGTGCGCTTTTGCGACAACAAAACCATGCTGGTCAGTTCGGTGGCCGGAGCCGCCGAGGCACTGCGCCACCAATGGCCCGACAAGACAGCACCTGGCTATGTCGAGGCCTCCCGGCTGGTTACGCTCGCCGTTGACGGCATCTGCAGCCAGCGCATCGCGTTCGACGCCTTCACCAGGGTGGCCGAGCAACAGAACATACTGGTGGCCAGGCCCAAAAGCCGCGCCCATGACTGGCTGGATGCGGTGGCCAGCCCGTGAGGAGCGGGCGCCGGCCGAAAAATTGATGCAACCCGTCGCCAGCGGGGCGCGTTTATGGATGCGGTAGCTGCAGCCGCGCGCAAAGCGAAGGTGAACGCCGTGGGTACGATGAAAACCGGACTGCCGCTCAAAGTGCGGGTGGAAGATGAGATCGAAGAGATCGACAGCGTCAGCGAAGCCGCCGATTTTCTGCAGCGCTGGCCGCTGGAGCGGCGCGGCCATGTCTACCGCAGCGCGCTGAACGCCTGCAGCGCGGCGATCGCCGCGCAGATTTCCGAAGCCGACGCCATGAAAGTGTTTACCGGCTTTGCCCGGGTGACCGGCATATTGGTCGACGAAGGCAACCCGGCCATGGCGATGGAGGCGCGGAGCGTTCAGAGCCGCACGCCCAAGCAGAGCCGGCAGATGCCGAAATAGGGTTTTGCTTCTTTCTCCCCGTTTACGGGGGTGAGGTGTGGTCCGCGCAGCGGACGAAAAGCCAATTGCTTGGCTTTTCGAACAACGAACGCCCGGCAGGGCAAGGAGGGGCGGCGCCAGCGCTTCGGTAAGTGGCATCTGAATCGGATGCTTGAATTTCATGTCAGCTTTCAATCCTGCCTCGTCAGCGCTGCCCCTCATCCGCCTGCCGGCACCTTCTCCCCGTGAACGGGGAAAAGAGACCACGCCTCACCCCGTCGCCACAAATACGCGGCGCTGGAAGCGCGCCTGGTGGTAGGTGCAATAGCTTTTCAGCGCACTGGTGCGCATGCCGCAGCACAGCATGTCGGCGCCCGGCCGGCTGCCTGGCGCCCCCTCTTCGGCAATAGAAATGTCAGAAGCCTCCTCCACCGTCAGATCCAGCGGCGCGCGGCAGCGTGAAAACAGGCAATCGATGAAACGCATCGCCACGCCATGCGGCTGCCGGCCGATGGCCGCGCGGGGTAACGCCGGCACCTCCAGGCGATAAGCTATGCCGTCGGCGATCAGCACGCCCGCCTCGCGCACGAACGAATGCGCTCGCCTGGGCCGGGCCGCTTCACGCGCATGGATGTCCTTGGCGGCAAGCGCGCCATGCGTCTTTCCGACGACACGCGTCGCATTCGCCGGCGCGCCACTCGCCCGCTTGCTTTCAGAGCGCTTGCTCACATCCTGTCTGGCTCGCGGCGGCCGCCCCTTGCCATTGGCAAAGCCGATCGCGCCCAGCATGGCGTTACGGTGCACGATGCCGATGATGGCGTCGCGTGACACCGGGCTGCCGCGCAGCGCGCTGAACGCGACTGCAATCCTGGAGGCTGAAAGCCCGTCCTTCAGCCAGCGGGCGATCTCGTGCAATTCCGCGTCGCTATAGCTTGCCATATCCAGCTCCATCCAAAGTTCGGCCGCGCCACCGGGCAGCGTCAAGGTTCGACCCGGTGGCCGGGCCGCAGTCAGGTTGTTTTTCAAGAGCCGGCTGTCAGCCGACCAGCCTCAGCCGGATTGGGCCGATTTCCCGCCGGCAAGGTGCAAAAGCCGCGCCTCGGCCGTGTTTCTGTCCAGGGCGGAAACCGCCCTGCCCGTTAGCCTGTCGAACATGATGACGGTGCCGTCCTCGGTGCGGATGCAGGATCGGCCAGCCGGAAAACCAGTGCCGGCGCCATGCCGGCCGAATTGGGGGCCGGAGCCGCTGGGAGCGGCGTCTCCGGCCGTTCCGGTCGCCGGAGACGGGCGGGCCGGACCCGAGGCCGGTGCGGTCAAGCACCGAGCCTCGGGGTTCATCCCAGCCGGGGAGGAGGACGGCCGGGATGAAAGGGGATGGGCGGCGGTGACGACCGCCGGATGCGCCTCGCGTGAGGCCAGCGACTCGGCGCCATCAAAGCTGGACAGGTTTTGCATGACCAGATATAAGCATAACTCACAAATTGATGCAAGTCATTCTTTCATAGACGAGAGCCGCTTTCATCACTCACATGGGCGCCATGGCAAGAACGGAACTGTCGATCAAGGTCGGGGCGGCGATCCGCAAGGCGCGCAAGCAGCGCGGCCTGGTCATGCGCCACATCGCCGAGCACAACGACACCGATGTCGCCGCCGTCGGCAACTGGGAAACCGGCCGCAATCTGCCCAAGACCGAGAACCTCCTGAAGACCGCCGCCTTCCTGCGCGTCGACCCGGTGGCGCTGGGCCAAGGGCAGGTGGTGTTTCTCGACGATGCCGGACCGGTCGCCGATGCGGAGATCGTCACCGATGCTGGTCCGCTACCCGCCGGATCGATGGATATCGAGGTGCTGGGCGCGGCCGTCGGCGGCGACGATGGCGATTTCACCTTCAACGGCGAGCCGGCGGGTTACGTCCAGCGCCCGCCGGGCGTGCGCAACCTGCCGAAGGTGTTCGCCCTGCACGTGCTCTCGGATTCCATGGTGCCGCGTTACGAGCCCGGCGACCTGATCTATTGCGGCGGCCGCGACGCCATACCGGGCGACCATGTGGTGATCGAGACCTTCCCGGAGGAAAACGAGCGCAACGGCAAGGCCTTCATCAAGAAGCTGGTCAAGCGCACGGCGGGTGAGCTGGTGGTCGAGCAGTACAACCCGCCGAAGACGCTGACCTTCAACCGCTACGCCATCAAACATGTCTGGCGCGTGATTCCGCTGAAGGAATTGCTGGGGTATTAGCGCCTTTTTCTTTCCCCTGGCGGGAGAAGGGAACCAGCGCCAACCCATCCCCTTACGCCCGCCGCGATCCCTCCAGCGGCGTCTCGCGGTCGCTCAGCATTCGCGCTTCACTGCGCACGCGCTGGCGCTCGTCGATGAATGCCGCCTGGATTGTAACGGTCGCCCCCGGCAGTCCGTCGGCGCGGCAGGCCGAACAGACGATGCGGCCCGACAGAGCGGACAGCGGCGTATTCCCCGTCACCCCGAACCGCTTCAACTGATCGGGTCGCCACCACCTGTTGCGGCCGCAATCCGCGCACTCGACCGAGATCGAAGCGACATGTGCGATTGTTGGTTCCCTGCCCGGTAATGCCATCGCCCCTGCCTCGTCTTTGTTCCTTATTTGTTCGCATATTCCTGTGTTTTGCGCTGGGAGTCGAGTCGCAGTTTTCAAACAGTCCCAAAAGTTTTTCTTCTATATAT
>NZ_RZQL01000151.1 GCF_003997935.1 Mesorhizobium sp. M7A.F.Ca.US.006.01.1.1
CTTTCATCCCGCGTGCGTTGAGCAAAAAAGGAACCGCCGCACCGAGCGCCCATGTCGGGTCCTTGCCCCAGTAATAATATGCCACCGTATGGCAGGCCTCGACCGTGCCGGCCGTAGTGGCGTCGGCGGCCTGCAGGCCAGGCACCAGCTCGCCGGCAGCAAAAACCTGGATCTGGAAATTGCCGTCGGTGGCTTCCGACAGCATCTTCGAGAACACCTCGGCGCCGCCATAGATGGTGTCGAGCGACTTCGGGAAGGACGACGCCAGCCGCCATGTCACCTTGGGATTGGATTGGGCGATCGCAGGCGCCGCCAGCGTGGCCGCCGCGGCCGCGGCACCGACGCCGGTGACACCGGCCTTGCGAATGAATGAACGACGATCCATGAAGTTCCTCCCTTTTGGATCAACAGGCCGACGTCAGGAAATCCTCGGTTTCCGAGTCGGTTCGTTCGAGACAATACACAGGCAAGAAGTCGAGTCCAGCAGGCCGGCCCGATTTGACGGCGAAGCCCGGCTGCCCTGCAACTATAGTCTAACAGGCCATTTCGTGGCCCATGCGACACGCCGAAACTTGGCATGGAAAAACAACCGGGGATCGCCTATTTTAGCGGCAGGTATCCCTTGCCCAGATGGAACATAGAGCCAAAATGCATCAGCCGCTCGTCGCCATATCGACCGACGTCCGTCAGTTCGACAACTACACCTGGCATGCCGCCCCACAACAATATCTGGAAGCGGCGATTACCGGCGCGGGCGTGTTTCCGCTGCTGGTGCCATCGTTCGGCGACCGGCTCGATTTCGACGAACTTCTGTCGTCGGTCGACGGCGTCATGGTCACCGGCTCGAAATCCAATGTGCATCCCTCGCTCTATGGCGGCGACGCCAGCGAAGCCAATGGCCCCTATGACCCGGCGCGCGACGCCACGACGCTGCCGCTGATCCGGCGGGCGATCGAACGCGGCGTGCCGCTGCTTGCCATCTGCCGTGGCATCCAGGAATTGAACGTGGCGCTGGGCGGCACGCTCGGCACCGAGATCCAGGAGCGCGAGGGTTCGCTCGACCACCGCGCGCCGGTGAGCGACAAGCAGGACGAACGCTTCGCCATCCACCAGACCATTTCGATCAAACCTGACAGTTGCCTGGCCCGCGTGTTCGGTGCCGGCGACATCAAGGTCAATTCGTTGCACCGCCAGGCGATCGACCGGCTCGGCTCGAAGCTGCAGGTCGAGGCCGTCGCCACCGACGGCACGGTCGAGGCGGTTTCGGTGCGCGACGCCCGCGCCTTCGCCGTCGGCGTGCAATGGCACCCGGAATACTGGGTCAAGTCGGACAGCAATTCGGTGAAGATATTCCGTGCCTTCGGCGATGCGGTTCGGCTGCACGCCGCAGCGAAGGCTGGCGCGCGGGCCGCAGCGGAATAATCAGTCGCCAGATTTCTTATCACCGGTGGCCGCCAGCGACAGCAACGGTAGCGCCGGGGCATAGGATTCGTAGCCGTCGCCGTCGGCAGCCGCGAATGTGACGATCGGATCGACGCCGTTGGCGCTGAAGGCGACCGTGCCGTCGTTTTGCTCGCGCCAGAACTTCGCCTGCTCTATGCCCGGCAAGAGCCGGCGGCATTTGGGAGCAACGGTGAGCAGCGACAAACCGTCCGAAATTTCGGCCCCGCGGCTGACTGCACAGACCGCCTCATCGCCATTGGCGACCAGCCTGTAGCTGTTGGACGGGGCGGCCTCGTTGGCCACGCTTTCCCGGCTGCCGCCATGAAACAGCTGGATGCCACCAAACAGCGCTGCGGCAGCGATCAATGTGGAAAGTGCTTTCATCATTCTCCATCCACGTACACGGACAGGTTGAACAATGATTCCAAAGCGTTAAGCTGACGTTAATAAATGTGGCGGCCTGCCATTCAAGCTCGCGCTTTGACGTGCGCCGTCTCGGGCACCGGGGTCAGCGGACGGCGCTCGGTGAACCAGGACACCAGATTGTCGACACACAGATCTGCCATGGCGCGGCGGGTGTGGTCCGAGGCCGAGCCGACATGCGGCAGCAGCGAGGGGTTGGGAGCGTCGAGCAGCGCCTTGGGCACATTCGGTTCGTCGGCAAAGACATCAAGACCGGCAGCCGCGATGGTGCCGGTGGCAAGGGCTGCCGCAAGCGCTGCCTCGTCGACCGTGCTGCCGCGGCCGATGTTGACGAAGACGCCGTTGGTGCCAAGCGCCGACAGGATCTCGGCATTGACCGCCTTCTCCGTCGAGGCGCCCCCTGGCGCGACCGAAATCAGCGTATCGACGGCTTCGGCAAGCCCTTTCAGGGTCGGGTGATACTGGTAGGAAAGACCTTCGACACGGCGCCGGTTGTGGTAGGCGACCGGCAAGCCAAAAGCTTCCAGACGCCGGGCGACGGCCTGCCCAATGCGGCCCATGCCGAAAATACCCACACTGCGCCCGCGCAAGGTCAGCCGGCTCAGCGGATAGTTGCCCTTGCGCAACCAGCTGCCGTCGCGCAGCCAGGTTTCGGCGCGCGGCAGATCACGGATGGTGTTGATCAACAGCCCGATCGTGGTGTCGGCGACCTCCTCGGTCAACACGTCGGGCGTGTTGGTGACCATGATGTTCTTTGCTCGGGCATGGCCAACATCGACCGAATCATAGCCGACGCCGAAGGAGGCGATGAGTTCGAGGTTGGGCAGTGCATCCATCATCGCCGCGTTGATGCCGGCAAATGAAGCGATGCCGCGCACATCACTGCGCATCTCGTCGGTGACGAGCGCTGGATCGGCGCGTTCGATTCTGACACGCCTGAACGTGCGGTTGATGCGGTCGACCGCATGGTCGTTGAAATCGCCCGGCACCAGTATAGCGACGGTCTGCAGCTGTTCGGCCTTGGTCATGCACGCTCCACCGGCTTGCCGGTCGACTGACGCACATGCAGTTCCGGCTTGATCAATTCCTGCGAGGGTCGCACAGTC
This sequence comes from Mesorhizobium sp. M7A.F.Ca.US.006.01.1.1, assembly GCF_003997935.1. Classification (GTDB taxonomy): domain Bacteria; phylum Pseudomonadota; class Alphaproteobacteria; order Rhizobiales; family Rhizobiaceae; genus Mesorhizobium. The sequence continues at coordinate 2,973 of NZ_RZQL01000151.1, forward strand.
TGGCCGTTGAGCTTGTCGAGCAGCGCGCTCGCGGCGCGGCGGCCAACCTCGCGCTGGCCGTTCCAGACAGTGGTCAGGGCCGGCGTCGCGATCGCCGCCTCTTCGAGGTCGTCATAGCCGGTGACCGAGATGTCGACGCCCGGCACAAGGCCGGCACGGGCAATACCGTTCATCAGGCCGATGGCGACGAGGTCGTTCCAGCAGCAGGCTGCCGTCGGCCTGTCTTTCAGCGCCAGGAACTGTCCGGCAGCCTCGAAACCGGCCTGCTTGGTGCGCGGCCCGGCGATGCGCCATGACGGCCTGACTTCAAGCCCGGCCGCCTCCATCGCGTTGACATAACCCTGGTACCGGTCACGACCGGTCGAGGTCTGGTCGGTGCCGCCGATCATGGCGATGCGCTTGTGGCCGAGCGAGATCAGATGGTTGGTGGCAAGGCCTGTCCCATAGGAGTCGTCGCCGCGAAAGACCGGCACGTCGGCACCCTCGACGGTGCGCGCGATCAGCACCGCCGGCAGGCCGTTCTCCTCGGCCATCAGGATGTCGGAAGCCGGCGTGCCTATCGCCGGCGACATGATGACGCCGTCGGCGCCGAGTTGCAAAAGCGTATCGATGAAGGTGCGCTGCTTTTCGAGTTGGTCGTAGTGATTGGACAGGATGAAGGTCTGCCGGCTGCGGTCGAGCTCGCTTTCGATCGAGCGCAGGATCTCGGCGAAGAACGGGTTCATGATGTCGTGGACGACGACGCCGACAATGCCGGAACGCGAGGTGCGCAGGCTGGCGGCGCGACGGTTGTAGATATAGCCGATGGCGCGTGCATGTTCCTTGATGCGGTCGCGGGTGGCGCCGGCAACCAGAGGGCTGTCGCGCAGTGCCAGCGAGACCGTGGCCGTGGACACGCCGAGCGCATCCGCGATCGTCGAAAGCTTGATTTTTTGTGCCAGCGCCTTGCGCTCCCCGGACCTGAATTTCCAGACCTAAACTGTTTAAAGGCGGCGTTATGCCACCGATCGGGGGCAAATCAAAGTTTTTTTGCCAACGCTTCGGCCTCGACATCCGAGGCCGCGCGGCTCCGCAGCCGAAGCCTATGCTCGCGATGGACGATGTAGAGGCCGCTGGCGACGATGATGGCGGCGCCGACCAATGTCCAGCGGTCGGGAAACTGCTTGAAGACGATCCAGCCGGAAATGATCATCCACACCATCTGCGAATAGGGATAGGGCGCCAAAGCCGTGGTCGTTGCCAGCCGGTAGGCCTGGACCAGCAGCCAGTGACCGACGCCGCCGAACACGCCGAGCATGAGCAGCACGAACCAGTGCCAGCCGTCATGCGGCAGGGAAAACGAAAACGGCAGCAGGGGTAACAGCAGCAGCGCCGGCGCCAGCGCCGAGAACAGGATGAGGCTCTCCGATGTCTCGGTCGCCGACATGCGGCGCGTCATGATGACGTAGAAGCAGTTCGACAGCATCGAGCCGAGCGCGAAGAGATGCCCGATGCCGAAAACGCCGACGCCCGGCCGGGTGATGATGAGGACCCCGGCGAAGGCCGCCAGGATGGCCAGCCAGCGCCGCCAGCCTGCCCACTCGCCAAGCAGCGGACCGGCCAGCGCCGTGATCACCATCGGCCCGAAGAAATAGATCGAGGTGGTCTCGGCCAGTTGCAGGGATCTGAGCGCCAGGACGTTGAAGATGGTCGAGCCGAACAGGAACGCTCCGCGCAGGACATGCGCCGGCAGGTTGACCGGGCGAAACCGCGCCGGTTGGCGCCAGCCGCGCAGCAGCGTGCCGACCAGCACGACATGCACGGCAAAGCGCACCCAGGCGACGATCAGCACGGAAACGCCGGCAAGCACGAGGTATTTGCTTGATGTGTCGAGGAAGGTGAAGCAGACATAGGTGGAAAGCATGCACAGGATCGCCACCGGGGGCGTCGCGCTTTCTACATGTCTTTGGGGAGCACTCACTTGCAGGCCGGGTGGGAAGCTGGGCTGGAGCCCACCTTTGCGGGAATTGCCGGCTCCCGGCAAGGCAATTGTCGGCTGTCGCCACGCCAAAGCCGGCTGGCACAACAAGTGTCGGCGGCAGGCTTAGTCGATACCTTTAAAAGCTACGGGTGCATGCGGGCGCCCTTGGTGATCTTGTCGACCAGCTTCTTCTCGGCGCGAAGCGCGATCCCGACCACCTTGGCGTCTTCAGGCGCGAATTCGGCGAAGACGGCGCGATTGGCCGCGTCGAAGCCGGTCGCGAACATCTCCTCGACATAGAGCGAGGTGGTCACGCCGCGCTCCAGCGTGCGCCGGTGGATCGTGCCCAGCGTCGTCTGGTCGGCGGACAAAACGATGACCGGCTGGATCGACAGCGGGTTGTAGAGATTGCCGGCGCGGTCGCGATAGGGTTCGCCGATGATGTCGGGAAACTGGGCAACGATGCCGCTGGTCAGGAAGGCGGTGACGTTGAGTTTCTGCCAGACCGGCAGAGCCTCCCGGAGCACGATTGCAAATTTCGTATCGAACATGAGAAAACAGACCATTCGAGGTTGCGCCCCGGTTTCGGGGCTGAAGGAGACGATGTCGCACGATCTAGACAGCCAGGCCTTCAGGGGTCTTGGACGTTTGTGCGCTGATGCGGCGGAAAACTGCATCATCTCCGCCCCCGATCCCGCCGGCATGGAGCGGATCGAGGCGCGTTTCCATGGCAGCGCTTTCGACCTGCATCGCCACGACACCTACTCGATGGGGGTGACGCTGCACGGGGTGCAGACGTTTCGCTATCTCGGCGCTGCGCGCCACAGCCTGCCCGGCCAGATCATCGTGCTGCATCCCGACGAGTTGCACGACGGCGGTGCCGGCACCGAGGACGGCCTGCGCTACCGAATGCTTTATCTGGAGCCGTCGCTGATGCTCGATTGCCTTGGCGGCGCTTCGCTGCCTTTTGTCAGGGATGGTGTGGTGACGGACGCGGCCTTTTGCGCAACGTTGCTTTCGGCGCTGGGGCCGCTGGAGCAGGAACTCGACGAGTTGTTCGTCGACGACTTCCTGGCCCAACTGATGCAAAGCCTGACCCGGCATGGCGGCCAGCCGGCAAAGCCGATGACCAGGACGGCGTGGCGGGCGGCGGCACTGGCGCGCGACTATCTCACGGAAAACCTGACCCGGCCGGTCCGTTCCGAAGAACTGGAAGCGATAACCGGGCTCGACCGCTATGCCTTGTCACGGCATTTCCGCGCCGCTTTCTCCACCAGTCCGCATCGCTTCCTGGTGATGCGCCGGCTTCAGCGTGCACGGCGGATGATCGCCGCCGGCGAACCGTTGGCGCAGATCGCGGTCGAAGCCGGCTTCAGCGACCAGAGCCATTTCATCAGGCAATTCAAGAAGGCGTTCGGCATGACACCGGGACGCTGGTCGTCGCTGATCCAGGGCTCTGCCGCGGCGGCTTGATCGCCTGCCGCGACAATCTGCCGGTCAGTCGTCCGACTCGGCGTCGTCGTCGATGAGCACCAGTTCCTCGTTCGAGAGGTTGGCCTCGATGCGGGCAAGCAGTTTGAACAGCGACTTCTGGTCCTTCTTGTCGAGGCCCTTCAGCGCCTGCTTTTCCGTCTTCTTCACCGATTTCTCGATGGCGTGTATGATGTCGCGGCCTGTATCGGTGAGGAAGATATGGGCCTGGCGGGCATCGGCCTCCGAGGCGCGCTTCTCCAGGAAACCCTGGGCCTGCAGCCGGTTGATGGTCTTGGTGATCGTCGGCGGGCGCACGCCGAGACGTCCGGCAAGATTGCCCGGCGTCTGGCCGTCCTCACGGTCGAGCGCCAGCATGATCTGGTCCTGGCCGGCATAGAAGCCGTGCGCCAGAAGCCGGGCAGCCAGCGCCGTTCTTGCCAGCCTTGCCGCGGAATGCAGCCGGCTCATTGTCGCAGTCTTGTCCGCCTTGGCCATGGTCTTCCCTCTTCGGCCGTACCGGTGCGGGCAGCATAGAGGCAGCCGGCCGGTTGGCAATCGACGATCAAAAAGATTCCGGTGCTTCAAACAGCTTTGCCGGCAAGCATTGTGGTGTCCGCCGTGGCTAATGCCAGATGTTTATTTCAGTTAGATGACAAACGAATTCCCAGCCGGAGTTTTCGTCGCGAGCAGGGTGGTGGAGTGACCGCCGCTCAGCCGGGCTTCACCGCCACGATCATCAGCGCCTGATAGGCATCCTCCAGTTCGCGCAGCGCAGCCTGCGATTGCGGTCCGGCCCGCCTGGCGATGCCGTCCGCGGCATTCGAGGTGTCGCGCTTGCCGGGCCGGTCATTGTAGGGCGCGACTGTGGTGAATATCTGCCCGCTGAGGCTGTCGGGGAAGAACAACTGTCCGGTCATCACCGAACTGTCGTTAGGGAAGACCTTGAAATGGATATGGGTGGTGCGGCCGCGATACCAGCCGGGATAGATGGTGGCGAAGGAAACGATGCCGCTTGCATCGGTCTTCTGCCAACCACGCAGGAAGGTCTGGCCCGACGTGTCGACGTCGCGGCCGTCACCCTGTCCGGGATAGCCGGAATAGGCGCCTTGCGCGTCGCAATGCCAGATGTCGACGCGGGCGCCGGCAAGTGGGCGGCAGTCCACGTCGACAACCTGCAGCCGGACGTCAAGGGCAATACCTTTCTTGCCCTCGGTGACATCGGCACGTTCGAGTTTCGGGTCGAAATAGAACGGCCCCTCGATCACTTCAGGCGTAATGGTGCAGACACCGGCGCCGGTTTCGAACAAGGCCAGTCCGGCATAAAGCGAGGCCTGGGTAGCCGAAGATTGGGCGGCCATTGCCGAGGCCGGCAGGAAGGCACCACCTCCGGCTGTGACCGCGATCAACCCGAGCGCCTGGCGCCGGCTCAATGAGAAGGAGGATGGCTTGCCGGACATATCTTGCCTCTCGAATTGGCCTTCCGCATCCTGACCTAGGCAATCACAGCGGCTCTCGCCAGTCAAAATCCTGTAATGTAGCAAGCCGGTTTGGCCTATCGGTTTGCCCCGTGCAAAAGCCCGGCACACATCCTATATGGAGCCAACAATCCCATTTCTTAGGCCGATTTTTCGCGGCCCAGATAATTCGAGGCAAGCCATGAGCGACGCACAGACGCAGATCCCCGTAACCGTTCTCACCGGCTATCTCGGCGCCGGCAAGACGACGCTGCTCAACCGCATCCTGTCGGAAAACCACGGCAAGCGCTACGCCGTTATCGTTAACGAGTTCGGCGAAATCGGCATCGACAACGATCTGATCGTGGAGTCCGACGAGGAAATCTACGAGATGAACAATGGCTGCGTCTGCTGCACGGTGCGCGGCGACCTGATCCGTGTCGTCGAGGGCCTGATGCGCCGACCCGGCCGCTTCGACGCCATTGTCGTCGAGACCACCGGGCTCGCCGATCCGGTGCCGGTGGCGCAAACCTTCTTCATGGACGACGACGTGCGCTCCAAGACCAGGCTCGATGCGGTGGTGGCGCTGGTCGACGCCAAGCACCTGCCGTTGCGGCTCAAGGATTCCAGGGAAGCCGAAGACCAGATCGCCTTCGCCGACGTCGTCGTGCTCAACAAGACCGACCTCGTCACCCCCGAAGAACTCGCCAAGGTCGAGGCGACGATCCGCGCCATCAATCCGGCGGCGAAGATCCACCGCACGACGCGAGCCGGCGTCGACCTGACCGAAGTGCTCGACCGCGGCGCGTTCGACCTGTCCCGGGCACTGGAAAACGACCCGCATTTCCTCGAGGCGCATCACGATCACGATCACCATAACCATGACCATGACCATGACCACGATCACCACCACCATGATCATGACGGGCGCCACCATCATGCGCATGCTTCCGACATCCATGACGTGACGGTACAGTCGGTGTCGCTGCGCGGCGGCGAGATGGACGCGAAGAAATTCTTCCCCTGGATCGAGAAGATCACCCAGATGGAAGGCCCCAACATCCTGCGGCTGAAAGGCATCATCGCGCTCAAGGGGGACGACGAGCGCTATGTCATCCAAGGCGTGCACATGATCATCGAGGGCGACCATCAGCGCGCCTGGAAGGACGGCGAAAAACATGAGAGCCGGCTGGTGTTCATCGGCAGGGAACTCGACGCCGAGCGGCTGAAGAAGAGTTTTGACGCCTGCCAGGTGGCTTGATTTCCAAGCCTTATAACGCTAGCGCTGCCGCTTCTGTCCTTCTCCCCCTGTGGGAGAAGGTGGCCGTGCGAAGCTCGGTCGGATGAGGGGTGCTCCAGCTGGGCACCGACGGCGATCCGTCCAACACCCCTCAACCGTCTCGGCGCTGCGCGCCGATCCACCTTCTCCCACAGGGGAGAAGGTTGGCGCCACCCCTGGCCGCGCTGGCGACTTCCCGGGATGGCAACAAACTTCATTGGAAGGTCTCTGATGCCCACAGTCGCCCCCCTTGATCTCGAAGGCCATTGCATCGCCGCCGTCTTTCTCGGCGACGTGCCGCATTTCGCGATGGCCGACGGCGCCGTCCATCGGCTCGACCATGGCCACAAGACAGTTCAGGCCAATGACGGGGTGCTTGCCGCCTTTCATGATGCGGCCAATGACCGGCTGATCACCGGCGGCGAGGACGGCAAGGTGTTTTCCGTGAAAGCGGGAGGCGAGGCCACGGAATTGGCAAGCGCGGCCAAGAAGTGGATCACCAGCGTTGCCGCCGGGCCGCAAGGCGCCATCGCCTATGCCTCAGGCAAGACCGCCTTCGTGCGCTTCGCCGACGGCAAGACCAGGGAATTCGTCCATCCGCGTTCGATCGAGGGGCTGGCCTTCTCGCCCAAGGGCATGCGCTTCGGCGTCGCCCGCTACAATGGCGCGACGCTGCATTTCCCGGCCGCAGAGGGCAAGCCGGTGGAACTCGAATGGGCCGGCGCCCACACCGGCATCACCTTCTCTCCCGATGGCGCCTTCCTCGTCACCACCATGCAGGAAAACGCACTGCACGGCTGGAAGCTCGCCGACGGCAAGCACATGCGCATGACCGGCTATCCCGGCAAGGTCAAAAGCCTGTCGTGGAGCGTGAAGGGCAAGTGGCTGGCGAGTTCTGGCGCGCCGGCGGCGATCGTCTGGCCGTTTTCAGGCAAGGACGGGCCGATGGGCAAGGCGCCGCTGGAACTCGGCACGCGCGGCAACGCCATGGTGACGGCTGTCGCCTGCCACCCGAGCCAGGATGTCGTCGCCGTCGGCTATGATGACGGCATGGTGATGGCGGTGCGTTTTGCCGACGCCAAGGAAGTGCTGTTGCGACGGCCGGGCAAGGGCGCCATCACCTCGATGATGTGGGACAAGGAAGAACGCCGTGTCGCCTTCGGCAGTGCCGCCGGCGATTGCGGCGTCATCGACATCACGGCCTGACCAAGCTCACTCCGCTCCGCACGACACTTTGCCGCTGATTTCAACCGGTTTGCCGTCCTGGTCGGTATCCGCCGCGGCGTCGTAGACGGCGAGCGTATAGCTCCCGTCGTAGACTCCTTCGTCGCTGGTCTTGGTCAGGATCGTCAGTTCGACCGAGTTGATCTTTGGCGCGGCCTCGTGCTCACGATAGATGTTCAGCCGCAATTCCTTGCCGTCGAGCCAGTACTGCGTCAGGTTGGAATCCTCGAACACGGTCTTACGCAGGCTGTCCCCGGCAGGCCGGCCCAGAATTTCGAGGTTGCCGCGAAAGTTGAAGGTCGGCCCGCCCATGCCTCTGGTGACGCCGGCCTCGACGTCGAATGTCACCGCCGTATCGTCGACGTTGCACCAGATGCCGCCGGATGCGAAGGCCGCGCTAGCCGACGACAGAAGCGTTGCCATACAGATGATCGTCCGCATTTTTGCCCCCCAACCTCAACTCCCACTCATATTGGCACCGACTTCGGCAGCACGGTCAAGCGCCGCCGCCAAAGGCTGAGCCAATGCAGGACAGACGCGCGGCCAATTGCGGATGCGGGCACGGATTGTCTAAGAGGGACAGACCAGAGGGGTTTTTCATGCACAGCGACACGTCAAAGACGTCCATCGGCGGTATCCGCCGCGACCGCATTGCCGATCTGCGCGAGACCGAGGGGGCAGCCTTCCGTAAGGCGCGGCCGCAATCGCAGGCAAAGGTCGGCAACGGGCTGCCCGGCTTCTTCGGCGGCGTGCCGATGCACTGGATGAACGACTGGCCGACGCCATTTCCGATCCTGGTCGACAGCGCCAGGGGTGCAACGATCATCGACATCGATGGCAACAGGCTCGATGATTTCTGCCTTGGCGACACCGGCTCGATGTTCGGCCATTCGCCGCCGCCGGTGGCACGCGCCATCCGCCGCCAGGCCGGACGCGGCCTGACCTATATGCTGCCTTCGGAAGATGCGCTCGCCATCGGGCCGCTGCTGCAGCAGCGCTTCGGCATGCCATTCTGGCAGATCGCGACGACGGCGACCGACGCCAACCGCTTTGCGCTGCGTGTTGCCCGTGCCGTCACCGGCCGCGAAAAGATCCTCGTCTTCAACGGCTGCTATCACGGCTCGGTCGACGAGACGATGGTGCGGCTGATCGACGGCAAGCCCGTCAACCGGCCAGGATTGGCGGGCGAGTTCCGCGACTTGACCCGCACGGCCAAGGTCATCGAGTTCAACGATGTTTCGGCACTCGAAGCCGCGCTTGGGGATAAGGACGTGGCCTGCGTCATCGCCGAGCCGGTGCTGACCAACTCCTGCATGGTGCTTGCCGATCCGGGCTACCATGACGCCCTGCGCAAACTGACACGTCAAGCCGGCACACTGCTTCTGATCGACGAGACGCATACGATCTCGACCGGCCCCGGCGGCTACACGAGGAAATATGGTCTCGCCCCGGACTTCTTCGTGCTGGGCAAGCCGATCGCCGGCGGCGTGCCGGCCAGCGTGTGGGGCATGAGCGACGGCGTCGCCTCACGCTACGCCGCCTACAACAGGGAGAAGGAGCCGGGCTATTCCGGCATGGGCACGACACTCTCGGCCAACCCGCTGCAGTTCGCGGCGATGCGCGCCACGCTCGAAGAGGTGATGACGCAGGAAAACTACGACCGCATGGATCATCTGGCGCGGCGGCTCGATGCCGGGCTGACCGGCGTGATCGACCGCTATCGCCTGCCCTGGCATGTTTCGCGCGTCGGCGCCCGCGTCGAGTTCATCTGTGCGCCCGGCCCGCTGCGCAATGGCGCCGAGGCGGAAGTGGCGCATGCGCCGGAACTTGAGGCCGCCATCCATGTCGCGCTGGTCAATCGCGGCGTGCTGATCGCACCCTTCCACAACATGATGCTGATCTCGCCGGCGACCACTGGGACCCAGGTCAACCGGCTGATCACCGCCTTCGGCGCGGTTGCGGCAAAGCTTGCGGCATGAGACAAGCGGCGATGGACCACCCCAATGCCATGATGACCTCGCCTTCGGGCTCGACACCAGCCGAGGCGCAAGCCTTTCTCGACGCCCATCCCGAGATCGAGGCCTTCGATATCGTGCTGACCGATGCCAATGGCGTCGGCCGAGGCAAGATCGTGCGCCGGCATGAGCTCAAAAGCATCTTCGAGGGCGGCCGCCACATGCCGATCTCAATCCTCGGCCTCGACATTACCGGCGAGGATGTACACGAGACCGGGCTGATCTGGACGACCGGCGACGGCGACCTCAGGGCCTGGCCGATCCCCGGCACACTGGTGCCGCTCTATGGCACGAACCCGCCGCGCGGCCAGTTGCTGATGGCGATGTACATGCTCGACGGCCGGCCGATGTCGTCGGATCCGCGGCTGGCACTGGCTCGGCAGGTGGAGATCCTCGCGGCCAAGGGCCTCTATCCGGCTGGCGCCTTCGAACTTGAATTCTTCCTGCTGGCCAATGAGCGCGATGCCGACGGCAAGGTGCAGCCGGCGCGCGCCGTGCTCGATGGCCGCGTCTCGGGCAAGACGGAAGTCTATTCCGTCGACCATCTGCACGGCATGGAGCCGCTGTTTTCCGACATCTATGCGGCGGCCAAGGCGCAAGGCATTCCGGCCGAGACGGTGATTTCCGAATATGCGCCCGGCCAATACGAATTGACGCTGAACTACCGCAAGGATGTGATGCGGGCGGCCGACGATCTGGTCATGCTGAAGCGGCTGGTGCGGGCGCAGGCGCGCCGCCACGGCGTCACCGCCTGTTTCATGGCCAAGCCGATCGAGAAGTATGCCGGCTCTGGCATGCATTTCCATGTATCGCTGCAGGACAAGGCCGGCCGAAACGTCTTTGCCGAAGCCGGCGGCGAGAGCTGGTCGCTGCCGCTGCTGCAGGGGCTTGGCGGCCTGATCCAGACCATGGCGGAATCGATGCTGGTGTTTGCACCGCACGCCAATTCGTGGCGGCGCTTCGTTTCGCAATCCTATGCGCCGGTGGCGCCGACCTGGGGCGTCAACAACCGCTCGGTGGCGCTGCGTGTGCCGGCCGGCGACGTCAAGAACCGGCGCATCGAGCACCGGCCGTCCGGCGTCGACGCCAACCCCTATCTGATCGCCGCAACCGTGCTCGCCGGCATCATCAAAGGTATGGATGAAGGCCTCGATCCGGGACCCGAAACGACCGGCAACGGCTATGAGGCAGCGGTCACGCGCACGACCATGCCCGTCGACTGGCGCGCCGCTATCGAAGCGGCGCGGACGTCCAGCTTCCTGAAGAACGCGCTCGGCGAAGACCTGCACAGGACCTTCGTGGCGATCAAGCAGTCCGAGTACCTGCGTGTGGCACGCACGGTCAGCGAACTGGATTACCACCTCTACCTGCACGAGGTTTGATAGGTTCATGATGGGCGGCGATCACTTTTTCGCCGCCTCCATCAAATGAGGTAGCGGATCTCCTGATCAGAACATATCATGAACATATGAGCGCACTTACCGTCCGTGAAAAACTGGCTGTCCTCTCCGATGCCGCCAAATACGATGCTTCCTGCGCCTCGTCTGGTGCGGCGAAAAAGGATTCGCTGAAGTCGGGCGGCATCGGATCCACCGAGGGCATGGGCATCTGCCATTCCTACGCGCCGGACGGCCGCTGCATTTCGCTGCTGAAAATCCTGCTGACCAATTTCTGCATCTACGATTGCAGCTATTGCATCAACCGCTCGTCCTCCAATGTGCGGCGCGCCCGTTTCACCATCGACGAGGTGGTGAAACTGACCATGGATTTCTACAGGCGCAACTATATCGAAGGCCTGTTCCTGTCTTCAGGCGTCATCCGCTCGCCGGACGAGACCATGGGCGAGATGGTCGAGGTGGCACGCCGACTGCGCTTGGAGGAGAAGTTCTCCGGCTACATCCATCTGAAGACGATCCCGGAAAGTTCGGCAGAACTGGTCGAGAAGGCCGGCCTCTATGCCGACCGGCTGTCGATCAATGTCGAACTGCCGACCGACGAGGGTGTGAAGCGGTTGGCGCCCGAGAAGAAGCCGGAGACAATCCGGCTTTCCATGGCCAGGCTGCGCCAGAAGATGGAGGAGAAGGCCGAGCCGACTTTGAAGACCAAAAAGCGCGAACGCTTTGCGCCGGGCGGCCAGTCGACGCAGATGATCATCGGCGCCGACAAGACATCCGACGACGGCATATTGCACACGAGCGCCCGGCTCTATGGCAGCTACCATTTGCGGCGCGTATATTACTCGGCCTTCAGTCCGATTCCGGATTCGTCATCGTCGCTGCCCCTGCAGAAGCCACCGCTGATGCGCGAGCATCGGCTCTATCAAGCCGACTGGCTGATGCGGTTCTACGGATTTTCACAGCCGGAAATCCTTGCCGGGAGCAGCGACGGCATGCTCGATCTCGCCATCGACCCGAAGCTCGCCTGGGCGCTGCGCAACCGGGGACAGTTTCCGGTCGACATCAACCGCGCCGACCGCGAAGCGCTGCTGCGGGTGCCGGGTCTCGGCACCAAGGTGGTGGCAAAAATTTTGGAGACGCGCCGGCACCGGCGCATGCGGCTCGAGGACGTCGGACGGATCTGCCAGTCGATCGCCAAGCTCAGGCCCTTCATCGTCGCCGAAGGCTGGTCCCCTGGTGCGCTGACCGACAAGGCCGGCCTGCGCGACAAGATCGTGCATCCTTGCGAACAACTGTCGCTGTTTTGACCATGCAGCCGGCTGAGTTCAACCTTGCCCGATACAATGTACGCCTCGACAGCGAGACCGATTTTTCCGGCTGGCGTGATGCGGCAAGGCGGCTGGCGCTGAACGAGGTCGGGCCGGAGGATATCAGCTGGCACGTAGCGCCCGGCTCCAACCAAAGCGATTTGCCCGAAGTGCCTGCGGGCGCGCAGCTCGTCGTACCGCGCGACTTGATCGGGCATGCCGAAACGGCGTTCTGCCATTCCGATCCCGGCCGGTTTGCCTTTCTCTACCGAATGCTTTGGCGGTTGCGCGACGAGCCTAAATTGCTGGAAATCGCGTCGGATCCCGACACCAGGCGGCTTGAGGCCATGGAAAAGGCGGTGCGGCGCGACAGCCACAAGATGCACGCCTTCGTACGCTTCCGGAAAATCGGCGACGGTGCCGATGAGCGCTATGTCGCCTGGTTCGAGCCGGATCATTTCATCGTCGAGCGCAACGCCGATTTCTTCGTCAGACGTTTCACCGGCATGCGCTGGACGATCCTGACGCCCTATGCCTCTGCCGACTGGGATGGCGAAAGGCTGGCTATCGGGCCGGGCGCGGCCAAGGGCGATGCGCCTGATCAAGATGATACCGAGGCGCTCTGGCGCACCTATTTCGAGAACATCTTCAATCCGGCGCGATTGAAGGTGAAGGCCATGCAGAAGGAGATGCCGAAGAAATATTGGCGGAACCTTCCCGAGGCTTCGCTCATTCCAGACATGATCGCAGGAGCGGACAAGGCCGCCAAGGACATGATTGCGAAGATGCCAACAACACCCGCGCCGCACCACGCCAAGGTGCAGGCACGGCATTGGCCGAAGCAGCCCGCCGAAGCACCGGAAGATGATGCAGACACGATTCCCGAGTTGCGTGAGGTAGCGAAAGGCTGCCGCCGCTGCCCGCTGTGGCGCGACGCGACGCAGACCGTCTTCGGTGAAGGCCCCGACAATGCCAAGGTGATCTTCGTCGGCGAACAGCCAGGCGATCAGGAGGACCTCGCCGGCAAACCTTTCGTTGGTCCGGCCGGCAAGGTGTTCGATGCGATCCTGGATGATGCCGGTGTCGATCGGCAAAAGGTCTATGTCACCAACGCGGTCAAGCACTTCAAGTTCGAGCCTCGCGGCAAGCGCCGCATCCACTCCAAGCCGAATTCCGGTGAGATTCAGGCCTGCCGCTGGTGGATCGACCAAGAATTCGAGCTGATCAAGCCGAACCTCGCTGTGGCACTGGGCGCGACAGCGGCGATGTCACTGCTCGGCAAGGCGATCCCGGTGACAAAGATGCGCGGACAAGTGATCGAGCGCGAGGACGGATTGCGCGTGTTCATCACCATCCATCCCTCCTTCATTCTGCGTATCCGCGAACCCGCGGACAAGGAGGCTGAACGCGAACGGTTCCTGCAGGATATGAAGCTGGTGAAGCGGCTGATGGCCGCCTGATCAGTCTGTTTTGCGCAATTCCGGGCGGAAAACCGCTTCACACTTTTCCTGGAATTGCTTCAGCTACCTGACCAGAATTGCCCTGAGATCGTTGACATTCGTACCGGTCGGGCCGGGTACGAAGAGATCGCCAACCGCGTTGAAGGCCGTCCAGGCATTGTTGCCGGCAAGCATAGCCTTGGCGTCCACCCCGGCTGCGCGCATGCGCGATACGGTCGAGCCATCGGCAAAGGCGCCGGCATTGTCTTCCGAACCGTCGATGCCGTCCGTGTCGGCCGCCAGTGCGTGGATGCCGTCGACACCATTGGCACCTATGGCGAAAGCGAGCAGGAATTCCGAGTTGCGGCCGCCCTTGCCTTTTGCCCGAAGGGTCACGGTTGTCTCGCCGCCCGACAAGATGAGCACCGGCTTTGGAAATGGCCGATTGCGCGTCGCCACTTCACGCGCGATCGCGGCATGGACGCCGCCAACCTCGCGCGCTTCCCCCTCGATGGCATCGGAGAGGATAACCGCCTCGACGCCTTGCCGTTTTGCCTCCGCAGCGGCGGCTTCCAGCGACACCCCGGCAGAGGCGATCAGATGCGCTTCGTTGCGCGAAAAGCGCTCGTCATCCGGGCTTGGCGCATCTGCGGCCGGCGAATTGATATGCGCCATCACCGAGGCCGGCAGTTTCATGCCATAGGCCGATATCGAGGCCAGCGCGTCGGCGCGGCTGCCTGTGTCCGGTACGGTTGGGCCGGAGGCGACCATTGCCGGATTGTCGCCGGGAATATCGGAGACGATCAGCGACACCACCCTGGCCGGCCATGCGGCTGCTGCCAGCCTGCCGCCCTTGATGGTGGAAAGATGCTTGCGGATGGTGTTCATCGCCGCGATCGGCGCACCCGAGGCGAGCAGCGCCTCATTGACGGCGATCTCGTCGGCCAACGTCAGGCCGCCGGCGGGCGACGGCAACAGCGCCGAGCCGCCGCCCGAAATCAGCGCCACCACCAGATCATCCTCGGTCAGACCCTGGACCTTGGCG
>NZ_RZQL01000152.1 GCF_003997935.1 Mesorhizobium sp. M7A.F.Ca.US.006.01.1.1
CGCCATGGGCGATCATGCTTGCCACGTGCGACATCGCCGACATGTGCAGAATGGCATGCGTTTCCCAGAAGAATGTCGTCGGAGCAGGAGCAATGGCAGTTGAATTCACGCCGCCATGCCCGCCCAGATGAATGGCGAATGGCAACCCCACTTCCGCGCAGGCTTCGTAGATCGGATGGTAAAACGGGTCGCCATACGGCTTGACGGACCCCTGGGAGGCGAGAACCTGGACCATGCGCGGATGGCTGCCAAGACGGCGTATCTCGGCGGCAGCGAGCTTCGGATCCTGTGGCGCGATGATGATCGAGCCCATGAACCGATCGTCTTTCGGCAACCACTGATCGATCTGATAATCGTTGTAAGCGCTGACCAGAGCGCTGGCATAGTAAGGGTTAGCCAGGGTCGACGCCTCGATAGGCTCATCGCCGGTCAGGATCGCCACGTCGACTTTGTATTTGTCGAGGTGCTTCTCTTTCATGATGAGATAGTTGTCGGCTTCCGTTTTCGGACGGATGTCCTTGCGGGAAAAGTCCTGCGGGTGGAACCAGGGCCGATGACCATGCGGAAAGGCCCCAACGGGCCCTGTTTTCTCGCCCTCGATGAACATGTCTTTCCACAAGCCGGAGAGATAGGGCTCCAACACAGTAGCGCTTGACCAGTAATTATGACAGTCGCAGTCGACTATGAACACTTCTTCCGCTCCGTATCCGTATCTCGTCCCGGCGGCGCTGCCGGCCGCTGATCTGCTACAGCTTCCGCCTTGAGTATTGTTTGATCAAGCTTATGATACGTGGAATATGATCGAGTTTTTCGATTGGAGATTTCATGCAACTTGATCACATCGAGACCTTTCTGGACATCATCGAATCGAGAAACTTCAATCGCACCGCGGATCGGCTAGGATTGACCCAGTCGACGATCAGCACCCGCATCAAGAACCTCGAGAGCGCAATCGGGTCCGAACTGTTCCAGCGCGGACGCGCTGGGGCGGAACCGACCGCCGCAGGACGCCGGTTCGAAGCTTACGCAAGATCCCTGCTGTCCACATGGTCGCAGGCTCGCCACGATGTCCGGGCGTTCAATCGTTTCGAAGGCACCTTGCGCGTCGCCGCGCAGGTCGGGATGACCCGCTCGGTTTTGCCGGGTTGGGTGGAGACGCTGTGTCAGGCTCTTCCCAAATCGTCGATCCATGTCGAGTCGGATTATTCGAACCAGATGGTCAGCGACCTAAGCATGGGAAATCTCGACATCGCAGTGCTTTACGCCCCGCGATACCTACCCGAAATCTCCTATGAACATTTGATGGTTGAGGAATATGTGATGGTTTCCACGGTAGCCAGAACCCTCTCCGAGGTCGAACCTGAAACCTATATTCGTCCTGGCTATACGGTCCTGCTGGAGAAGGCCCATGCCGAACTGCTTGGCGAGTTGGCGATCTGTCGCCTTTCCATGGGATCAGAAACCTTGGCGGAGATGATGCTACGGCGCGCGGGCGGGACCTGCTATATGCGAAGTGACGATGCGCGCAGGTTTGCCCTCGAACGCCCATCGTTCATCGTCGAAGGCGCTCCGACCCTGCATCAGCCGGTACACACGGCCATCCTGGCGCGCCGCAAGCACGAACCGATCATCCGCAAGGGAATCCGCGCCCTTCACGTTGCCGTGATGTCACTGGATATGTAATCGAAATAATCGATCATAACTCGCGAGGGAGGCTCCTGTTATGGCGGGCCTGGAAATGGCATCTTGGCTCTACTTCAAACCGAGATGAATGATGAACGCACACGTTGGGACCCCCGGCCCCCGATGATGCGTCATCGGCAATGGGCACAAACCACATCGCAGCTCGTACTCTGCCGTCGTGTAATCGAGGAGACGCCCGATGTGAAAACTTTCGTTTTCACATCCCCGACGGATCGGATGTTCTGCTTCAGCGCGGGCCAGTATGTGCTCGTGCACCTCAAGATCGAGGGTGCCGCGGTGACGCGCTCCTACTCTGTTTCCTCACCACCGACGCGACCGCTCGACCTGCAGATCACGGTGAAGCGAACACCGGGCGGCCTGGTTTCGAATTGGCTCCACGACAATTTGGGGGCGGGCGACGAGATCGAAATCGAAGGGCCGCTCGGCTCATTCAATCTCGATGACCTGCCATATGAAACGCCGCTCTTCCTTTCGGGCGGCAGCGGGATAACGCCCGTGATGTCGATGTTGCGTGCGCTTACCGACCGCGCAACCGACCAGGATATCTCCTTCATTCATAGCGCCAGAACGCCAGGTGATATAATCTTTCGACGGGAATTGGACGCACTTGCCTCTCGCTTCCCCAACTTGCGGGTAACGTGCGTTTGCAGCCAGGAAGATCGCACCTGGAGGGGGCCAACTGGCCGAATAGACAGTCAGATGCTGCTGACCCTCGTTCCCAATCTCCATAGGCGCACCGTTTTTGCCTGTGGACCCGAAGGGTACATGAAGACGGCACGGGCCTGCCTTCACGCAATAAGCTTCCCGCCGGCGCAGTATCACGAGGAGAGTTTCGGAGGCAGCAATGGTTCGCGGTCGGAATTGGCTTCAGCGATTTCGTCTTCGGTCCGTTTCGCCCGCTCGGGCGTGGAGCATCACTGCGCGCCCGGAGAGACCCTGCTTGAAGCGGCACGGAACTGTGGCATCTACATCCCAACCGCCTGCCAGCAGGGCGTTTGCGGAACGTGCCGAATAGCCAAACTATCCGGCGAAGTTGCCATGGACGATCTAGGCGGGCTGAATGCTGAAGATAAATCGGCCGGCTATGTCCTGGCATGTTGCAGCCGCCCGCAAGGAACGGTTTTGCTCGACGTTTAACTCGGCGTTGTTGACCTTTGAAAAGGCCGCCTTGCGCGCGCTTGGCCTCGAGGGTCTGGTCTCAAAATGTTGCCGCCGCCGTCGAAATGGGAGCAGAGCCGCAACCCTTCCTCCTGGTTTTCGGGTCTACCACCCGCGCACCCGTGGCACCGTTCGACTTATTCCAACCCTTACTGAGCTACAGCCGCGAATGTCAGCTTTAGGGCTCGAAACGTGGCAGCGCATTGGCCGGCCGCCAGGCAACTACGATCGGTTGCTGGACTTCAGCCGCGCGGTCACCGGCACATTGTTCTTCGTGCCGGCGACGACATTTCTGGAGAACGTTGCGACCCGGGAAGCAGTCACCTCGACCGCTGGTCCGGCCCTGTCGGACGGATCTATTCGGAGTCATCGTAAGTAGGTCCGCCAGACCATACAGTACGAGGAAACGGCTTTGCGACTACAGAGAACGCTGACCTTCAGCGACTAGCACATCGTTATCTGTCAACTGGTTACGAGGTGGTTCGCCCAAATTCAAGAAGCTAGGCCAGCCATTCGCTGACCGCATTTATCTTACACCCATCGGCAGCTTTGCGCCTCAACTAGGACATAGCGGTGAACCTAGGTGCTCCTCGAAAGCGGACGTCGCGGTCACCGACTACTTCCGGTCCGACTATTCGCCAAGGTCGAACTCACCTTTGAATAAGACTGTCGCGACCGGTCCAAGCGGATTGGCAATTCGGCTCTCCAGGACTTCGACGAGTTTGCGTCCGACACCCGCTATGTCCACGAAATGAACACCGATCTTCGCAGGCAGGAAACGTGACAGCCGCGTGCTGTCCCGAGTGACAATGTGGATGTCGCTCCCTGGCGCGAGACCTCTTCTGCCAAGAGCGTGTAGTGCCCCCAGAAGGCCCAGTTCGTTGGCGCATGCAAAGCCCGTCGGCGGATCTGGCCAGTCCAGCATGCGATTGAACCAAGCTGCGCTCGATTCCATGGTGAACATGCCGTGACCGATCAGCGACTGGTCGATCGGAATGCCAGCCTCGGCCATTGCGCGTGCGTACCCAGAAAGACGCATGGCGCTGGCCTGGTCCCCCGGAACGAGAAGTTGCAGCGCAATGCGTCGGCAGCCCTTGTCCATGAGCCATCGGGTCGCCTCGTAGGCAATCTGTTCATTGTCGATGTCGACATAAGGATACGCTGTATCCAAGTCAGTTCTTCCAAACGCGACGAATGGCATGCGTCGGTCCAGCAATAGCTTGACGCGCGGATCACCCGAGACCATGCGCGTGATAATCAGTCCGTCTGTGCTGCCCGCCCGAAGCTGTCGCTCCACACTCTCGATGGGATCATCATCCGGCGTGGTGGAATAGATGGACAGACTATAACCTGCTTGCCGCGCCGCCAGCGTCATGCCTTCGATTAACGGAAGCTTCAACAGATCGGACAGATGATCTTGTGTTTCCATCGGGTATATTGCTGTCATCGTAAGCGTGCGGCCAGTTTTGAGCGCGAAGCCATGATGATTTGGCACATAGCCCACCCGCGTCGCCACTTCCTTGACGCGAGCGATGGTGGCGGGATGAACCTCCGGCCCATCCTTCAGCGCGCGGGATACCGTGGTCACCGATAAGGAAAGTTCCGCCGCGATCTGTTTCAGGTTGGTCATGTCGCCCGACCTCATTTGCGAAAGCGCCGGCTGATTTGCTGACCTCCACTACGTGACCGAATTCCACCTCACCGTCAATCCAAGCTCTCGCCAAAGCAGCTTGACTCTCCCGCACTTGGATGCAATCGTAACGTTACGATTACCGGGAAAAGGCCATTTCGAGCGCATCTCAACAAATTCTAGGGAGGAAACCTATGTCCTTGCTACGCATTTCCTTGACGGCATTCGCATTCTCGGCGGCCGTGCCGGTCTATGCCCAATCAGTCACCATCACGACCGCGGGCGGCGATTATGGCAACGCCATGAAGGAAGCCATGTGGGCCCCCGCTGCAAAAGAGCTTGGCTATGATGTCCGCGAGGAGACGCTAAGCGACGGCTTGGCCGCCCTGAAGATGCAGGTCACCTCGGGCGCGGTCACAACCGACGTCATTCACCTGGGCTCACCGGAGGGCGCGCAGGCCGCCGCACAGTCGCTGCTGGAGCCGCTCGACTACAAGATCATCGACCCAAAGGCCGTGCCGGATGGCGCAAAGTCCGACTACTGCTATCCGTTCGACTCCTATGGCACCGTCATGTCCTGGAACACCAAGACCTATGGCGAGAACCCGCCAAAGACATGGGCGGAGTTCTGGGATGTTGCCAAATTTCCGGGCCGTCGTGCTCTCCGCGCCAATGCACAGGACTCGATCGAGATCGCGCTGCTCTCGGACGGCGTAGCACCGGCCGACGTCTATTCCGTGCTCAGCACGCCGGAAGGTCTGGATCGCGCGATCAAGCGGCTTGAAGCGATCAAACCAAATGTCGCGGTGTGGTGGACGTCGGGAGCTCAGTCCGCGCAGTTGCTGAAAGATGGCGAGGCGGATCTGGTCGTTACCTGGAACGGGCGGGCCCAAACCGTGAAGGCGGATGGCGGCGCGGTTGATTACACGTTCAAGGGTTCCGTCATCGGCACGGATTGCCTCGGGGTACCGAAGGGAGCGCCGAACAAGGAAGCGGCCATGAAACTCATCGCGGCGATGACACAGCCCGCGCGCGTCGCGAAGCTGACCGATTTCATCGCTTATGGCCCGGTCAATCCTGCTGGCTACGAGGGTGGCCTTATTCCCGAGGACCGTCTGAAGACCCTTGCGACCGCGCCTGAAAATGCCGGCACTTCGGTGTTTTCGAATGCGGACTGGTGGGTCAAGAATGGCGAGGCTGCCCAAAAAGCCTTCGACGAGATGATGGCCCGCTGAGTCTCAGCTTTAAGGCTGAAGCACATGATGAAGTCGCTCCCGATCACCATCGACAGCGTGCGCAAGACCTACGGATCTTACGTCGCGCTGGACGATGTCTCGCTCGACATTCAGGCTGGCGAATTCCTCACGCTGCTGGGGCCATCCGGGTCGGGCAAGACCACGCTGCTCATGGCTCTGGCCGGTTTTGTCCGGCCCGATCGCGGTAAACTCTTGTTGGGGGATCGCGACATCACTCGCCTGGCCCCCAACAAGCGGGACATCGGCATAGTCTTTCAGAACTATGCCCTATTTCCACACATGAATGTCCTTGCGAACGTCGAGTATCCGTTGGCACTGCGCAAGACACCGAAAGCGGAGGCGCGTCGGCGGGCGCTTGACGCCTTGGCCCGCGTAAAGCTGGACGGTCTGGAGGAGCGCGACATTGCCGCATTGTCCGGCGGACAGCGCCAGCGGGTAGCGTTAGCGCGGGCGATCGTCTTCGAACCACGCGTGATGCTGATGGACGAGCCGCTGTCGGCGCTCGACAAGAACCTGCGCGAAACCATGCAGTACGAGATCCGGCGTCTGCACGATGATCTGGGGATCACCACGATCTATGTGACGCATGACCAGCGCGAAGCACTGATCATGTCAGATCGTATCGCGGTGATGAATTCCGGCCGCATCCAGCAGATCGATACGCCACAGCGGATCTATGATCGTCCATCGACCCGCTTCGTCGCGGAGTTCATGGGCGAGGCCAACATTGTGGCCCCGGGCTCGGTGCGCAGAATAGACGGCGCCAATGCGTCAGGCGAAGCTCTGATGATCCGCGCGGAAAGCTTCCATCTTGATGCGAAGCTCGTCGGGCGAGACGGGATGGCGCTTGAGGGAACGCTGCGCGCCAAGGCGTTTCGCGGCGAGAACTGGCTTTTGAGGCTGGCGCTTGACGGCGGGCAAGAGATTCTTGTCTGCATTCCGGCGGCGCTGGCCAGCGGCTGCGCCGAACTTGCCGCCGGTCAGCGGGTGACGGCCTATGCACCAGCAGCGAAAGTTCACGCAATACCGGGAGCAGTAGCGTGACCGTGCTTGCCGATCCTACACTCGCGGCAGACGCGCGACGCGAGCGGCGGTTCTTCCTCTCGCTTTCACTGCCTGCGCTTTTCATCGTGGGACTGGCGGCGATACTGCCTATCCTATGGATCATCCGGCAATCTTTCCTGACCGCGGGGGGCGAGTACACCGCCGGCAACTACGAGAAGGTGCTTTCGAGCGGGCTGACATGGTCGGCACTGGTCACAACCCTTGAACTGTCCCTGGGCACGCTGGCGATCTGCATTCTTCTCGGTACCCCCCTGGCGCTCGCCCTGGCCAGCGCCAGACCAAGGATGGCCAATTTGCTGATGGCCTTCGTCATGCTGCCGTTGTGGACCTCCATACTGGTGCGCACCTATGGCTGGCTCGTGCTGTTGCGGCGCGATGGCCTGATCAACGCGGCTTTGACCGGCTCAGGCCTGACAGCCGAGCCATTGCCGCTGGTCTACAACTTCACCGGAACGCTCATCGGCATGGTTCACTACATGCTGCCGCTCTTTCTGCTGCCCGTTTATGCGGCGATGCGCGATATCGATGCAAACCTCGTCCGCGCGTCGGCGAGCATGGGCGCCACTCTCGGGCAAACGATCCGCACGGTCATTCTGCCGCTTTCGACCGGCGGCATCTTCTCGGGTTCGATCATTGTCTTCATTTACACCATAGGGTTCTTCATCACGCCGGCGGTGCTTGGCGGCGGCAAGGTAAATCCGCTTTCCACCCGGATCGAGCGCACGCTATCGACCTTCCAGGATTGGGGCTCGGCGAGCGTTCTGGGCATTCTGCTCCTCGTTCTTATGGCGTTGGTGGGGGCGATGTTTCTGGCCGCGCGGCGGCTGATTGACGGACGCAGCATCGGCACAGCCCATGCTTGAAGCCTATCCAGATAGCAGGCTGGCCCGCATCGTCCTGTGGAGCTTTTGCGCGCTCGTTATGGCGTTCCTGATGCTGCCCACGCTGGTTGTCGTGCCGCTCTCTTTTTCGGCGTCCAATCTTCTCGAGTTCCCGCCTCGCATATACTCGTTGCGCTGGTACGAGGCTTTCTTCGGTTCGGCGACATGGATGGCCGCACTCCGGACGAGCCTGATCCTCGGCACATTGACAGCGCTTATCGCAGTCCCCCTGGGGCTGCTGGCCTGCATCTCGATAAATCGGCTCGGCGGAAAGACCGCCGTAATCATTCAGGGCGTTCTGCTCACCCCGTCCATTGTGCCGGGCATCCTGCTTGCGATCGGTCTCTTCTTTGTGCTGGCGGCGCAACGTCTGGTCGGAACGCTGTTCGGTGTCCTGGTCGGACATGTGGTGCTGGCCATTCCAGTCGCCTGCATTGTGTTGTTGCCCGCCCTGGCCCGCTTTGACTGGAACCAGGTTCAGGCGGCGCGCAGCCTTGGCGCAAACTGGGCGAGAGCCATTGGCGGAATAATTGTCCCGCAACTCCAGATCAGTCTGTTGTCAGCCACGCTGATGTCCTTCCTCACTTCACTCGACGAATCCGTCATTTCTATCTTCGTCGCCAGCGGTCAAAACAGCACGCTGCCGAAGCTTATGTTCCTGTCGCTGCGCGATCAGATCGACCCGACCATTGCGGCGATTTCGACCTTGTGGACCGTCATCGTCGTGGTCGTTGTCCTGGTCGTGACCCTTCGCCAAAAATCCTGAGCGAGACTGAAAACATGCCTAACAATCATCATGCAGCCAACGATCTGGCCGACCAATCAACGGACATACCCCAGGTGGGGTTGGCGATTATCACCGGATCGGCGAATTGGGGTCTCGCCTTTCCGGAAGATGTCGAAGTCGATGGCGTCCGCACTTTGCGGCGAGACATGAGTTTTGAAACGCCTTTCGGTCCCAGTGACAATTGGAAGCTTCTCGAATTCGATGCGTCCATTACCGTCGAGGGCAAAACGAAACGTGCCCTGTGCATGTATTCGCACGGCAACCCCCGAGACCATATCGACCATTCCTGTCATCGCCGCGCGTTCTGGGTCTTGATGAAAGCGGGTGTAAGGCAAGTGCTGGCCTGTTCGACCGTTGGCGCCGTCAACAAGGCGATCCAGCCCGGTGACATGGTCATAAACGCCGATATCATCGAACTGTCGCAGACTCCGTTCTCACTGCTGCCCGGCCGCCAGAGCTTCGACTGCTCGGGCAAGCAGATCGTATGTCCAAGATCTGCGGCATTTTTGGCCGAGACCGCCCGCCGCCATTGGCCAGCCGAATGCCGCGTCCATGGCATCGAACAGCAGTTGGTCGCTGCCCACTGCTACGGGCCGCGACTGACGACTCCCGCCGAAGCTTTGGCGTACCGAAGCATGGGAGCGGACGTGCTCAACCACTCGATCGCCCCTGAGGCCACCTTGTCGCGCGAGATCGGCGCTTGTTTCGTGCCCCTGGCGTTCGTCACGGCCGGTTTCAACGACTATATGGACCGCGATCGCCAGAAATTGCTGCAGGAGGACGTGTTGCCGAGCCTCTCTATGACGGCCTCGCGGGTTGCTCTGGAGACCGCGGCACGTCTTCCGGCTAATCCTGCATGCTCTTGCCAGGGGTTGAAGTCGCGCCAACCGGCAGAACGTTCTATCCGGTTCTGAAAAGCAGCGACAGAGTCTGCATCGTTCACGCGCGAGATGCTCGCGCCGTTGAGTGTCCGCTTTTGAAGGTCCCATGCCCGAAACGTCCGGCCGCCGCTTGCGGCCCCAATCGAGACGCTCCTTGCTCGTACCGCGACTTTCCAATGAGGGACCGAAACTCCGTCACGATCCTTCTTCGCGAGGTAGGGCGAGCGAGTCGTTCATCGGGCGAAATTCAGCGTTGTAGATGGGACAAGAACATCGAAAAACATTGGAGCAGACTTGAATGCTTTGCTGTTCCACTAGTTCCTAACTGCTTGATGTAGCTACATTGCCAAACATCCGCCTGACCGCCCACGGTCCTAAAACACACCACCGATGCCTATCCCCCCACTAATGTCCGGTGGGGGGGCTATGGGGCGTTGCGGGACGGCCTGCGCGCGTTTCGCCGCCTTGCGGCTGGGACCGGTTTGCGAAGGGCCGTTGTCCGACGCGACTTTAGCCGGCTTGGCCTTGACGATGACCGGCTGCTTGCAGATTCTGCCGGAACGCAAAAAGAGATCGCCGAGCAATCCGACGGTCGGCTCGGTCGTGGGTGCGATCTGTTTGGTATTTTTGTAGTAGTCGGTGAGGGCACGGATGGAGCCTGTGCCCCAATCGCCATCAACTTGCATACGGTAGCACCCCAGGCGACGAAGTTCGGTCTGAATGCTGCGCGCAAGATCGCCTGCCTTGTCCTTTTCCGCTTCGCCCGCCGAGGCGCCGACAATGAGAGTTTCGAGGCCGGAGACGACGCTCTGGCGAGCGACTGCAACGCTTTCGGTTGAAGACAGATTGGCGACCCGAGTGCCGACCGGCTCCGCTGAACCGCCTGACGGTGCCGGAATCTCGACGGACCGCAGCGTCTGTCCGACGATGAGCACGGCAGTCTGCAGGTCGTTGGAGGCGAGCTCTATCTGCAGCTTCTTCTTGGCGTCTGGATCGGACAGGATGCGCGACAGGCTCGCGCTCAACTGCGCCGGATCGAGCATCTGCTGTTCGGTGAAATAGAATTGTTCACGCAGGTTCGACTGATCCCACGGCACCTGGCGGCCGACGGTGAGCGCCTCGGTCTCATTGCGGACGCGGATCATCATGTCCGAAATGCTCAAGCCAGGAATTTCGACGTTTTTTAGAAGCGCAGTGGTGAACGGGCTGTTTTCGTCTGTCCCGTCGACGGTGACGTTCCCGGGCTGGGTGGCGAAGGCGACAAACGTGTTTTCGCCGACCTCGACCTGCGCCAGACCGTTGGAGATGTTGGCGCCGCTGCCCAGCGGATTGTTGCGGCAGGCATCAAGGAAGATGAAGGTCTGACGGCCGCGACTGGCGAATTTGGCGATCACATCATTCAGCTTGACGGCGTGCGCCGTCAGCTTGTCCAGGTTTTCCGGATCGGGCGTATCGATCGGTAGCAGGTAGTTTTCGCCCTGCACCTGCATGCCGTGGCCGGCGTAGAAGATCAGCACGGCGCTGCTTTCGGGCAGCTTCGCCTCGGCGTCATGGAAAAGCTTGACGAAGCCATCGGCGGTAAGATCGGTTCCAGTCAGAACCTCAAAGTTCAGCCGCTTCAGGCTGTCGGACAGTTTCGTCGCATCGTTGACCGCGTTGGCGAGGTGCTCGAGACGCTTGCTCTGGTAGTTCGTGTTGCCGATGACGATCGCCAGCCGGTTGCGCGGCTGTAATGAGGCGTTCTGTTCGACCGCGGCGCGAACGTCGATCGTGCTCAAAATCGCGAAAAGCATGAGCAGCGGGATGCGCAAGTATCCGTGGCGGTGGGTCATATCGGCATGCTCGTTCCAGCCTGCGTCAATCTTGATCCGGCGGCCTTCGAACGCACCAGACGCAAACGCAATCTGCCCGAGCGTTTGGACCCCGTGCCGCCAAAGGCCCGCAAATTTTTATACCAAGTATCCTGTCAAAGATAGGAAAAAGGGATTTGTATGCAGTCACTGGACCGTGGAGGGCTCGATGCCGACCAAGATCAACCTCGCGCTGCCGGTTTACGGAGCAGCCTACAAAAGCGTATTCGTTCGCAGCCTTTTTGCGGCCCTGACTCACGAAAGCCTTTCCAGCTACGCGTTCACGCTGTCGGAAATCGAGTACACGGATATACCGTTTTCCCGGAACTATCTGCTCACGAATTTCTACTACAAGAAGCTGGACTGCAGTCACATCCTGATGATCGACAGCGACATGGGCTTTTCGCCCGATCTCATTGCCGCGATGCTGGCGCTCGACAAGCCTGTAGTCGGAACTTTGTATCCGCGGCGTCTGGTCGACCTTCGCAAACTTCACTCGCTGTCGAAACTGCCGTTCGACAAGGCCTTTGCGCAAAGCCTGGAGTTCCTCGGAACCATCATCGAACCGCGGCAGGAGATGGGCGGCTTTGTGCGGGTATCGCTATGTGGCACGGGTATCTTCTTGGTTTCGCGCGACTGCGTCGCCAGGATAATTGAGAAACTGCCCGAAACGGTGAACCGGTCGCGCTACAGAAAAAACAAATACGCCGCACAGTTCGAGAGCTTTCTGACGCCATTTTCGAAGATCGTGACGCCGGACGTGGACTTGCCTACCGATTTTTCTTTTTGTCATCGCTGGGCCCAGCAGTGCGGCGGGGAAATATGGGCAAGTTACGACCGCAAGGTTGCCCACGCGGGAAGCCTGACCGTTTCGGCAGCCTATTCTGACCTCTAGATGTTCGCGTCCTTGTACCGCGTCGTACTGCATCTGAGCGGTTCAATCTGAGTTCGATAGTGACCTTGTCGCCACACATGACCTTATAGTGGCCTGAGAGCGAACGCCTAACCATTGCCGACGAGCAGCGCGCTGCGTACACTGCCTGTCAATCAAGTCAACGAGCCCCATTGAAGGGCCGGTGATTTATTGTAATTGCCTTAACTGTGACGGTATCGATTCTCGTAAGGTGGGATCGAATGAGAGTGCCGCGCGAGGCCTATCAATTGGCGGGTGTTTCGTTGCTTGCGTTAGCGGCGGCATCCACGTTGCAGATATCTGGCGCGGAAGCGTGCTCGGCTATCGCAAGCGGTGCTGGTACAACAGTCGGCTCAGGCATCTCGGCCGAAACGACGTTCGAAACGACATCGGTCACGGTCGAGTGCAGCACAACTGGAAACGTCCAGGATGTCGGCGGCGTATTCACGACGGGGTTCGCGGGATACAAGGGGCAAGCCAACGACTCGTCAACAGTCATCGTCAACGATTATGACGGAAACGGCGATGACATTGTTAGCATCTTTGGCGGTATCCTGGACAACAGCACGCCTACCCCCGTCATAAGTGGCCTGCCGCCGGTAACGTCATCGGCAACGACATCCTTGCAGTCGGCAGAGGGGACCCTCGAACTCTTTGGCGGCAACGACCGGTTCGAGATGTCCTATGGGGATTTGTCGGGCGATCCGTTCGCCCCAAATGTCGACGCCAATCTCGACGCCGGGGCGGGCGATGACACCGTTATCATCCAGGCCGGCAGCATCCACGACATCGATCTTGGAGATGGTGTCGACAGTGTCGTGATATCCGGCAGCGGCACACAGGTCGGCAATGTGACCGGTGGCATCGGTGACGACCTGATATCGGTCGGTATCCTCGAGGTCGAGGAAGGCGTTTTTTTCAGCGAGCCAATCGTCGGTATCATCTCTGGGGGTGAGGGCGGTGATACCATTACCATAGGGGGAGGCAACGTCGAGGCCGTGGATGCCGGGGCCGGCGACGACCAGGTCAGCATCGGCGGCAATACCGCAATCGAATTGGATATCGATGGAGAGGCCGGCAACGACACAATAACGGTCAGTGGCAACGCCACCATAGGCGGCAGCATTTTCGGCAACGATGGCAACGACACCGTCAACATCGACGGTGGAACCGTCGGCACAACCATATCGCCGGGCATCGTTGATCTTGCGGGCGGCGCCGACATTTTCAACATGACCGCGGGCCATGTGACCGGCTCGGTGTTCGGCGAAGGCGGCGGCAACACCTATACCGTCAGCGGCGGCACGGTCGACGGCTCGATCTATGCCGGCAGCCAGGACGACAGCGTATCGATCTCGGGCAACGCCAGTGTCGGCATCGACCCAGGTGAGGGTGGGGAGGGCACGGATTCTGTCGGGCTGGAGGATGGTGACGACACCTTCGACATGACCGGCGGCACTCTTGCGGGTGCGGTAAGCGGTGGTGCCGGCAATGATGTTATTACGCTGCGCGGCGGCACCATAAACAGTTTTCTGGAAGGCAACGACGGCAACGATCAGATATTGGTCTCCGGCGGCGTGCTTGCGGGAGAGGTCACCGGCGATGTCGGTGACGATCTGATTGTCATCAGCGGCGGCGCCATCGGATCCAGCGTTTCCGGCGGCGCCGGCTTCGACAATGTCTCGGTCACCGGCGGCACCATCACGGGGGGCATAGACGCCGAGCATGTCCATCTGTCGGGCGGCACGATCGGCGGTAACATTACCGGTCTTGGTCCCGACACGCTCGTGATCGACGGCATCGGTGCGGTTGACCCACTCAATTTGAGCGATGGCGTTCTGTTCAGCGGCACGGGCGCCAACGGCACCATCACCGGCACCGATCTCGCTGCCGGCGGCAAGAGCCAGAACTTTACCGGCTTCGACAATTTTTCCTCCGATAATTCCACGCTGCGCTTCAACGGCGGCATACAAGGCATCAACCACCTCAACCTGGGCAGTGGCTCGACGCTGTTCATCAACGGCAACGTCACCATGCCGGGTTCGATCATCGCGACGAATTCGCTGATCGACATGACGAACGGTGTCGCTGGCGATGTGTTGACGCTAGGCGGCCTCACCCTCAACGGTGCCAGCATCGGCCTCGACATCAACCAGCAGACATCTCAGTCGGATCAGCTCATTGCCGATGCGTTTTCGGCAACCGGCGCCAATACCATCATCGTCAACCTGCTCGGCACGCCGCAATTTGCCGAGCCGACCGACATACCGCTCATTGTTTCGACCAACGGCCCGGTCACCGGGACGTTCAGCGTCGCAGGCGTGCCCGGCACACCGGGTTCGCTTTTCACCTATGCGATCGTCACAGGCCCGAATGGCAGCGTGTTCCTGCGTGCCACGCCAGTCAATTTTGGCATTGCGGCGGCGCCGACCAGTGCCACCAACGCCGGCGCGGTCGCGGTGGCAATCGAGGCTCTCTACGGCATAAACCGCGACGCGCTCGATGCTGACCTGTATCTCTCGCCCGCATCCGGTTCTGGAATGGTGCCGGTTTCGGAAAGTTTCGGGGTCTTTGCTTCAGGCCAGTTCGCCCATACCGAGCATGACGGCTACAACATCAGCGGCGGCGGCTTGAACGGCTCCGGCCCGAGCTTCGATGCCAATGATTTTTCGGCTGCCATCAGCCTGGATTTCAATGCCGCCAAACACTTCCAGTTCGACAATGAGTACGGCCTGAACATCGGCGTTTTCGCCGGCTACGCCTCGACCGACGTCAACCTCGGCGCGTTTCGGGGATTTGATGCCATCGGCGAAGGTACCAACAAGGCCGGCCTGTTCGGCGGCTACGCGCTGTTTCGCAAGGACTACAATTACGCGCTCGTCTCGGCCTCCGGCTTCATCGGTGGAAGCGACGTGACGAACGGCGTGCTCGGCACCACCGGCAGCTATGATACCAAGGGCTATGCAGTGACGGCATCGGTCGGCCATATCTTCAAGCTGGGCGAGCGCACCCGCTTCGATCTGCGTGGCGGCCTGCTTGGCGTTTCCTTCCGTGGCGATCCCTATAAAGACAGCGGCGGCAACGAGTTCGGCAAGAGCAAGCTTTCTTTTGGCGCGATCAAGCTCGAGCCCGGCATCTATGGCGACTACACGCTAAGCAACGGAATGGTGATCAGCCCCTATGCGCGAGGCGAATTGCAGCAGCGTTTCGGCTACAAGAACACCACCGAAATCGACACCAGGGAGATCGACTTCAACGATGCCGATTTTTCCGCCGCGCTGTCGACCGGCTTCAACCTGAAGATGTCGGCCGCGACCACCGTCAACGGCGAAGTTCGCGGCAAGGTGTCATCGGACAGTTCCACCATCGGCGCCAAGCTCGGACTGAAGATCGCCTTCTAACCAAGACGATGAACCCGAGATTTGCATCGCTCGGGAGTGGTGCACCGCACCACGCGAGATGCTCGCCAAGCGACAGCAAGTGTTCTATGCTCCTCGCTGAGAAATCGTGAACTGCTCTAGGCAGGGGGTTCCATGTTCGAGGTCGTGGGAGTCTGGTGGAAAACACGGGCAAGAGGCTGGCTCGTTATAAACGCGCTTGGCTTGGTCGTTGCGTTGTTGGTGTTGATTTGGCCCGGACTGGGAACTGCGAAGGCAGAGACGAACTGGACGCTGGACTCGACCGCTTCGGTCCTGACCTACCAATCGGTCAAGAAGAACACGATCGTCGAAACCAACAAGATCAGGAATATTTCCGGTAGCCTCACCTCGGCGGGTGATGCGAAAGTCACCTTCGACCTCAATTCGGTCGATACAGGGGTTGACCTTCGCAACGTCCGCATGCGGTTCCTTTTCTTCGAGACATTCAAGTTTCCCTCCGCCGAACTGACCGCGAAGGTAGATCCCGCCGCATTTGCCGACCTGGCGACCAAGCGACGTGTGAAGGCGGTTCTTCCGTTCCGTCTCAGCCTGCACGGGGTCGACAAGGATCTTCAAGCCAACATCGTGGTCACCATGATCAGCGACACCATGGTGTCGGTCGCTTCGGAGGCTCCTGTCGCCGTGCATGTGGAAGACTTCGGATTGCTGCCGAACGTGGATAAACTCCAGCAGGCGGCCAACGTGACCAATATTGTTCCCACGGCATCGGTTTCATTCGATTTCGTTTTCGTCGCTGACGGCAGCAAGCCGGCTGTTGTCCAACCGGTTGCGGCGAGCACTGCCGATGTCGGGCCTGTCACCACCGATGCGGCGAAGACCAGCTTCAGCGACGAGGAGTGCCTCAACAGGTTCGCGGTGCTGTCGCGCACCGGAGCCATCTACTTTAGAACGGCGAGCGCGCGGCTCGATAGCCAAAGCCGGCCGCTGCTTGCTGAGGTCGTCGGCGTCGTGGGCAAGTGCCCGGGCCTGAAGGTCGAGGTTTCTGGACACACCGATTCCGACGGGTCGCCCATCGAGAACAAGCGCCTGTCGGAGCGAAGGGCCCAGGCGGTTGCCGACGCCATAGTTGCCGCTGGCATTCCGCGCACCCAGATCGCGGCGACTGGCTATGGCGAGGAGCGCCCGGTTGCCGACAACGACACGCCGAAGAACAAGGCGCTCAATCGGCGGATCGAGTTTTCCGCCACTAAGCTCGTCAACTGAGGGACGCCCTGTTGTCCCGGGTGGGTTTTGATCGTATCGGCCATTGCGGTGGACTTGTGGGCGCCATTGCGCTTGTAGCGCTGGCACTGCTTTTGACTTTGTCGGCCGCCAGTGCTGAACGCCGTGTTGCGTTGGTCCTTGGCAACTCCCAATATGAGCATGCGCCGGCGCTGACCAATCCGGTACGCGACGCCCACGCCATGGCCGAACGCCTCGAGAATCTGGACTTTGAAGTCGTTTCCGGCTTCGATCTGACCAAATTGCAGACCCAGACGACGATTGCGCAATTCGCAAAGCAGGTGCGCGGCGCCGATATCGCCCTTTTTTTCTACGCCGGCCACGGGTTGCAGGTTTCAGGCAGCAACTACCTTCTTCCGGTCGACGCAGCACTCGAGGACGAGACTTCGCTCGATTTCGAGGCGGTGCCCGTGGACTTCGTCCTGCGGCAAATGTCGCGCGAGACCAGCATAAGGTTGATTTTTCTCGACGCTTGCCGTGACAATCCGCTTGCCGAAGTGCTGGCAAAGACCGCCGGCGTGAAGGGAGCAAGAAGCGGCCTTGCCGAAATTCCCATCGAGAATGGTGGCGCCGGCACGCTTGTCGCGTTCGCCACCAGTCCCAATCAGGTCGCCTTTGACGGGTCGGGCCAACATTCGCCGTTCGCTTCGGCGCTGCTGGCGCATAT
>NZ_RZQL01000153.1 GCF_003997935.1 Mesorhizobium sp. M7A.F.Ca.US.006.01.1.1
CGGCCGCAACACTGCCATCAGCATCGCGCGTCAAGGCGGTGACGTCATCCTGACCTACCGGAGTGGCGTTGCCGATGCGCAAGGCGTTGTCGCCGAGATCGAGGCCCTTGGCCGCAAGGCTGTCGCCCTCCAGCTCGACGTGACCGATGTCGCCTCGTTCAAGGCCTTTGAAGACAGTGTCCGGCATGCCCTGTCCGCGACCTGGGGCCGCAACACCTTCGACCACCTGGTGAACAACGCGGGCCAGGGCGAAATGGCGAGTTTCGCCGAGACGACCGAGATACAGTTTGATGCCCTCTTCAATACCCACGTAAAAGGTGTCTTCTTTCTTACCCAGACCCTGTTGCCCCTGCTGGCCGACGGTGGCCGCATCGTGAATTTCTCCTCGGGTCTCACCCGTGTCTCGGCAGCCGGTTTCTCGGCCTATTCGGCCGCCAAGGGCGCGGTCGAGATTTTGACCATCTACATGGCCAAGGAACTCGCCGCACGCGGGATCACTGCCAATACGGTGGCCCCCGGTGCTATCGAGACAGATTTCCTCGGAGGCGCCGTTCGTGACATGCCTGACCTCAACAAGCAGTTCGCCGGCATGATTGCGCTCGGTCGTGTGGGCGTACCGGACGACATCGGGCCGATGGTTGCAAGCCTGCTCGGCCCAAGCAACCGCTGGATCACCGCCCAGCGTATCGAGGTATCCGGTGGCCAAGTGATCTGACACGCCATCGATCGAGAGG
The DNA here is from genome assembly GCF_003997935.1 of Mesorhizobium sp. M7A.F.Ca.US.006.01.1.1. Classification (GTDB taxonomy): domain Bacteria; phylum Pseudomonadota; class Alphaproteobacteria; order Rhizobiales; family Rhizobiaceae; genus Mesorhizobium. The sequence continues at coordinate 735 of NZ_RZQL01000153.1, forward strand.
CCGCCACACGGCGGCCCCTCGATTATCCGGCGATGATCATTCGCAGCAGACTGCAACAACCACCGTTCTTTCCTGATAATGATGTTGACGAAGCCCGCGCCCGCCGTCGGGAAGGCCGCTTTCGAGAATCCTGAAATCAACCGGCTAACGCCAGCTTTCCGTATCGACTGATTTCTGTCTGAAGCTCGGATACAAAACTCTCCAGCGCGGGATTTCTCGTCTTCTTTGCCCGGCGCGCGACATAGGCGAGAGGCGGTGGAGCCGGCAGACGCTCGCCAATGATTTCCATCTCCGGACGCAGGTGACGTTCGCTGAGAAGCGCGACGCCGAGGCCAGCCTGCACAGCCGCGACGATTCCAGCAGCGCTGGAACATTCGAACACGGTTTCCAGATCCGCGCCGCCGTCCTGGCCGATGTCGATGGCCCAGCGCCGATAGAAGCAATCCTCATCGAAGGAAAGGAAGGGCACGGGACTGCCCCCCTCCAGTTCCAAGTCGCGCGACTTCACCCAGTGCAGGTCTTCGCGCAAAAGCACGATATCCGCTGGCCTTACCTCGTGCGCGAAGACCTGGATGATGGCGACGTCCAGCTCCCCGCGCTCCAGCATGGACCGGAGCACCAGGCTCATGCGCACCTTCGTCCGGACGGCCACTTGCGGGTGCAGGCGCCGGAAGCGGCCGAGGATCCGCGACAGGTCCGAACAGGTAGTGTCCTCGGTCAGCCCAAGCAGAATGCGTCCCGCCAGATCCGCCTTCGCCAGGCTGACAAGCGCCTCGTCGTGAAGGCCCAGTATCTTGCCCGCGTAGGCCATAAGCGCATCGCCGTCGGCGGTGAATGTGCCCCCGCCGGGCCGCCTGTCCAGCAGGCCGCAGCCAAGGCTGGTCTCCATACGCCTGATCTTGTGGCTGACGGCAGACTGCGACAGGCCGAGCGCGTCAGCGGCGCGTGTCACACCGCCATGCAACTTGATAGCCCGAAGGGCGCGCAATGAGTCGATGTCCAGTCGCCTGCTGTTCGCCTCGATCATCCATCGCTCCAAAGTCAGTCAAGGCGCGGATAGTGAGCCAGACCGTTCAATCCGGCAAGTTCGAATTACAAATCCCGTCCATAATTCATAGGACAATCGAAATTTGTCATGTGCACATAGTGTCCCGAGCGCCTATCCCTGGTCCTGTCGCCCACCGGAACCGCCATGGCCCTCTCCGCTGACATTGTCCTTAGCCCGCGTTCACGCCTGCTTCTGCCGCTGCTCGGCACATTGCTGATCATCGGCTGGAGTTCCGGCTTCGTAGGCATCCGCTACGCAAGTGAAGAGGCCAGTGTGGCCGTCCTTCTGTTCTGGCGAACCTTGCTGTCGGGTCTTATCCTGCTTCCCTTCGCCTTTGCGTTCGGTCCGAAGATGCGGCTTTCGGCCGTGCTGCCGCAGATGGCGTTCGGCGTGATGGCGGTTTTCATCTATCTCGGCGGTTTCGCGCTGGCCATCGAGCAAAGGGTGCCGACAGGCCTCGTCGCGCTGATCTCGGATCTGGTGCCGCTGGCGATCGCGGCTCTTTCGCAGCCGCTTCTGGGCGAACGGCTTTCGGGACGGCAATGGCTGGGGACCGCGATCGCCGTGGCCGGCGTGCTGATCGTCACCTTCGACAGCCTCAGCTTCGGCACGGCGCCTCTCTGGGCGTATGCGCTCACCATCGGCTCAATGCTGGTCTTCGCCGCCGCGTCCGTTCTGCGCAGGGGGAAGGCATCCCTGAACATGCCCGTCCACCAGAGCCTGTGCATTCATTCGCTTGCCGGTGCGGTCCTCTTCGGCCTCTGCGGTCTCTATCAGGGAAGCCTGGAGCCGCCCATGACACGCGAGTTCGCCATCGGCATGGTCTGGCTAGTGCTGTTTGCCACATTCCTGGCCTACGCCGTCTACTACACGATGCTGCGCCTTTACCCGGTCGCGCAGGTGAGCGCTGCGATCTATCTCAGTCCGCCGGTTACCATGCTTTGGGCGTGGATGCTGTTCTCGGAACCGCTTGCCCCGGCAATGTTCATTGGCCTGGCGGTGACGGTGGTGGGGGTGTGGCTCACCTCACGCGGTTGAGGTGCGTCGTCGGCATTCCGGCGAGAAACGGGCGCGACCTGCCGATCCGGATTTGGCTGCGTTTGCGCCGAATAGCACTCCGCGTTCAAAGCTTTTCCGAGATCAGGCGTATGCCGAACACAGCAAGTGCGGTGCCGACCACGCGTTCGATCCACTGCCCCGCACGATCGTAAATCGCGCGAGCCGGGGGTGTGGAGAGGAGCACGATGACGAGGCCGTACCAAAGGACCTCAAGGAGGAACCCGCCCGTCAGCAGGGCTAGTTTGGTCCACAGAGACACCCCAATCGGCACAGTGACTGCATAGAGGCTTAAGAAGAAGGTGATTACCTTGGGGTTGGACAAGTTGACGATGATGCCCGTCCAGGCCCCTTTGCTAGCGCTGTTATGGGATGCCCCTCTGGTTCCCAGGGGAAGGGTGTGCTTGGCGCCCAGCCAAGCCTTCGCACCGAGATAGATCAAGTAGCATCCGCCTGCGATTTGAACGAGGCTTGCGAGCCAGCCGACACGTGAGAGCGCGATTGAAAGTCCTGTAATGGTCAAAATGGCGTAGAATGTAGCCGCGAAAGCGAGGCCCAATGTCGCGCCAATTGCCGCGCGACGAGCACCCGACAGGGCCAACCGAGAGATAAGCGCGAAGTTCGGGCCCGGACTCGCCACTGCCAGGGCATAAAAGCCAAGGGTTGTGGCAATAACTGCGATCTCCGAGCTCATAGTGCTCCTCCAGATTTGAACGACAACGCATATGTCGCTAGGGAGTGCCACCGCATGTGAAATTACCCGCTGGCGAGGAGTTCCCCGCTTGACCGGGCGGTAGGCAATGGTTTGTCCCGATGTGATCGGGCGTCGCCTGGTCCGGACGCGGTCAGTAGCCCGCTGTTTTGCAGCGATCCCGCATGGGTTTGCCGTCGTTCACCTTCCGGAATGCGGACAATGCACTTGATGTCGAATTCGAACCCCGCCAATCAGTTGACGCCGGTAGCCGTCCAGTTGGGACAGGTTTTGTATTGAAATAGCGGTTCTTAACGGCTAGGAAGCGCTCCAATTGCATTACCGGGGCCGAGGGAGCTGGTCACGTCGATGATGTCTTCCAAGGTTGCGCCGGCTGCATCGAGTACGGCTTCGAGGTTCTGGAACGCGCGCTCTACCTGCTGAGAATACTGTCACTCGGGAGAGCCATCGCGCCGTCTACCCACTTGGCTAGAAACGAAAAGCAGGTCGCCGGACCGGATGGCGGTGGAATAGCCATGAGCTTGGTAAAAGGCGTCAATTCCACGTATGACTTGTATGTGAAAGGGTGTTCTGAGGGCAAATAGGCGCCTGGCGATAAATGGAAGATTCTGTCAACGCCCACACATGGCTTAAAGGCTTCGGCATCCGTGATTGATCGGGACGTCAGATTACTGGACAAATGCGATCATGCCCAAGCGTGAAAGATCACAAGTGGTCACTTGATGCATGCCCCATTTAACGGCCCCCTCTTCAGCGTGGGCGCTCAATAGATATGACGGTTTTGAAATATTTTTTGATCAACAATCCCACTCGATACCACACGGGCACGAGCCGTCACGAACCGCCATCGAGTGTGTAAACCTATTGGGGCGGGACTTCAAACCGTCGCCGACGGAGCAGCTGCCAACCCAACCCTAGCGCCAAGGCGACATTAAGAACCGCAAGCCCGGAAAGCGTCGCCAGCGTGCCGTAGGCGCCGAAGCGAGCCAGCAGCAGCGCGCCCAGGGAAGGCGCGGCCGCCTGAGCGATTAGACTCGGCATGGCAAGACGGCCCATCAACTGGGCGTAGCCATTAGAGCCGAACAAGGCGAGTGGGAGCGTCCCGCGCGCAATAGACTCCAGCCCGATGCCCGCGCCGTAAAACGCTAGCGCCACGGGTACGACTGGCATGCCGACCCATAGCGCCGAGACGCCGATCGCCACAAATGTCACCGACGCAAACTTAGTCCAAATCGGGTGATGGAAGCGCGCTATCACCATTTCGATTGCCCGGGCGGCCACCTGGGTTGGGCCGACAAGCGCCCCGAGGCCCACGGCGGCAGCGAGGGTCATACCGCTCCGTTGCAGGATCGTTAGCAAATGCACCGACAGGGTCGACGAGATCACAGCAGCAAGTGTCAGGGTTGCCGCAAGGAGGACCATGATCTTCAGATTGGTCCCGACGTGCAGGGACGGTGTGGCAGCTGTGTTAGCATCGGGTTTGGCATTCGGTTGGGGCGTGCCGCGAGGCAGGATCACGAGGTAGAGTGGCAAAGCGAAGCAGAGCTGGACTGCGGCATAAGCCAGACAGGTGCCACGCCATCCAATGTCTCCCAGCAAAAAGGCTGAGATCGGCCAGCAGATCGTGCTCGCAAAACCGCCGAACAGGGTCAGCGTAGTGATGGCGGACCGCGCCCTATTGCCGTACAAGCGTCCGAGTATCCCGAAGGCGGCGTCGTAAAGCCCCGCCCCCATCCCGAGGCCGATTACGAGCCAAGCCCCGATGTAAGCGGGCAAAGTAGGAGCGACCGCCAGTCCGATCTGGCCGAGGCCGATACAGACCGCGCTGAAAGCCGCAACCATACGACCACCATGCCGTTCAATCGAAAATCCGACACGCGGCGAGATCACTCCCGCCGTGAGCAGCCCCAGAGACAGGCCGCCGACAACCCAAGCCAGGGGCCAGTCAGTGTCAGCCGCCACCGCGGGCGCGATGACTGCGGGGAGATAGTAAGACGAGCCCCACGCCATGATCTGTGTTACGCCGAGCGTCGTGATAATTGTGCGGCGACTGCGCACGAGGGCGGCCGAAGACGGAGACGCGATCATGCTGCCGCGCTGGAGTTTTATGATCCTATAGGTGTTGGAGAAAAATTAGATGGGAAAAGAGCGCGTTTCGTCTCCTCGTCCATCGCCGTCTTGAAACGATGACTGGCTCCAACAGAACGCGCCCGTAGCGCTGCCGGCCGCTCGTTGATCGATTCGAAATACCGCTTAAGATGTGGAAATGGGCCTAACGGATCCGAGGCGCCTAATCGGACCCGCTCGGCCCGTGTCAGCCACGCCCAGGCCGATATATCTGCGATAGTGTAAGTCTTGCCCAAAATATACGCTCTGTCTTCAAGATGATCGTTCAACACCTGATAATGGCGCTCGGCCTCGCGCCGGTATCGGTTTACGGCGTAGTCAAGTCCTTGAGGTGCAGCGAGCTGGAAATGCACCGCCTGTCCGGAAAATGGTCCAAGTCCGGAAGCTATTAGCAGAAGCCAGGATAAGAGTTCCGGCCGGTCTTCAGCGGCGCCCAAAAATTGTCCGGTCTTCTCAGCAAGGTAGAGCAGAATGGCGGTTGAGTCGAAAACTCGCACCTCTTTCCCCGGTCCCGAAGCATCGACAATCACAGGAACTTTTCCGTTGGGATTGATGGCGCGAAATGACGGCGTGTGCTGCTCGCCCTTGCTGGTGTCCACGGGAATCACCGTATAAGGCAACCCTGATTCCTCTAGAAAAAGAGCCACCTTCAACGGATTAACCGAAGGATGAAAATAGAAGTCAATCACGAGCGAACTCCCGCTGAACCAATACCCGTCAAATAGTGCTCGATACGCCGACCTGAAGTGAATGCAGCTAGGCCAGCTAATTGTTCGATTTGTCCAACTTCGAGGTGCGCATAGCCTCGATGCCGGCAACAGCGAACCGAGTCCCGTTCTTAAGCAAGGCCGCCGGATCGGTCATATCGGTAGTCTTGCCACGCAGGACGGTCAAACGCTCCGGAGCGCTTAGCGGCATGTAGAACATGCTCAAGCTGAAAAAATACGCCCGAAATGCGTCGTCATCGTCGAACTCCGGTACGGCCTTGCGGAAGGCCGCCATGCCGAGAGAAATAAGATCTGTGTAGTGGTGGCGCGCAAGGTCCTGTGACCATTCGTCGTCGTGATAAGAGCTACGCATCACAAAACGGGCGAATTCGCGAGTCGGCCTGTATTCGTCGCCTATGACCTCGATCCACGGTTGAACTAAAATTCCAACGAGTTCTTCAACTGCGGTTCCAGGCCCAGCCGGTCCATCCTTTAGAAAACCTTCAAGCAGATCACGCCGCTTTTTGTTTACATCGGTCGCATGACGCTCGAAGACAGCCTCGAACAGCTGTTCTTTTGTCGCGTAGTGATAGTAAATCAGCGCTTGGCTCACCGACGCCCGAGTTGCAATCATGCGCATCGATGTCCCGTGATATTCGGTCTCCGCGAAGAGCTCCGCAGCGGCGTCGAGAATGGCGGTCCTCCTGACCTGGTCACCTTCGGGATTCTGGGCCAAAGACTTGCCTGTCGAGCTGCGCATCGGCGTCGTACTCCATTGCCGGTCACGCACCTTCGGCGACCAAGGCCGCCCATAACATCCTGACGTCAAGCAGGGCAACGTTGCCAGTGCCGGCGCCGGTGATCGGCCTAAACTGAGATTGAGGGCCGGCGGGCGCCCGAAGGCTCCTCCCGACTGGCTGACCACCTGTCGTCGACGATTCATAAGCTTTCTAACCAGTTGGCGGGGTGTGCCCCCCAGCCACCGATTTCCTCCATTGCTGTGGTTCAACACCCGTGCGTTGGATCGACGTCAAGCGGCTTTGAGCAAGCTTGGCCCGACCATCCGGCGTCATATCTTGCGGGGTCCAAAAGACTGCTGGGTCGACGTCTATCACCACACTGGTTACACCGTCGATTTGCAGCAAAAGCGTTTCAGCGCCTTGGACCATGTTTGGAGCCATAGTGCAGCTCGGAGACGTCACGCACATTCGCACGCGCACGTTACCGTCTTCGATCGAGACGTCTCGAACAAGACCCATCTCTATAATACTGAGCGGTGCATGCGCCGCGATGCTGCATGGGTCACAGACTTTTTGGAGTGCTGAGGTCACTTGCTCCTCAAGGGTCATGCCGATGCCCTTTGCTTTTCAGAATAATACAGGGCCTTCCAGTTCGAGTAGGCAGGTTGGATGCCCGTCTGCTGACGAATACGGGCGAAACCATCGTCTGCAATGCGTGCCTTGGCCTTTTCGATGTCAATGCCGGCAATACGAGCGTAGTTTCCTCCAAGGATCAGTGCTTTATCAGCCTTGGTGAGTTGCGGGATCCCATACTTATTCAGCGTCTGGTCCGAGAGTTGCAGAGCCCAGAATTTTTCGAGCAAGGATTGGGAGTGACAGAACAGCGTTCCGTCCGAATATATTACTTTATCCGCGCCGCCCCAGAACAGGAACATGCCAAGAATATCCTCAAACATCCCGGGCCCATAGTGCATTAAAAGACTTGTTATCTCGAGATTCGCGTACACATTTGGAAATCTTCCGATGGCGTGCGCGGTCTCTTCTACAAATGCCAGCCCCGAATGGACGATCTCGAAATTCAGACCCGGAAAATGGATGGCGGCACCGTCGATGTCATCCACGCGGTATGGGTTGATCGGCACGGGACCGTTGGGTATCGCCTTGTGAATGGCCACGGTCTTGATGCCCAGTTTTTGGGCACGCTCGAATAAGGGGTAAGCAAGCGTTGGGTCGTCCATGCGCCAGCTTGCAAACGGCTCAACTTCGTCTGGATAGAGTTTGAGCCCAACCGAGCCGGGAAGCTCCTTCATCTGGTCTTCGAGGTCGGCCAGGCACACCTCGAGGCCCTGCAAGGGACTGACACCGACGTAGGTGACAAAGCGCTCAGGCCAGCGTGTCGCCGCCTCGACATTCTTTGCCCGTGACGCAAGCCCATCCTTGAACCAACTGTCCAGGCGCAGATACATGTTGCCAGCCATGTCGATGTCGGTCTCGAGGAACATCGTCCGAGCTAGCGCTTCGATCGGCCAATCGGACATATAGACTTCTGCAGGAACACGAAGGTGTTCAGGATTCCAGACCTGATGAAGCCTGACCAGAAGATCGCGCAAGCCCTTCGCGTAGGGATTTGGGCGCAAGTTCGCGTCGGACAGGTTGTAAGCATGTGCAGTCGGATTGATAATGAAGGCGTCCTCAATCATCGGCTTTGTCTCCTTGCTGGTTGTCGAAACGCTCAAAGTCTCTGGCGACTCTGGATGCGTGAAGAATTTTTGGTCTTTGTTGGGTGTTCCCTGGCCCGCGCGCTTCGCGGTCTGGCCAGGCGATGGCAACACTACGGTCGGTGAGCCGGAGCGAGTGGAACACGGCAACTGCCTCGCTTTGCCGCGCCTGCAACACCCCTCGCGCCACCCTCAACTCCGCGAACAACGATGCGCCTGCAGCACCGAATTGACGTCGAAGGGTACGCATTGCCGAGAGATCGGCGAGGCGGTTGTCGTAGGGAAGAGGCCCCACCCTTATCTCGATTGCACTGCCGTACCAGACCGCGTCCCCATCCACCCTTAAGCGGCGAGGACGGTTGTGGAGGACAATGTCGCCGTCCCGTCCCGGCTCGAACGAGCCCCAACCAATCGGGGTACGCGCGTAAAGCGGGCCAAACGTTACAGATTGCCAGTCGAGCCGAAGGCTCTGCCTGACGCTCGACCTGACCTTAAGATGCAGGGCGCTAGCGTAACCGGCAACGTATGCCATGCTGCCGACCATTCGGATGATCATCGTTGTGAGGCTTAGAGGCGTACGAATGGCTTGCCTCCCCTCTTTGACATGACGTCGATATAAACGGCCAACATCAAAACGATGCCGCTGGTCATGTTCTGGTAGGCCGTGGGAACGTTCAGCAACGAAAGACCATTCGCGAGGCTCTGCATCAGCAGAGCCCCGAGCAACACGCCGGTCACAGTGCCGGTTCCACCGTAGAGGCTGGCCCCGCCGATGACGACGGCTGCAATCGCATTCAATTCTAGGAAGAGGCCGGCCTCAGGCGGCGCCGAACCGAGACGTCCTACGAACATCAAGGCCCCAAGCGACGCAAAAATGCCAATCAGCACGAACCCAACTACCAAGTGGCGGCCGATGGGGATGCCGGCGGACCTGGCGGCGGCCCTGTTGCCGCCCACCGCGTAGACATGCCTGCCCCAAACCGTATTTGACAATGTCCAAGCCATGGCAGCAGCAGCCACGAGCGTAATCGCAACCGGCATCGGCAGTCCGCGATAAGACAGAGTGGACCACGCCAGGAGGGCCACGGCCAGCAGACCTGCGGTAGCCTTGAGTATGGTTTTGCCGCGCTGATCGGCTCTTGCCGCGCCACGCAGCTGCACCAACGAGATGGCCGCGAAGGCGAGCAGAAAGCCCCACAATGCAGGCCCGGTCACGAAGGCCTCTCCAAAGAAGCGAACGCCGTCAGAAATTCCGGAAATGGTGCGCCCACCCGACAGCGCAAGCGCAAGACCCCTGAAAAACATCAAGCCGCCGAGTGTGACAACGAAGGACGGAAGCCCGAGTTTTGCGACCCAAAATCCGTTCCAGAGGCCGACCGCGATGCCCATGGCGATAGCTGTCAGAATGGCTGCCCAAGGAGTGGCAACCCCACTCACATCAACCATGGCCAAGACGGTGACACAGAGGCTCAGGAACGAGCCCACGGAAAGATCGATCTCGCCTTGCGCGATGACGACCAGCATTGCAAGGGCCACCATCGCTGTAATGGCAGACTGTCGCATCAGGTTGGTAAGGTTGCGATCGCTCACAAAGACCCAATCCGTTGCCAACGAGAACAACAGCCATACGAAAGCTATCGCAACCACGAGGCCCGCGGCGGATCGCGCAGCGGCAAGGACCTTCCTGGACAAAGTGAGGTCCACTGCTGGACTACGCTGTGCACCTGGACCTGATCGCGTGCCAATAGGATTGATAGTCGACATCAAAGGCCACCAGCCAAGCTAAGGAGTTGATGTTGGTCGGTCTCATTCGCCCGCAACAAAGCGACGGGACGACCGTTGCGCACGACCAGGATCCGATCGGCATGTTCAAGAGCCTCGGATTCCTCCAGCGTCGCGTAGATCACCGCCGTTCCCGACCGGACAACTTTTCGGATCAAACTGTAGACGTCCTGCCTGGCACCCAGATCTATGCCGCGCGTGGGCTCATCCAGCAGCAGAAGCCGGGGGTTGTTGATGAGCGCGCGGGCTAGCAGGACCTTTTGCTGATTTCCCCCACTCAATGCGGATATGGATTGTGCAGGCCCGGACGTTCGAATTGCGAGATCGCGGATAAACGACCCGCAAAGCTCTTCGCTCGTGCGATGATCGACGATCCGCCCCGCCAACCGCGGGCAGCCGCCATGCCAGCCAAGCATCATGTTCTCGAGGACCGACAGCTGCGGTACCAAGCCGTCACGTTGCCGTTCAGCCGAAACATACGCGATGCCCATGCGGATGGAATGCGCCGGCTCCGACGGGACAAACAGCTTTCCCCCAAGATGCATCTCGCCAGAGACCGTCACTTGCGACAATCCAAAGAGAGACCGCAGCAACTCCGTTTTTCCCGAACCCAACGGGCCATAGATTGCCACTATGTCTCGCTCGGCGAGTTCAAGATCAAACGGCCCGATCGCGATATCGGTGTCGCTGGAGCGGTCGGCACACCAGTTGCGCAACCTCAGCACCTGTTGGCCTGGTTCGGGCTTAGACCCGGCCAGCGCAGCGCCGGCAGGAAGAGGCCGCTCACCAAGCATAGCGCGAACGATCAAATCACTTTGAACGTCGCGGTGTGGGGCATCGAGCGCTATTTCGCCATCGCGCAACACCACCACCCTGCTGCAAACTTGGAGGATTTCGTCGATGCGGTGCGAGATGAAGATGACACCGGCCCCTTGGTCGGCGAGCTCGCGCATGCGCTGGAACAGGATAGCAATCTCATCGGCACCCAGTGCCGAGGTCGATTCGTCAAATACGAAAATCTGGCTCCCGCGGGCTATGGCTCGCGCGATCTCGATCAATTCCATCATGGCGATGCCGCCGTGGGCGCCAAGCGGAGCACGACTGTCGATCCGCGCTCCAACTTTGTTAAGAGCATCTTCGGCGACAGCATGCAGCTTGGGCCAGTTCACATGACCAAACCGCGACGGTTCGATGGTCAACATGACATTTTCGCCGACGCTCAGTTGCGGGACCACCGACCCTTCCTGGTGAACCAGTGTTATCCCGGCTTTGTGAGCGTCGCGCGCGTTCAAAAAGGCCGCAGGCGACCCCATGCACCCCATGGCGCCAGAGAATGCACCATGGGGAATTTCACCGACTATGACCTTCGCCAGAGTGCTCTTTCCAGCACCGTTGGCCCCCATGAGCCCGATGATTTCGCCGGCAGCCAATCCCAATGTCACGCCGCGGACGGCCTTCGTTGCACCAAACCGAACTTCGATATTTTCCAGCCTCAGAAGTTCTTTGGCTTGATTTGAAGTCGCCATGTGTGCCGGTGCGGCGCGCTGGATGGTCGTGGTTGCCATCACTTGGCGACCAGACCGACGTCCTCCGGCTTCAGCCAGTCAGTAAGCTTAAGAAATTCAGCCAATGTGTCTTTCGTGACGCCGCGCGACTGGATGCGCATGCCCGGAACATCCTTGCCCTCGACCTTCAGCGTCTCGTTGCTTGGGGGCTTCTCGCCTTTTGTCAGCGCGAAAGCGGCATCGGCCGCTGCGGTCGCCATCTGAATAAGATCTGTCCACGCACTCATCGAGATATCGCCCTTGACGATCGCCTGGGCGACTTCGGGAAACACATCTTCCCCGCAAAGCCAGACCTTACCCGCGAGACCCTGCTCGGTGATGGCACGTAGCGATCCAAGCGCCAGGCCATCCTCGTTGGCGATGACGGCCTGGAGATTGTTGTTGTTGCGCGTAAGCGCGTTCTCGATCTGCGCCAGTGCGCCCTCGGGGCTCCACGCATCGTGGTACTCGTGGGAGACGATCTTGATCTCGCCAGAGTCTATGTACGGCTTCAGGACACGCAACGCGCCTTCAGTCTTCTGTCGTGCAACGTCAACGCCCTCGGGGCCACTGACGATTGCCCAGTTCCCCTTCTTGGCATCTTTCAACGCCTGCTTCGCCTGAATCTCACCGACGAGATAATTGTCTCTCGCTGCCCAGTAATCGATGTTTGGCGACGGGATTACGTAGTTGTACGAGATGATAGGAATGTTGGCATCGCGCTTCACGCGGTCCACCATCTTTTTGCCCGCGTCGACATTCACCGGGATCAAGATCAGCGCTTTTATGCCTTGAGAAAGCATAGCATCGATCTGAGCGTCTTGCGTGGAGACGTCCTCATTGGCGCCCTGGATGACGTATTTGAGCCCGAGTTCGTCGGCGCGCTTTTCGAAATAGTGACGGTCGTGTGCCCACCGAAAATGCTCGAAGCTCGGGAAACTGAAACCGACCAGTGTGTCGGCGGCGGCATGGCTCGGTATTGCTCCAGCGCCGAGCGTAACGGATGCGGCCCCGAAGGCAGCTGCCGACTTGACGAATTCGCGTCTGCTTATGCGGCCTTCAGATACGAGTTTAATGAGAGAACTAAGATCAGTCATCGGTATTTCCTCTCCAGGACGATGATTGGATCTTCCCCAAGATCCAAAGCGATCTATCGCTGCATCGAGTCCTAACTGATCGATCAGTCAGCGTCAATCCGTGACTCGCCGGCGAAGCCAGTTTTTTCTCGGACTGAATGACTTTTTATACAGCGGATCAATGGCTTACTTGGACACGGAGAGGCAAACCAAAGGCTGGCCCCAAGCTGTTGGAGCTTGGGCTGGTCAGGCCGACATCAAGAATTGCGTTGGTCCCGCAATTCAGGTCTTGGACAGGTAGCTTGCCGCCCCTTGCGAGGCGACAAGGCACCCGTCTATTTCGCGCGTGTCTCCGAACGCAACGCGCGGATTCCAGCTGCGGCAAAAACAACGCCGTGATGCAGCAACGCCTCCGATTGCGCCAGGTCGGTTTCTCCACCCGACAAGGCCGCCAGACGACGAGGGGCACTCAGCCCCATGTAAAACATGCTCAAGGTCAGGAAATAGGCGCGGAACGCGGCCTTGTCATCGAACTCGGGAATGATAGCACGAAAGGCCAGGACACCAAGCTTCTGCACGTCGTCGAAGTAACGCAGAGCGACGGTCCTCGACCAATCATCGTCGTGATAGGCGCTGCGGATAACGAATTTCGCGAATTCACGTGCGGGTTCGCGCGCGTCGTTGGTCAGATCCACCCACGGCTTGATAATGATCGTGATAAGCTCTTCGATCTCCCGGTCCTCGCCTGACTGAACGCTGGCGAGGAAGCTTTTGATTAGCCTGATGCGGTGCTCGTTCATTTCGCGCATATGCCGCTCGAAGACAGCTTCAAACAGCTGCTCCTTGGTGGCGTAGTGATAATGGATCAGAGACTGGCTGACGCCGGCCAGTTTCGCGATATCCCGCATTGAGGTGCCGTCGAACTCGCGGACCGAAAACAACGTCGCCGCGGTGTCGAGGATCGCGTCCCTTTTGTTGCTATCCGCCGCGACGTCGGCCTTCCGGCCGGAGCGTCGCGAGGGGTTCTTTGGCTCCGCCGTCGTGGCGGTCAGCCCACGTTGCCTGGCGTCATTCCTCTCCAAAGCTTACCTCACCTTCCCGCTTCATGGGTTGCCAACCCCCACCCTGCACAGCGCGGATCAATCGACCGCGACAGTGACCTTTTCGTGCCGGCCGATAAATCCGCGAACGGCATTGTTGAATTCCTGAGGCCGAATTTGCGACGCGATGTGGGCGCCATCATCCAAAATGATCAATTCGGCCCCAGGGATCGAAGTCGCCAACTCGACCGAGTAGTATGACGGCGTAAGATGATCATTGCGCACCCCCACCACGAGGACAGGGACGTCGATCCGCGGCAAATCAACCTTTCGGTCAAATTGCAGCAGCGCCTCGATCCTGCTGTCAACAATGTCAACGTCGAAGCTGTCACCGTACACCGAATTGTCATCCTGCTCGTCGCTATCGCGAATAGCCCAGCTGGGCTGCAGAAAAATCGCGGATCCCCGCACATAAGCTTCTGGCCCTGCCCTCAGAAGTTCGCGACGAACTTCAAAGCAACGCCTGAAAAACGCATCGGCTTTGGTCCAGGTAGAATACAGCACTGCTGTTTTGACGCGATTCCGGTTGTCGATACACAAGATCTGGGCGATTGCGCCTCCGGTCGAGTGGCCAACCACATGTGCGCTGTCGATTCCAAGGGCGTCCATTAGCCCAATCGTGTCGGCGGCCATCTGCTCAAGTGTGTAACGGATTTTCGACTTCGTGCTCTGCCCGGTGCCGCGATGATCAAATGTTATGACACGAAACGAACCGGAAAATGCCCGCACCTGGGGCGCCCAATACGAGCCAATCCCGCCCAAGCCAGCCACAAAAAACAGCGGCTCCCCACAACCGTGCTCTTCATAATATATCTCGCAGTCTGTCAATTTCGCGATTGGCATTTGTAGTACCTTCGGGACACTAATATTCTACTTTACGATAAAATACATATTTGCATGATTCACAGGTGGGCGATCGACGTTATCTCCACAACGCAATCTTTCTTAACCAGTTGTGATACTATACAAAATCTCGCCGGAGGACTTTTGAAGTAACTGGAATATACTTCATTCATTGCAGAATAATACTGCATATCAGAGATAAAGATCATGTTGTACGCAATGTCCTCAAGGCTTGCGCCGGCTTTTTTCAAAACGGCCTGGATCTGTTCAATGACCACTTGGGTTTGAGCTGCAGCGTCATTGGGATGAAGGACGGCACCATTCTTATCGAGCGAAAGCATGCCGGACACGTAGACGGTGTTGCCGGCTCGCGTTCCGTGGACGTAAGGCGCGATCGGCTTCGCTGACCCTTCCGGAATTATCGGGATGAACATTGTCGTTCCTTTCTTGCTAACGCATTGAACTTCGAAGTTCGATCAAACTTCGTTCATCGGGCGCGATGGCGCGCGCCGATAGTCGCCAGGATGAGAACCCCGCCGGCAAAGAGCTGCTGCGTGTAGGCGGGCGCCCCGAGGATCAGAAGGCCTGTCGTTCCGGTTTCAATCAGATAGACGCCGATAACCGTCCCCAAAATATGGAAACGACGCCGGGCCAGGGTGACCGACCCCAGGAAAGCCGCCGCGAATGTCGGCAATAGCATGCTGGTCCCGAAGAGAGGGGTCAGGGATCCTTGCCGGGCAGTGTAGATGAGGCCCGCGATCGACCCCAGCACGCCTGCCACGACAAAAGCCGTGATCACCTGTCGATCGACACGTATGCCCGACATTCGGCTTGCAGCGCGGTTTCCCCCGGCCGCATAAATATGCCGGCCAACTGTTGTGTAGCGCATCGCGACAAAGAGTACCGTGGCGACCACCGCCAAGTAGAAGACCGGCGCCTGAAGCAGGGCGATACGCCAGTCGCCGATAAATAGAAAATTGTCGTCGAGACCGCTGAAGATGACGGAGTTGCCGGTTATCCACAGCGTAAGTCCATCGAGCAGGCTCGACACACCGATGGTGGCGATGAGCGCCGGCATCTCGTATCGCGTCACCAAAATGCCGTTGACGATCCCAATCACAATCCCCGTTACAATGACGGCGGGAATGACGGTGGTCAGTCCCAATCCGAATTGTGAAACCATGACCGCCGACAGGGCCCCAGCAAATGATGCCGATGCCGCGATTGAAAGATCGAACTCTCCGACCGCAAGGACAATCGTTAGGCCACAGGCCAGAATGGCCAGCACAGCCCCATTGTTGAGGATCGAGGCGAAATTATCCGCGCTCAGGAAAACGTCGGGCTCCATGACCCCGAACGCGACGATGAGGAAGCCGAAGAATATCACCGACGCCAGGGACCCCAAGTCTAATCGCGGTTTCCAGCTTTCGCTGTTCTTCTGGACTGGCTTCTGCATCGGCTTTCCGTTTGTAGCTACGATTGTCATGGTGTTTCTTCATCATCGAGCAGTTTGTGGAGGATTCGATCCTTGCTGATGTCTTGCCCAGTCAGTTCCGATTGGAACCGACCATCGGACAGAATGAGGACTCGGTCAGACAGCCCTACGAGCTCCTCCAGATCGGAGGAGACCAGCAAAACCGAGACGCCGCGCTGTGTCAGGCCTCTTATAATGTCGTAAATCTGTGCTTTCGACCCGACATCCACTCCGTGAGTGGGTTCATCCAGAAGCAGCAGCTCCACCGACGATGACACCCAACGGGCAAATATAGCTTTTTGCTGATTGCCACCGGAAAGCTGGGCCATCAATGCGTCGATGGAAGGCATTTTCACGCTCACCCTGGCGGCATCATCCAAAGCCGCACGGCGTTCTTTACGGAGGTTCAACAGCCCGCCCCTGGAGTACGCGCCGGACCAGGGAAGCGTGATGTTGTTCCAGATCGGCAATGTACCGACAAAGCCATCGTGCATTCGATCTTCGGTGACCAGACCGATCCCAGCTTCAATAGCGTCAAGCGCCGATCGGAACCGACAGGCCTTGCCATCCAGCCAGATTTCACCGGAATAACCCGCGCTTTCACCAAAAATGACGCGCAGAAGGCGCGAGCGCCCGCTGCCTCCCAAACCCGCAACGCCGACGATCTCGCCAGGGCCAACCTTCAAGTTCAAGTTTCGAAGTTTCGTGTCTCCAACGTCGATCAGCTCCAGTCTCGACGGCGCGTCACTGGCGGCATGGGGCGCTGGC
>NZ_RZQL01000154.1 GCF_003997935.1 Mesorhizobium sp. M7A.F.Ca.US.006.01.1.1
GTCGCATGACAACCGTTCCTGCGGCCTGCGTGTGCCGGCCGGCGGCCGTGCCGCGCGACGGGTGGAGAACCGGCTGCCGGGGGCGGATTCCAATCCTTATCTGGCAATCGCCGGTTCGCTTCTCGCCGGCTATCTCGGCGTCGAACAGAAACTGGCGCGCTCGCCCGAAGCGTCGGGCAATGCCTACAAGATCAAGAGCACGCTGCCGAAAACCATGGAGGAGGCGCTCGACCGTTTCGAGGCTTGCGGCCCGGTGCGTGAACTGCTGGGCGAGGATTTCTTCCAGACTTATCTGCGCGTCAAGAGCGTCGAACTCGACCTGTTCCAGGGGGTGGTGACGAGCTGGGAACGCGACCACCTTCTGCTGAAGGTGTGATCATGGCTTCCAGTTCAACGGGTTTCAATTCGGGCCTCGATATCGCCAAATCCTATTATGTCGCCACGGTCAATCCGGCGCCGGACCATCCGGCGCTGGTCGGCGATGTTGAAGCTGATCTGGTGGTCGTCGGCGGCGGCTGCACCGGCCTGTCGGCCGCCCTTCACGCCGCCGAGCGCGGCCTGAAGGTGGTGCTGCTCGAAGGCGGCAAGATCGGCTGGGGCGCTTCGGGGCGCAATGGCGGCCAGATGATCCCCGGCCTGCGCAAGGGTGCCAAGGGTCTGGTCAAACTCTACGGGCCCGAGCGAGCGAAGGCGCTGTTCGATCTTGCCTTCGAAGCACGCGGGCTGGTGCTCGACATCATCGAGCGCCACGCCATCGATTGCGATCTCAGGCTGACCGGCCATCTGGTCGGTGCGGTCAACGGCTCCGACCTTAGGGATCTCGAGGAAGAGGCCGAGTGCCTGGCCACGGTGATGAAGTTCCCCCATGCGGAAATCCTGTCGGCTGCTGAAGCTCGAGCCAAGGTCGACACATCATACCATGGCGCGATGTACGAGCCGCTCGGCGGCCACATGCATCCGCTGAACTACACGCTCGGCCTTGCCCGCGCCGCGGTTGCTGCGGGCGTCACCATCCATGAGAATTCGGTGGCCGTGCGGCTGGAGCGCGAGCCTTCGATTCGGGTCTCGACGGCAAAGGGATCGGTGCGCGCCAAACATGTCGTGCTGGCGGGTGACGCTCTGCTCAATGGGCTGGAGCCGCGCGTCAACAGCCGCATCATGCCGGTCGGCAACTACATCGTCGCCACCGAGCCGCTGGAGGGCAAGCGCAATGTCATCCCGGCCAATGTCGCGGTGTCGGATACGCGCTTCGTCGTCAACTACTACCGCATGTCGGCGGACGGCCGCCTGCTGTTCGGCGGCGGCGAGCGCTACACGCCGTCACCGCCGGCCGATATCGCCGGCTTCGTGCGGCCGCACATGGAAGCCACCTTTCCGCAGCTCAAGGGCTGCCGCATCGATCACGCCTGGGGTGGGCTGGTGTCGGTGACGACATCCAGGCTGCCGCATGTCGGGCACTATGGCGAGGTGTATTTCGCGCATGGCTATTCCGGCAAGGGCGTCATCCTGTCGACGCTGTCCGGCAAGCTGCTGGCTGAAGCAATCACCGGCGATGCCTCACGGCTCGATTTGTTCTCGACGCTGACGCCGATGCCGTTCCCCGGCGGCACGGCGCTGCGCGGCCCGCTCTATGTGCTGGGCATGCTGTGGTACGCGATGCGGGATCGCATCAAGCATTGAAGAGCGTTCGTCAGTTGGGCCATCGCGTATGAGATGCCCCCTCATCCGGCCGCTTCGCGGCCACCTTCTCCCCGAGGGGAGAAGAGGCTGCCATCAACGCTGGCGATCTCCTCTCCCCTCGGGGAGAGGTCGGATTGTCCCGAATTGCCCTTTGCAATTCGGTTGGCAATCCGGGTGAGGGGGCACTTGCTCATGTGCGACTGCTAAACCACAAAAAAATCCTCGATGCGCTGCCTGGCCTCCAGCAGCACCGGCAGGATCTCCCGCTCCATCTCCGCGACCGAAAACCGCGCCGATTGCGTCGATACGTTAATGGCCGCGACCGTGCGCTCTGCCCGGTCGCGGATCGGCACGGCGATCGAGCGCAGGCCGAGCTCCAGTTCCTCATCGACGATGGCAAAGCCGTCCGCTTTCGCCTTGTCGATGGCGCCGGCCAACAGTCTGCTATCGGTGATGGTCTTCGGCGTCCGTCTCTCGATCGTCGCCTGGCCGAGGAATGCGTCCAATTCCTGGGGCGTCAGACCAGCAAGCAGGATGCGCCCCATCGAGGTGCAATAGGCGGGCAGCCTGGTGCCGACATCGAGCGATACGCTGAGGATGCGACGGCCGGGAATGCGGGCGACATAGACGACATCGGCACCCGACAGGATCGCCGCCGAGCAGGCCTCGTTCAACTGCGCCGCCACAGCCTGCATGATGGGCGCGGCGAAGGCCCACAGCGAGGCGCCGCCGAGCCATGTGCGGGCAACCGTCAGCAGGCGCGGCGACAGCGAGAACACGCGGCCGGCTTGCGTTGCATAGCCGGTGGCGGTGAGCGTCAGCAGGAAGCGGCGTGCGCCGGCGCGCGTCAGGCCGGCTTCCTCGGCCATTTCGGTCAGCGTCATACCCGAGGGGTGGCGGGCCAGGATCTCCATGACGGCAAGGCCGCGCTCGAGCGAGCCGACATGATCACGGGAAGCGGCTTCTTCGTCCATCTCAACTCGCGGAACGGCATCGGCGTCAGGATTGACTCCTCACCCTCGCTCAACGTAGAAAGTATCGCATACAAAACATATGTTCGCAATACGAACTTTCTGCAAACCCGGAGCCGATGCGATGGTCAAGTTCCTGCCGCTCAAACAGGCCGTTGCGGAGAATTTGAACGATGGTGACAGCGTTGCCTTCGAGGGCTTCACCCATCTGATCCCGACGGCGGCGGCGCATGAGGCGATCCGTCAGGGGTTTCACGACCTGACCCTGATCCGCATGACGCCGGACCTGATCTACGACCAGATGATCGGCATGGGCATGGCGAAGAAGATTGTCTTCTCCTATGTCGGCAATCCCGGCGTCGGCCTGCTGCGGCGCGCCCGTGATGCGATCGAGAACGGTTTTCCGCGCCCGCTCGAAATCGAGGAGCACAGCCATGCCGGCATGGCCAATGCCTATGAGGCGGGCGCGGCCGGTCTGCCTTGCGCGGTGTTTCGCGGCTATCGCGGCGCAGGCCTCGCGACGGTCAATCCGAACATCAAGTCGGTGACCTGTCCGTTCACCGGCGAGGTGCTGGCGGCTGTCCCCTCGATCCGGCCTGACGTCACCTTCATCCATGCGCAGAAGGCCGACAGGAAAGGCAATGTGCTGGTCGAAGGCATCATCGGCATCCAGAAGGAAGCCGTGCTGGCGGCCAAGCGCGCGGTGGTGACGGTCGAGGAAGTGGTCGACAATTTCGACGATCTGCACCCCAATCTGACCGTGCTGCCGCGCTGGACGATCGCGGCGATATCGGTGGTGCCGGGCGGCTCGCATCCGTCCTACGCGCATGGCTACTATGCGCGCGACAATGCCGCCTATCTGGAATGGGACGAGATCGCCGCCGACCGCGAGAAATTCCAGGCGTGGATGCAGGCCAATGTCATGGAGAAGAGTGCCGGCGATTTCGAGGCCCGTGTAGAGCATTTGAGGAAAGCGGCATGAGCGGCAATTCTTTAGGCTTCACCCCCAATGAGATGATGACGATCGCCGCCAGTCGCGCGCTGCGCAATGACGATGTCTGCTTCGTCGGCATCGGCGCCCCGTCCGCTGCCTGCAATGTGGCGCGGCTGACGCATGCACCTGACATCACCTTGATCTATGAGAGCGGCACGATCGGCACCGCGCCTGACGTGCTGCCGCTGTCGATCGGCGACGGCGAATTGTGCGAAACGGCGGTCACCACAGTCGCGGTGCCTGAGATGTTCCGCTACTGGCTGCAGGGCGGCCGCATCTCGATCGGCTTCCTCGGGGCGGCGCAACTCGACAGGTTCGGCAACATCAACACCACGGTCATCGGCGACTATTTTCACCCCAAGACCCGGCTGCCCGGCGGCGGCGGTGCGCCGGAGATTGCGACGTCGTCGAAGGAGATCCACATCACCATGGCGCAGACCAAGCGCGGCATGGTCGAGAAGATCGACTTCTTCACCTCCTTCGGCCATGGCGAGGGTGGCGATCATCGCAAACGGCTTGGTATCGACACGGCAGGCCCGACCTTGCTGATCACCGATCTTGCCATCTGGAAGCCGGACCCGGTGAGCAAGGAATTCACCGTCGTGTCGCTGCACCCGGGCGTCACGCGCCAGCAGGTGCAGGAGAGCTGTGGCTGGGTGGTAAAGTTCGCGGAGGCGCTTGACGAAACACCGGCGCCAAGCGAACTCGAATTGAAGACATTGCGCGACCTGCAGGCCCGCACCAAGGCGGCGCATGAGGGAACCGGAAAAGCAAAGGCTGCATGACATGGCCGAGGCCTATATCTGCGACTACATCCGCACGCCGATCGGCCGCTTCGGCGGTTCGCTGTCTTCGGTGCGATCAGACGATCTCGGCGCGATACCGCTGAGGGCGTTGGCCGAGCGCAATCCCGGTGTCAACTGGCAGGCGATCGACGATGTCGTCTATGGCTGCGCCAACCAGGCCGGCGAGGACAACCGCAACGTGGCGCGCATGGCGCTGCTGCTGGCAGGCTTGCCGAAGGAGATTCCAGGCTCGACGGTCAATCGTCTGTGCGGCTCCGGCATGGATGCGCTGACCATCGCAGCCAGGGCCATCAAGGCCGGCGAGGCGGAGCTGATGGTCGCGGGCGGCGTCGAATCGATGAGCCGGGCGCCCTTCGTCATGCCCAAGGCCGACACGGCGTTCTCGCGCAATGCCGAGATTTACGACACCACCATCGGCTGGCGCTTCGTCAACCCCTTGATGAAGAAGCAGTATGGCGTCGATTCGATGCCGGAGACCGGTGAGAATGTCGCGGAAGAGTTCGCCATCTCCCGCGCGGACCAGGATGCTTTTGCCGTGCGCAGCCAGGACAAGGCGGTGGCGGCGCAAGCCAATGGCCGGCTGGCGAAGGAAATCACAGAGGTGACGATCCCGCAGCGCAAGGGCGATCCGGTGGTCGTCTCGAAGGATGAGCATCCGCGCGGGGGCTCTACGGTCGAGGCGTTGGCCAGGCTGCCGACGCCGTTCCGCCAGGGAGGCACGGTGACGGCCGGCAATGCCTCCGGCGTCAATGATGGGGCTGCTGCGCTGATCGTTGCCTCGGATGCCGCCGTGAAGAAATATGGCCTGACCCCGATCGCCCGCATCCTCGGCGGTGCTGCCGCCGGCGTGGCGCCACGCATCATGGGCATCGGCCCGGTGCCGGCGACGCAAAAACTCTGCGCGCGGCTCGGGCTGACGCCAAGACAGTTCGATGTCATCGAGCTCAACGAAGCCTTTGCCTCGCAAGGCATCGCTGTGCTGCGCCAGCTCGGCATTGCCGAGGATGCGGAACACGTCAACCCGAATGGCGGCGCCATCGCGCTCGGCCATCCCCTGGGCATGTCGGG
The DNA here is from genome assembly GCF_003997935.1 of Mesorhizobium sp. M7A.F.Ca.US.006.01.1.1. GTDB lineage: Bacteria > Pseudomonadota > Alphaproteobacteria > Rhizobiales > Rhizobiaceae > Mesorhizobium. Next base: position 5,520 of record NZ_RZQL01000154.1, read on the forward strand.
CGCCCGCATATCCGGCACGGTGGCGCTGGAGCTTCGCGAGCGTGGCGGCCGGTATGCGCTGGCAACCATGTGCATCGGCGTCGGCCAGGGCATCGCGATCGCGCTGGAACGGGTCTGATCGGCAAACCTTCTTGGCCGGCTAACTTCGAGAATCCGGTGCGGTCAAATTTGACCACGTGGACAAAAGTCCGGACCCGTTCCATAGTTCCTCGTCTGATTTTTAGAACAGCCGGCTCGACACGGCTGTCGAACAGAGGGGAATGCAATGGAAAACCGGAAGAACAGATTTCAATCCGCGCGCGAAGGGCTTTCGCGACGCAATGTGCTGGAGCTGGGCGCGTTTGGCCTGGCTGCGGCGATGCTGCCGGGCGCTGCCTTCGGCAAGGACAAGAAGCTGAAGGTGGCGGCGATCTTCGCTACGCCGATCGAGGAGCCGTGGGACAACCAGATCCATGTCGCCTTGCAGAAGGCCGAGAAGGAACTTGGCATCGAGTACAAATGGTCTGAAAAGGTGCAGACCGCCGATTTCAGCCGTGTCATGCGCGAATATGCGCAAGGCGGCTACCAGCTGGTGCTGGGCGATGCCTTCGCCGCCGAGCGTGAATCGCGCCGCACCGCCAAGCAGTTCCCGAAGACCGCCTTCCTGTTCGGCTCCGGCGCCGGACCGGCGGAACCGAACTTCGGCGTTTTCGACAACTGGATCCACGAGCCGGCCTATCTCTCCGGCATGATCGCCGGCAAGATGTCGAAGTCGGGCACGATCGGCGCCGTCGCCGCGATGGGCATTCCGGAAGTCAACCGGCTGGTCAACGCCTTCTTCGCCGGCGCCAAGGAGGTCAATCCCAACATCAAGAAGAAGGTCGCCTTCATCGGTTCCTTCTTCGATCCGCCCAAGGCCAAGGAAGCCGCCGTCGCGCAGATCGACGCCGGTGTCGATGTCATCTATGCTGAGCGTTTCGGTGTCATCGAAGCGGCGGTCGATAAGAAGATCCTTGCCATCTCCAACATGTCCGACCAGTCGAGCCTCGGCCCGGATACGGTCATCACCGGCCCGGTCTGGGACATGTATCCGACGGTCGAACAGGCGATCAAACTGGTCAAGGCCGGCGTCTTCACCGCGCAGGACTATGGCGACTTCTCGCGCATGGCCAAGGGCGGCTCGCATCTGGCGCCCTACCACAAGTTCGACAAGACGCTGCCGGCTGACGTGAAGGAGCTTGTCGAGAAGAAGAAGGCCGAGATTCTCGAAGGCAATTTCCGGGTGGATGTGGACGAGAACACGCCGGTTTCGGATTGATTTCTTCACCCTCCCCCTTGTGGGGAGGGTCGATCCGCGAAGCGGAGCGGGGTGGGGGTCTAGGCTCGGCGCAGCACCCCCACCCCGTCTCACGATCTTCGCTTCGCTGCGATCGTAAGCCGACCCTCCCCACAGGGGGGAGGGTGAAGAGCCTCCGCAGGAGCACCCTTGCCCGCCCCCCTCATCGAAATGCGCGGCATCACCAAGAGCTTCGGCGCCGTCAAGGCGAACGAGGCCGTTGATCTCAGCGTCGCGCCCGGCGAAATCTTGGGGCTGCTGGGCGAGAACGGCGCCGGCAAGACGACGCTGATGAATGTGCTGTTCGGTGCCTATGCGCCCGACGCCGGCGAGATTCTCATCCAGGGCAAGCCGGTGCGGATCGCAAGTTCCGCCGATGCGCTGGCCGCCGGCATCGGCATGGTGCACCAGCATTTTCATCTGGCACCAAGGCTGACAGTGCTGGAGAACCTGCTCATAGGCATTCCCGGCAAGACAGGGCGGATCGACCGCGCCGGCGGGCTGGCGCGGCTGGCCGAGATCGGCCGCCAGCATGGACTGACGCTTGACCCGGCCCTGCCGGTCTCGGCGCTGTCGGTCGGTGAGCAGCAGCGGCTCGAAATTGTCAAGGCGCTGTTTCGTGGCGCGAGGCTCTTGATCCTCGACGAGCCGACGGCCGTGCTGGCGCCGAGCGAGGTCGATGGGCTGTTTTCGGCGTTGCGGTCGATGGCGGCGCAAGGTCTCGGCATCATCTTCATCTCGCACAAGCTCAACGAAGTGCGGGCGCTGACGCATCGTTGCACGGTGCTGCGGCATGGCCGCGTCGCCGGCCGGGTCGATGATCCCGCCAACACGACGTCGTCCGCAATGGCGCAACTGATGTGCGGCCACGAGATCATGCCGCCGGCGCGGGGACCATCGGCGCCAGGCGCTGCTGTGCTGACCCTCGACGGTATTTCCACCTCACGACATTCCGGCACGCCGCTGCGTGACGTATCGCTTGCCGTCCGTGCCGGCGAAATCCTCGGCATTGCCGGGGTGTCGGGCAATGGCCAGCGGGCGCTGGCGGAGGTGATCTCCGGGACATTTGTGCCGGATGCCGGCCGGATGACGATTGCCGGCAGCAAGGTCACTCGGTTTTCGCCGCGCGAGGTGCAGGCGCTCGGACTTGGCCGCATCCCGGAAGACCGCATGACGACGGGGCTGGTCACCAACCTGCCGCTGGCCGACTCGATGGTGCTGCCGCGCATCGGCACCGCAGCGTTCAGCAGCAGGGGCCTGCTGAAGCCGGATGCGATCCGCGCCTTCGCGGAGGCGCAGATCAAGGCCTATGATATCAGGTGCCCCGGGCCGATGACCCGCGCGGGAGCGCTGTCCGGCGGCAATCTGCAGAAGGCGCTGCTGGCGCGCGAACTCGCCTTCGACCCGAAGGTTCTGATCGTTTCGCAGCCGACCCGCGGGCTCGATATCGGCGCCGCGCGCTTCATCCACGAAAAATTCCTCGACATGCGGACCAAGGGCTGCGGCATTGTCGTCATTGGCGAGGATCTCGAAGAGCTGCTGGTGCTCTGCGACCGCATCGCGGTGATGTATGAGGGCCGCGTCGTCGGCACGCTGGACAGCGCCGATGCGACGATTGCACGGCTCGGCCTGATGATGACCGGGGCGGAGGGGCATAGCTGATGTTTCGCCTGGAAGTCCGCACCTCTACGCCGGCCTGGTTCAACCTCGCTTTGCCGCTGCTGGCGATCGGCGCCACGCTTGTGCTGTGCAGCGGCCTGATCGCGCTGGCCGGCGCCGGCGTGCTCGAAGCCTACGGCGTGATGTTCACGGCCTCGCTGGGCGACAGCTATGCGATCACCGAAACGATGGTGCGTGCAACACCGATGATCTTCACCGGACTGGCAGTCGCGGTCGCCTTCCGGGCAAAATTCTGGAACATCGGCGCCGAAGGGCAATTGCTTGCCGGCGCGGTGGCCAGCTGCTTTGTCGGCGCCATTCCAATGCCGGGACCGCTCGCCATGGTGTTGATGGCGGCCGCAGGCGCTGCGGCCGGGGCCACGGTCGCGCTGGTGCCGGCGACGCTCAGAGTAAAATTCAAGGTCGACGATGTCGTCAGTTCGCTGCTGCTCAACTCGGTCATCTACTACGCGCTGATGGCGCTGATCGAAGGACCGTGGAAGGACTCCTTCAGCGGCTATCCGATCTCGCCGCCGATCGAGGATTCGGCTAATTTTCCGGTGTTGCTCGAAGGCACGCGGCTGCATCTCGGCGTTATCGTGGCGCTGCTGGCGGCACCGCTGATCTGGTTCCTGATCGTGCGCACAACGCTCGGCTTCAGGATAAGGGTCACCGGCGAAAACCCGGAAGCCGCGCGCTACGGCGGCATCCATGTCGGGCGGGTGCTGATCTCGACGGCGCTGCTGTCCGGCGCGCTGGCCGGGTTGGCCGGCGTCGGCGAGGTCGGCGGTGTGCATTTCCAAGTGATGAGCGATATCTCGCCGGGCTACGGCTATTCAGGCATCGTCGTTGCCATGCTGGCCCGGCTCAATCCGCTTGGCGTGGTGCCGGCGGCGATCTTCCTGGCCGCCGTGATGACCGGCGCCGAGGCGATGTCGCGGGCGACCGGCGTGCCGGCCTTCCTCAGCGACGTCATCCAGGGCACCGCACTGCTCGCCATGCTGGTGGCGCTGCTGTTCACCGCCTATCGCATCCGCCGCGTCGGGGTTGCCCGATGAGCGCGGTGTTCGAGCAGATCTTTCAGGTCGGCTTCCTGGCCGCGATCATCCGCATCGCCACGCCGCTGGCTTTTGCAACGCTGGGCGAGATGTTCTCGGAACGGGCCGGCGTGCTCAATCTCGGCATCGAAGGCATCATGCTGTTGTCGGCGATGACAGGCTTCACCGCTGCCAGCCTCAGCGGCAGCCTGTGGCTCGGCGTGCTGGCAGCGGTGCTCACCGGCATGCTGATGGGCGCGCTGCATGCGTTGTTTACGGTGGTGCTCGGCCTTAGCCAGCATGTCTGCGGTATCGGCGTGACGCTGTTCTCGTCGGGCCTTGCCTATTTCCTCTACCGGCTGATCTTCGGCCAGCAGTCTGTGCCGCCCAACATCAAGGGTTTTCAGACGCTGCCGATCCCCCTCCTCTCCGACATTCCGGTGCTCGGGCCGGCGGTGTTCAATCAGTTCGCGCTGGTCTACATGGCGATCCTGGCCATTCCGTTGGCCGCTTTCATACTCTACCGCACGCCATGGGGCCTGTCGGTGCGCATGGTCGGTGAAAATCCGCGTGCCGCGGATTCGGCCGGTGTCAGTGTCATCGCCACACGCTTCCAGGCGGTTGTCCTCGGCGGCGCGCTGATGGGGCTGGCCGGTGCCTTCCTGTCTATGGCGCAGTTCAACGCCTTCACCTTCGGCGTCGTCTCCGGGCGCGGCTGGGTGGCGATCGCGCTGGTCGTGTTCGGCCGCTGGGATCCATGGCGCTCGGCGGGTGCGGCACTGCTGTTCGCCTTCGTCGATGCCTTGCAACTGCGCATGCAGGCGAGCGGGCTCGGGCATATCCCTTACGAGGCGTTCCTGATGCTGCCGTTTATCTTCACCATCGTCGCCATGGCGGTGATGTCGCGCAACGCGGTGGCACCGTCGGCGCTGCTCAAGCCGTTTCGAAGGGAAGAGCGGTAGACGAGCAAGGGTTTTTCCTCTCCCTCCGGAGGGGGGAGAGGTGGCGCTGCGAAGCAGCGACGGAGTGGGGGAACCACCTGGCAACCGCCGCCAACAGATATTGAAAGGCGCAAGAACCTTCCTGTACCGCGCCAAGGGTCGACCCCCACTCCGTGAGCTGCGCTCGACACCTCTCCCCCGATCGACGGGGTAGAGGGGCGCCAAGCTGCGTCACATCGCCGTGAAACCATTATCGACGAACAGATGCGTGCCGTTGACGAAGCTCGACTCGTCGCTGGCCAGGTAGAGAGCCGCCCTGGCCACCTCTTCCGGCTCGCCGATGCGGCCCTGCTGCGCGGCCAATGCTGCATCCGAGACGTCGACGCCGAGCCTGCCGAGGTCGGCGACCTCGCGCAGGCCGTGCGGCGTGCGGATGAAGCCGGGGCAGACCGCGTTGCAGCGGATGTTGCGGTCGCGGAACTCGACGGCGATGGCGCGCGCGAACATGTGGCAGGCGCCCTTGGTGGTGTCGTAGAGCACTTCGTTGGGAGTCGCCGCCACCGCCGAGATCGACGAGGTGCAGACGATCGAGCCGCCGCCCGCCGCAATCATGCCGGGCAGCACAGCGCGCGTCATCAGGAACATCGAGCGCACATTGACGGCATGCAGCCAGTCCCATTCCTGGACCGTGGTCTCCAGGAAGGGCTTTATCACGATGGTGCCGGCGTGGTTGAACAGTACGGTGACCAAGCCGAGTTTTTCGACAGCACCCTTCACCGCCGCTTCGACCTGGGCTTCGTCGGAGACGTCGGCGACAAAATGCTCGGCGACATGGCCGCGTGCCCTGATTGTCGCTGCGGTTGCCGCGGCCGCCTCGCCGTTGCGGTCGATGATCGCCACCTTGGCGCCTTCGGCGGCGAACAGCTCCGAGGCCGCTCCACCCATTCCCGTCGCGCCCCCCGAAATGATGGCGACCTTGCCGGCCAGTCTTGTGCCCATTTTTCTGCCCCCTATGTGACGATTTCGCTTTGCTGGTTGGGCGATGCTACCGCGCCCGGGCCGGGCGGCCAATCCACGAATTGCGTGCAACGAGGGCAAGATCATAGGTCCATTCAGACGCGGAAGCGAAAACGGACGCGCCATAGGGATCGGCCGTCAGAGCGCGCGCTCTAAGCAAGTGCCTACCAACTTCCAGCGCCATAGGAGAAAATTATTCTATCTTTGGCCAAAAAATAGCAATCGACAAAGTCTACAAGTTTTATAGATTAACCGCCGAGACGGAGGTCGATATGTCCTATATCCAGAACGCCCAGACGGATCGTAGCGGTCAGCGGGCGGCCAATGCCCAGGCCTTTCGCCCGGCCTATGCCGGGGCTTTCGCCTATCTCGTCTTTGCCCTTGCGTTCGTGTTCACCGGGGCCGTTGTTCTGGGTCTTATTCCCTGAGTCGTCAGATCGACCGGGGTTAGCTGCCCCCACCGCTTACAGGCAATCGGAGTTGAATGAACCGAATCCTCGGCGTGCTTTCGCGCGCCCGACACCACGGAGGACATGGCAATGCCGATCGAGTTCACGCATATTCCCGGTAAAACCGCCGATGCCGCGGTTCCCTTTTTCTACGACTTTGCCGAGACCGCGACCAAGCTCGGGCTGATCGAGGATGGCGGTTTCCGCAAGATCGTCGTCGACGATTCGGCCGGACTGCTGACCAACATGGATCTTGCGGCCCAGGTGCTCGATCGCACCTCGTCGCTGGAAGTCGTGCTCACCCATTGGGCGGGCGTGGTCGAACCGACCGTGGCGGCCCGCCAACTGGCGTCGATCGACAGGAAAAGCGGCGGGCGCCTGGCGCTGAGAATGATCAGCGAGCCGTTGAGCGATGCCGACGCCGAAACACGGCCGGTCGGGCACACCGTCATCTGGCAGCGCATAGACGAATATCTGGTGCTGCTGAAGCGGCTGTGGTCGAACGACCGGCCCTTCGACCACGAAGGAACGTTCTACAGCATCAAGGGCGGCTATGTGCCGCGCAAGGGACCGCACGGCGCCGACCTGGTCATCCGCATGGGCGGGCAGTCCGGAACGGCACTCAAAGTTGCCGGCCGGCATGCCGATGTCTTTGAATTGGCGCCGGGCTCGATCGACGAGATCCGGCAATTGATGGAGCGGGTGCGCCGCTCCGCCGCCGAACATGGCCGGGCGGGCAAGCTGCGCTTCGCGCTTCCGGTCGGGATTCACCAAGGTGCTTCCGCCTCCGGCCACAAGGCGGTCGATGTTGCCGGGCCGCCAGCCCAGGCCGCCCTGTCACTGCTTGCCTATGCAGCCCTCGGGATCGATGAATTCATGATTGTCGGCGTCGACACGCCCCGCGAGATCGCAACGCTCGGCCGGGAAACGATCGCCCTGCTGCGCAATTCGCTGGCGCGTCGCGAACACGAGGCATTCCAGCCTGGGGCATATGCGTCTCGTGCAGGATTGGAGACGCGCGCAACGGGGTGAAGTCCTTCAGCCTTTTGTTGCCTCAGGCCTGTCGCCAAGCCGCGACAGGCCTTCAATGACAGCGCCCGAATCCGCCAGCGCGCCGAAGACGCCATCTTCGACCGTCACCATATGAAGCGCGGCCTCGTGGGCTTGTTTGTCGCCGCTGGCGCAAGCATCGGAAATCGTCAGGCATTGAAAGTTGCGGTCGCAGGCTTCGCGCAGCGTGGTGTGCACGCAGACATCCGTCGTGCATCCGGAAAACATCAGATGCGTGATGCCTTGCGCGCGCAGCACGTGTTCGAAATCCGTGTGGGTGAAGGCACTGTTGCAGGTCTTGTCGACGATGATGTCGTGCGGTGCCACGTCGATCTCCGGAACGATCTGGAACCCCTTGCCCGAGCGCAGCAGGATATCGGTGCCGTCGAGACCGGCACGCTTGCGGCGCCATTTTTCGTAAGGCGTCATATCGGCCATGTCGGCCCGATAGCCCTGCCTCGTGTGGATGACCCTGACGCCGGCCTTGCGCGCGGCCGCGATCAGCCGGCTCACCGTCGGCAGGATCGCCCTGAGCGGCGAGGGATCATAGCCCTGCCTGGCGAAGTAGCCCGTCGTCGACAGGAAATCCTGCTGCAGGTCGATGACAACAAGCGCGGTGTTTTCGGCCACCAGCCTGCCGTCATAGGGAAAGTCGAAGGGCGTTGCCTTGATCATCTCTGGCTCCCGGTTTTCGGCTGACACCATAGCGGCTTTGTATCAACGCGACGACACCAGATGCTGGGCGTCGTGCAGGCGCCGATAGATACCGCCGGCACGGAGCAGTTCGCTGTGCGAACCCTGCTCGACGACGCCCGACTCCGAGACGACGACGATGCGGTCGGCGCCGCGGATCGTTGCCAGCCGGTGTGCGATGACCAGCGTGGTGCGGTCCTCGGCAAGTTCGGCCATAGTTGATGATACCGCCGGGGCTTGCCTGGCCGTAGAGCACCGACGCCGGTCCGCGCAGCACTTCGTAACGCTCCGCCCCGTAGGAATCGAGCGCGGTGAACAGGGTGAAATTGCTCTCCTTGAGCTGCAGACCGTCCTTGTAGAAGACGCCGTTGGCGTTTGAAATGCCGCGCAACTGCAGGCCGAGGCCGCGATTGTCGGTGCCGTAGAGATTGCCGGTGGCGCCGGGTGTGTAGCGCAACGCGCTGTTCAGGCTGTCGACGGCCTGCGCTTCCATCTGGTCTCGGGTGATGACCGATATCGACTGCGGCGTCTCGATCAGCGGCGTGTCGGTCTTGGTGCCGGTGGAGCCCCTGGTGGCTACGTAGCCCTTGACCAGCCCGAAGGCGCCTTCGACACGCTCCTGGACGTTTATCGGATCGAGGGTAGTGGTGACCGTCTCCTGGGCCAGGGCACGGCCGCAGCCAAGCAGGGCCGGCAGCGACACCGTTGCGATCAGCAGGCGCTTCCGCGCTATCCGGTCCTGCCAAATCAGTCCATGTCCCGAAATCATCCTGTGCGCCCCTGTTTCCAGATTCCCTGCCGATATTGCCGGTCGCGACGATTTGTTGATCGTTGCAGTCATCTTCAATGTTGACTAGTAAGGTCATGTTTCATAGTCAACCGGGCATGACCCGTCGAAAGCCGGGATCTGGAAATGCGGGCGGCCGCACTGGAGAAAAGCCATGAGCATGGCTGGAATTGATGCCCAGACTGCCTTCCATATCGACGCGGTGCGCTTTGCCGTCGGCGAGCGGACGCTGCTCGGTCCGGTCTCGCTCGAACTGCAGCGCTCGCGCGTCTATGGGCTAATCGGCCACAATGGTTCGGGCAAGTCGACGCTCATCAAGCTCATGGCGCGCCAGCAGCCGGCGAGCTCAGGTGCCATCACCTTCGCCAGGCGTCCGCTGCCGCAATGGGGCGCCCGCGAATTTGCCCGCGCGCTTGCCTATCTGCCGCAGACGACACCGGCGGCGACCGGCCTGACCGTGCGCGAACTGGCGACGTTGGGGCGCTATCCCTGGCATGGCGCGCTTGGCCGTTTCCGCGCCGAGGACAGGCAGCATGTCGACGAGGCGCTGGCCCTGACCGACATGGAAGATTTCGCGGACCGGCTGGTGGACGAATTGTCGGGCGGCGAGCGCCAGCGCGCCTGGCTTGCCATGCTGGTGGCGCAGAACGCCGGCGTCATGCTGCTCGACGAGCCGATCTCGGCACTCGACATCGCCCATCAGGTCGAGGTGCTCGGGCTGGTCAAGGAGCTCAGCCGCAAACGCGACCTATGCGTTGTCGTCGTGCTGCACGATCCCAACATGGCTGCGCGCTACTGCGACGAGCTGATCGCGCTCAAGGACGGCAAGCTGCTGACGCGCGGCACGCCCGGCGAAATCATGCGCAGCGATGTGCTGAAAGGCATTTTCGGCGTGGAGATGGGTGTGTTCGCGCATCCCGTCACCGGCCAGCCTGTCGGCTATGTGCAGTGACGAGATCTGATGCGGCGGCGGGAAATAGAAGGCGGCAGGCCGCTGTGAGAACAAGGAAGAAGCTGTTGTCGAGAACTGGTTTGTTGGCGGCATTGGTCGCATCCGTCATCCTGTCGGCCGGCAGCGTGATGGCCCAGGAACAACCCGCCGGTGCCGCACCAGCAATCGAAGCCCCCACCCCGGCTGCTCCCGCAGCCCCAGCGCCGATTGCGCCGGCACCCGCCGCACCGGCAGGCGCTCCGCCGGCCATAATGGCGCCTTCGCAGCCAGGCACCCAGCCGAACACGGCCGCGCCGGCCGAGGCCGGACCTTCGACGGCGATGGAGCTGACCTTGCCGCATGACCTGTCGCCATGGGGCATGTTCATGGCGGCCGATATCGTCGTCAAGGCGGTGATGATCGGGCTGGCCTTTGCCTCCCTCGTCACCTGGACGATATGGTTGGCCAAGTCGCTGGAGCTTCTCAGTGGCAAGCTGCGCATCCGTCGCGCCGTGCGGGCGATCGGCGAGGCCGCCACGCTGAAGCAGGCCAGCCGTACTCTCGACCGCAGCGGCGGCCCGGGCGCGCTGCTGGTGCGGGCGGCCGAGGAGGAGACCGCACTCTCAGCCGGCGCGCTCGATCATGTCTCCGGCGATGGCCTCAAGGAACGGGTCACGTCGCGCCTGTCGCGCATCGAGGCGGCGGCGGCGCGGCGCATGTCGCGCGGCACCGGCGTCCTGGCGACGATCGGCTCGACCGCGCCCTTCGTCGGCCTGTTCGGCACCGTCTGGGGCATCATGAATGCCTTCATCGGCATCTCGCAGGCGCAGACCACCAATCTCGCCGTGGTCGCGCCGGGCATCGCCGAAGCGCTGCTGGCCACCGCGATGGGCCTGGTCGCGGCCATACCGGCTGTCGTTATCTACAACGCCTTTGCACGCTCGATAGCCGGCTATCGGCAGATCCTCGCCGATGCCTCGGCCGGGGTGGAACGGCTGGTCAGCCGCGACCTGGACTTCCGCACCGTCGCGCCGGCAACGCCACTGGCGGCGGAGTAGCGCCATGGGAAGCAGAATTCGACAGACCATGGATGACGATCTCGAGGAAAGCCACGAGATCAACGTCACTCCGTTCATCGATGTCATCCTGGTGCTCTTGATCATCTTCATGGTCGCGGCACCGCTGGCCACGGTGGATGTCAATGTCGACCTGCCGGGCTCGACCGCAACGCCCGCGCCGAGGCCCGAGACACCGCTGTTCCTGACGCTGAAGGACGATCTGACGCTGGCGATCGGCAATGACGGCGTGCCGCGCCCGGCTTTCGCCGCGACGCTGGACGCCAAGACCAAGGGCGACAAGCAGACGCGCATCTTCCTGCGCGCCGACAAGGCGGTCGCCTATGGCGACTTGATGGAGGCGATGAACCTGTTGCGCGGCGCCGGCTATCTGAAGGTCGCGCTGGTCGGCCTGGAGGCGGCTCCCACGTCCAATGCCCCGGCCCCCGCAGCCACTGGTGCGGCGGCGCCATGACGCAAGCGGTCGCTGTGCCCTCGGTCCAGTTGTCGCGCTTCGGTTGGCGCGACCTTGGCTTGTGGGCCGGTGCTGCCGCGCTGGTCCTTGGAGCCCATGTTGCGGTCGCCTATGCAGTGCAGAATCTCACCATGGTCACCGAAGCGGATGGCGGCCCGCCTCCGGCCCAGGTGATCGAGATGGCGCCGATGGTGGTGATGCCGGCCATGGAAGAACAGGTCGCCGCGCTGGACGCGGTGACGCCAGACCAGACCGAACCGGCACCGACGACCGAGCCGACACCTGAAGAACCGGCCGAAAAGGCGGAGCCGGTTGTCGAGCCGCCGGAAGCGGTCGTGCCCGACGAGACCGAACCCACCCAGGCCGAACCCACCCAGGCCGAAACGGCCAAACAGGTCGATCAGCCGCCGCCGGATGAGATCATCCCGGATGTTGTCGAGGCTGTCACGCCAGACGTCGTCATTCCCTTGCCGCAGCCGAAACC
>NZ_RZQL01000155.1 GCF_003997935.1 Mesorhizobium sp. M7A.F.Ca.US.006.01.1.1
GGCCTGCTGGAAGGGCGCAGCGCCACCACCCACTGGGAGGACATGGAGGACTTTTCCTCGGCCTTCCCCGGCGTCGATGTCCGCCCTGACCGCTATGTCATCGACGGGCCGGTGTTCACCTCGGGCGGCGCGTCGCCGACCTTCGACCTGATGCTGCATCTCATCCGCACGCGGCTCGGCATGGCCGTCGCGCTCGATGTCGCCAGCGTCTTTATCTACGACCAGGCGCGCGCCGCCACCGACGCACAGCCGCTGGTTTCGCTCGGCCGCCTCGACGGCTACGACCCGCGCCTTGCGCAAGCCATCCGCCTGATGGAAGCGCATGTCGACCAGCCACTGACCATCGAAGCGGTGGCCAAGCGCGCCGGGGTGACGGCGCGCACGCTGGAAAGCATCTTTCGCAAATCCATCGGCGAGACACCGGGCGCCTATTACCTCAGGCTGCGCCTCGGCGCCGCGCGCCGGCTGGTGGTCGATACAAGGGTTGCCATGGCCGACATTGCCGGGCGGACCGGATTTTCGTCCGCCGCGGCATTTTCGAGAGCGTTTTCACGGGCTTTTGGCGAAGCGCCGGTCAGGTTGCGGAGGGGGTAGGTTTCAACGGGCGATCAGGCCGCGTTCTGGCGGTCGCCGTCGATTTGCGAGCGCATCTGTCTGGCCAGACGGGTCTCGAAGCGGCTGGCCACGGCGCGATCCCATTCATTCGAAATCTTGGCGTCGTCCGTTTTCCTCGGCATCGCCATCAGCCGGTCGATGATCGATCCAGCCTCGCCAGGTGAGAGCAGGGCGTCGATTTCACGTTCGTTCTGCATATCGGTTCGCCTCCTTCTTCCTCTCCCGCCACGAGCCAGTCTTATACGAGATTCGTGACGGCAGTTTGAAGGCAAGAGCGAGGTCATTGAAGGGCGTCGAAGGGCAAAACCATGTCGCGGGACCGGGCCATGCGCAAAGCTGTTCCTGCGCCCCGGCAGCTCAGGTCAAGGAGAAATCTACAGCCGCTTTTCGAACAGCACCGTGGTGAAGCCACTGTCCCATTCGTCATCGGGATAGCGGTTTTTCTCGACATAGCCGACCGCCTTGTAGAGTGCTTGTGCGGGCAGGTTGAACGTGTCGGTTTCCAGCCGCGCCTGCGCCAACCCGGCGGCGCCTATCGCCTGTTCGGCATGGGAAAGCAGCTTGCGGCCGACACCTTGGCCTTGACGGGATGCCATCACGTGCAGCGCCTCGATGAAATCCGCGCGCCAATGGATCAGGCCAGCGACCTCGCCATCGATGTCGGCAACGGCGAATTCAGGCCAGCTCTGGTCGACATAGCGCCCGCCAATATCCGTCTCGACATAGCGCCGCGCCGCTGCTTCGGTGATGTTTGGCAGCCAGGTGCCTTCGAATGTTTCATGCAGCACCTGCTTCAGCGCCGGAATATCGTTCGCCAGCGCTGGGCGCACGATGATTCGATCTTCTGCCATTTTCCGTCTCCCGCCAATGCATGTCCCAAAAGTGCACAGCGGTTTTGGGATGACGACATGCATAAAAATAAGGCTGCCGCACAGGCCCTGTTTCGGCGACACGCGTGGCATCTTGATCTCACGCTGGCTGCCGAAGATCTGTGCGATCCTCGGCAGCCTCTCGCGAAATGCGCTGACTAGCAGATGGCGATGGCGGCGGCTTTCAGCCAGTGGTGCCGGATGTCGGTCCAGAGATGGAGCGGCGCTCGCCTTACACGTACCGGTTGACGATGTTTTCCAGCAGTTCCTGGCGGCCGGACCTCGGCTGCGGCTCGATCTTCTTCTTGACGACACGCTCGGCGATATCCTCAAGCGTGCGCTTGCCGGCAAGCATCGCCTTGCCCTCGGCCGTGTTCCAGCCGGCATAGCGTTCGGCCAGCGGCGCCGACAGCGCCTTGTCCTCGACCATGCGCGCTGCAGCTTTCAGGCCGCGAGCGCAAGAGTCCATGCCGCCGATATGGCCGATCAGCAGGTCCTGCGGATCGAGCGACTGGCGGCGCAGCTTGGCGTCGAAATTGGTGCCGCCCGTCTTGAATCCGCCGGCCTGCAGGACTTGGTAGTAGGCCAGTGCCATTTCCGGCACGTTGTTGGGGAACTGGTCGGTGTCCCAGCCCGACTGGTAGTCGTTGCGGTTCATGTCGATCGAACCGAAAATGCCGAGCGCATTGGCCAGAGCCAGTTCGTGCTCAAAGGAATGGCCGGCCAGGATGGCGTGGCCCTGCTCGATATTGACCTTGACCTCCTTCTCCAGCCCGAAGCGCTTGAGGAAGCCATAGACCGTGGCGACATCGTAATCGTACTGATGCTTGGTCGGCTCCTGCGGCTTCGGCTCGATCAGGATCGTGCCCTTGAAGCCGATCTTGTGCTTGTAGTCGACGACCATGCTGAGGAACCGGCCGGCCTGTTCCTGCTCGCGCGCGAGGTCGGTGTTGAGCAGCGTCTCATAGCCCTCGCGCCCGCCCCACAGCACGTAGTTCTCGCCCTTCAGCCTCTTGGTGACGTCAAGGCAGCTTTTCACCGTCGCCGCCGCATAGGCAAAGACATCCGGGTCGGGATTGGTGGCCGCACCCGACATGAAGCGGCGGTTGGAGAACAGATTGGCGGTGCCCCAAAGCAGCTTGACGCCGGTCTGCTTCATCTTGCCCGCGAAGTAATCGGCGATCTCATCGAGGTGCGCCGCACTCTCGGAAAAATCCTTGCCTTCCGGCCGCACATCGGCGTCGTGGAAGCAGAAGTAAGGCGCACCGAGCAGCGAGAACATCTCGAAGGCGACATCAGCCTTGAGCTTGGCCAACTCCATCGTGTCGGTGCCGCCTACCTTGGGGAACCACGGCCGGTCGAAAGTCTGGCCGCCGAACGGATCGCCCCCCGGCCAGGCAAAAGAATGCCAGTAGGCGACGGCGAAGCGCAGATGATCTTCCAACCGCTTGCCGGCGACAACCTCATCGGGATTGTAGAACCTATAGGCCAGCGGATTGGTCGAATCCGGCCCTTCATATTTGATCGTCTTGATGTCGCCGAAAAATCCGCTGCTCATGATTTCTGTCCTCTCACAAAGTTCTGCCGCCATTACCTCAGGCGTAATTGGTTTCAGGTCGGCGCTGGTCGAAAAGGGTCATGTCAAAGCACCAACCGAAGGAGACAGACCATGACCGACCTCACCAAGATCGCCCGGAACTACATCACCGCCTGGAACGAAAGCGATGCCAACCGCCGGGCCGAATTGCTCAAGGCGACCTTCACGGAAGACGTCAGCTATCGTGATCCGCTCATGCAGGGCGACGGCCATGAAGGCGTCGCGGCCCTGATCGACGGCGTGCAGCAGCGTTTTGCCGGCTTCCGGTTCTCGCTGAAAGGCACGCCGGACGGTTTTGCCGACAAGATTCGCTTCTCGTGGAATCTCGGACCTGAGGGGACGCCTTCGATGATCGAAGGTACCGACATCGGAATTATCGAGAACGGCCGCCTCAAGAGCGTCACCGGTTTCCTCGACAAGGTGCCGGCGCAGTGAGCGGGACAGCCGCGGCGTGGGCGAAAGATCGCTCACGCCGTGGCGACCTTGATCGCCGGGTACAGCGCCTGGTAGCGCTGATAGGCATCGGCATAGGCGCCGCCGAGTGCCGCGTCCGGTTCGATAGTGGCATCGGTCCTCGGTGCCCTACAGATTTCAAGCGGATCGGCACCCGTCGCCGCAATCAGGCCGAGGCGCGCGGCGCCAAAGGCTGCGCCGAAATCGCCGTCGGCGGGAATGTCGACAGGCAGTTGAAGCGCCGTCGCAATCGCCTTCAACCAGTAACGCGAGCGCGAACCGCCGCCGATCGCCGTCACCCGCGTCAAGCTGGTGCCGGCCGTGGCCAGGGCTTCGAGGCTGTCGCGGAAGGCAAAGGCTACACCCTCCAGCACGGCCTGGGTCAGCACGGCACGGCTCGATTCATGCGCCAGCCCGGTGAACGCGCCGCGAATGGCAGAATCATTGTGGGGTGTGCGCTCACCCGAGAGATAAGGCAGGAAGGACACGCCGCTGGGTGCCTTCAAAGTATCGCCGAGCTCAGTGGTCAATTCGCCGGCGTTCTTCCCGGTGATTTCGGACAGCCAGTTGAGCGAATCGGTCGCCGACAGGATGACGCCCATCTGGTGCCAGGTGTGCGGAAGCGCGTGGCAGAAGGTATGCACGGCACTTGCCGGATTGGGCAGGTAGGAAGCATTGGCGGCAAACAGCACGCCCGACGTGCCGAGCGAAACAAAAGCGTGGCCGGCGCCGACCGTGCCCATGCCGCAGGCCGAGGCCGCGTTGTCGCCGGCGCCGCCGGCGATCGGAATGCCGGCCTGGACGCCCCACTTCGAGGCCAATTCGCTGCGCAGCGCGCCTGCCTTGTGCGTACCCTCGACCAGCGACGGCATCTGCTTTTCATCGAGCGATGTCGCCGCGAGCAGGTCCGCACTCCAGCGGCGCTTGCCGACATCGAGCCAGGACGTGCCGGCAGAATCCGACATTTCCGAAATGTGCTCGCCCGAAAGCCAGAGCCGCAGGAAATCCTTGGGCAGCAGCACTTTTGCCACCTTGGCGAAGACAGCGGGCTCGTTGTTTTTCACCCAGGCAAGTTTCGGCGCGGTGAAACCGGGAAATACGATGTTGCCGGTCAGGGCGCGGAAGCGCGGATCGGCATCGAGGATGGCCGCCTCGGCATGGCTGCGCGTGTCGTTCCACAGGATGCAGGGACGCAGCACCTTGTCGGCGGCGTCGAGCAGCGTGGCGCCGTGCATCTGCCCGGACAGGCCGATGCCCTTGACTGCCGTGAGTTCCTCCGGATGGGAGGATTTGAGCTCGGCGATTGCGTCTTCGCAGGCCCGGATCCAGTGCTCGGGATTCTGTTCCGACCAGCCGGGATGCGGCCGTGAAACATCAAGCGAACCGTGGCCGGAACCGATGACGGTTTGCCCGGCATCGATCAGCAGCGCCTTGACGCCCGACGTCCCGAGATCGAGGCCCAGATACATGTCTTCCTCCCACGCCAGGTAATTTTTTCGGGTCTCGAAAAAATCTGGCTTGGCCAGTTTTTAAAACAAGATCCGCTTCGGGTCAATTCTCCGACAAATCGGCGGCGCGTCGCACAAACAGCGCTGACAGCGGACTGTCGGGCCGCGCCATTGAACGTTCCGCCGTGAGCGCCCTGGCCAGCGCACCGTCACCGGCGCGTAGGGCCGCCTCGATCAGCGTCAGGTCGATAACATCGCGCTGGGCGTGGCTGCCGCCGAAACGATGGGCGATCGAGCGGATCGGCCGGATCAGGCGTACGGCCTCGGCGTAGCTGCCCTCACCGAATGCCTTGATGGCAAGCGTCAGCGGATGGCCTACATCCCTTGTGAAATCCGCGTTGTCGTCGCTGCCACGCATGGCCTCGCGCTGGGTCTCGAGCAAAGCGAGGGCCGGCGCCCCGAGCCCTGCGCCGACAAAGGCCATCATCGCGTGGGCATCATTGAAGGCATAAAGGCCCGCTCCGGCCTTGCGCCAGTTGGCGGCGAGCGCTGCCCAGCGATCGCCGACATCCACGCCGCCGAGGTGGAGCCGCCACAGGACTGCCGAGGCATCGACCATATTGAGCGCCATCGTCGATTGCACGCTGTAGATCGGGCCGTCATAGAGGGCCAGCACCGCGTCGGTCTCGCCGAGATCGTAATGGAACAGCGCCAGGTGCCACCAATTGTGGACCTGCAGGAAGCTCTCTCTTGTCCACGCTTCCGGGTTGGCCTGCATCCAGGCAATGCCATCCCTTTGCCGGCTCTGCATTTCCATGACATGCGCGACGGCGTGCTGCGCCCAGCCGTCGCGCGGCTCGATGTCGACCGCCGAGCGGCCAAGCTGCTCGGCCCTGACATAATCACCCATTTCCTCCAGCCCGAAGGCCTGCATGCCGAGCATGGCGTGGTAGCCGGGCATGCCGCTTTGCCAGGACGTCAGGGCGCGTGCGATGCGGTCGCGCAGCATGCGTGCATTGCCGGTGAAGAAATCGATCTGGTGGCCGACCTGCAGCGCCAGCCCATCGCGCGGGGTCTCGATGGTGATGTCCTCGAGAATGCGGCTGGCTTGATGCCAGCGCCCGTTGGCAAGATGGCCAAGGGCCGAGACATGCGTCTGCTCGCGCGTGGTCGCGGCAAGCGGCAGTGCGGCCTCATGGCAAGCCTTGGCCACCGCCGTCGCCTCCCGCTCGGTGGCGAGGCCGAACAGATATCCCTTGAAGACATGAGCCATGACGAAGCCGGGATCTTCCGCGATGGCGTGGTCGATGGACGCCACGGGATCGCCGATGAAGCACTGCAGTTCGCGCACCGCCTGGCTGTAGGGGGCGAACCCCGCCTCCGTTGCACCCGAAAGCGTCAGGCCGAATGCGTCCCTGATTGCCATGCGATGTCCTTTCATCGACCTGTGACCGGCCCTCGATCCCTTCGGCCCAAATCGATCCTAAAGCATGGTCCACGACACGCCAAACGCGCGTTGCGCCAGACCATTTCAGTAGTCTTTGCAGTTTAGCAACCATGAGGAGCAGATTAGGCTTTGTAAAATTGAATGGATTGTGTCTTCATTGCGGCGACTGGCGGGGGCTGGAAATCGCGAATCGAGAGGGGACGCGATGCGGCATATGAAGAACTCGCTTCCGAACAGTCGTTCGGAGGATGCGCAGGTGACAGTTGCTTCGCCACGGCGAAAGCCACATCCGCTACACCCTTGGCTTATTAGCATCTTCTCAACTACGGCCTTTGCGTTGCTGCCCAATTCAGCTGCGTTTGCCGCATGCGTGCTGGGCCCAATCGCCGGAAACACCGTCTACACCTGCGATAGCGGCGACTCGGGCGGCAGCCTCACCGATGCCGATGGCGATAACACGCTGAATTTTCCCGCCGGCGGCACCGGGCAGATATCAGGCAACGTCACCTTTGGTGTCGGCACGGACCGCATCGACATGCAGTCCGGCACCATCACCGGCACCGTCGATCAGGGCGGCGGCACGGATTTCTTCACCATTGGCGCGGGTACCGTCGGCGGCAATGTCCAGCAGGGCGCCGGCATCGACGACTTCAACATGAGCGGCGGCCAGATCGGCTCGCTCAACCAGGGCGACGGCCTCGACACCTTCACCATGACCGGCGGACGCATCGTCGATTTCTTCGACGATGGCGACCGCGCCGTGATGACCGGTGGCCGCATCGGCCGCGTCAACATGAAGCTCGACCAGAACTACTTCAACATGTCCGGCGGCACCATCGACCGCAACCTCGTCACCGGCTTCGACAAGGACACGATCATCCTGTCGGGCGGCACCATCGGCGGCAACATCAGCGTCAGCGGCGGCGATGACAGCGTCACGGTCACCGGCGGCACGGTCGGTGGCGATATACTGATGAGCTTCGGCGCCGACAGTTTCGTCTGGAACGGTGGCGGCATCATCTATGGTTCCGTCGATCTCGGCGGCGATAACGACACCGCCAAGCTCAGCAACCTCACCAACGCCAATCTCGGCGCCACGGACGCCATATCAGGTGGTGCCGGCAGCGATGCGCTGACCCTGGACAACGTCAAACTGGATGGGGTCAGCCGGCTCCAGAACTGGGAGAGCATCGACGCCACCAATGACACCGAGCTGACGCTCGACGGCAATCTGGTGCTCGGCGACAGCGGCACCGGCACAGGTTCGCTCAGTGTCGATGCCGCAAGCACGCTCTATGGCGGTGGTTTCAACGCGGCGATCCAGGCCTTTACGGCAGGCCAGTTGGCGCAGGTCACCAATGCCGGACGCATCGACCTGACCAATGGCAGCACCGGCGCCACCGACAGCCTGACGATTTCGGGCAATTATGTCGGCCTGGGCGGCCTGCTGCTCATCCAGACCGAGCTCGGTGACGATTCCTCCGCATCTGACAAGTTGGTCCTGTCGGGCGGGACGGCTTCCGGTTCGACCGGCATCGGAGTGGTCAATGTCGGCGGCGCGGGTGCTGCGACCACGGCGGACGGCATCATGGTCGTCCAGGCGGTCAACGGTGGCACATCCAGCGCCGATGCCTTTGCCCTCGACGCCCCAGTCGCGGCCGGTGCCTTCGAATATTATCTGTTCAAGGGCGGCGTCAGTGCCGGCAGCGAGGAAAACTGGTACCTGCGCTCGACGCTGATAACACCGACATCGCCGGCGGCAGCGCCACCGGCGATGGAGCCCACTCCGCCGCCGGAACCTGAGCCGCCGGCGGCCGAACCGCCGCCACCACCGCCCATCGACCCTGCGCCACCGCCTCCGCCGGAATCCACGCCCGGCGACCCCGATCCGGTTGATCCGGCGCCGCCGGTCGTGCCGACCGATCCGCCGCCCGCGACACCACCGGCACCACCGCCGGCGCCAGTGGCGGATCCGCCACCTCCGCCACCGGTGGTGCCGACGGAGACACCCGACCTGCCGACACCGGCCGCGGGTGAGGAGATACTGCTCTATCGCATCGAGGTTCCGGTCTATTCGGCCTTGCCGCCGGTCGCCGAACATCTGGCGATGACGACGCTCGGCACCTTCCACGAACGGCGCGGCGAGCAGAGCCTGTTGTCGAACACCGAGCTGTCGCCGGTCTGGGGCCGCATCTTCGGTCAGGACAGCAAGATGGCATATTCAGGAACGGTATCGCCGTCCTTCGACGGCACCCTGTTCGGCCTCCAGGCGGGCTTCGATCTGTTCGGCCGCGAAACCGCGTCGGGCCAGACCGATCGCGCCGGCCTGTTCGTCGCCTATGCCAGCATGAATGGCGACGTGCGCGGCCAGGCGCTGGGCTGGAACGATCTGTCCGTCGGCAGCATGGATATCAACGGCACCAGCGTCGGCGGCTACTGGACCCGGATCGGTCAGGGTGGCTGGTACCTGGACGGGGTCCTCATGGCCACCTTCTTCGGTGGCAGCGCGACATCGTCGCGCGACATCGGCATCGACGTCGGCGGCACCGGCGTCACCGCTTCGCTGGAAGGCGGTTATCCAATAGCGCTAGGACAAGGCTGGACGCTTGAGCCGCAGGCGCAACTGGTCTGGCAGCAACTGTCGCTCGACGATGCGTCGGACCGCTTTGCTTCGGTTTCCTTCGATACGGACGGCAGCGTGACCGGCCGGCTCGGCGCACGGCTGCAAGGCGAAACAACGATCAATGGCATGGCGCTGCAGCCGTACCTCAAGGCCAACATCTGGCACGATTTCGGCGGCACCAGCCATGTCAATTTCGACACCACCGACATCTCGACCGAGGGCAGATCGACCTCGTTCGAGTTCGGCGGCGGCGTGATCGCCAAGGTGACGGACAAGGTCAGCATCTTCGCCACCGGCGACTACACCACCAATCTCGGCGGCGACAAACGCCGGATCCTCGAAGGCAATCTCGGCTTCAGCGTCAAATGGTGAGGCTGACCATGATCCCGGAAACCAGTTTCGGGATCATGGTCAAAAAGAGAGCCTAATTGCTGGAACGCATCGCCACCGTGGCGATACCGGCGCCGACCAGCAGCGTGCCGCCGGTGCGGTTGAAAATGCGGATCGCCTTGGGATTGCGCACCACGTTGCGTGCGCGTGCCGCGATCAGCGCATAGCCGAAGGCATTGGCGAAGGCGAGTGCCAGGAAGGTCGTCTCGAAGATCAGCATCTGCGTCCAGAAATCGGCTTGCCGGTCGAGGAACTGCGGCAGGAAGGCGACGAAGAAGGTGATGCTTTTCGGGTTGAGCGCGGTGACCAGCCAGGCGTGCGCCATCATCTTGGCCGAGGAGACCGCGTCGGTGCGCGGTTCGGCCTTCAGCGCGCCGCCGGCGCGAAACAGTTTCACGCCGAGATAGATCAGATAGCCGGCGCCGATCAGCTTCAGGATGGTGAAGACGGTCGCCGACGCTGCCAGCAGCGCGCCGATGCCCAGCATCGACAATGTCATCGCGGTGAAATCCCCCAGCGCCACGCCGACGGCCATCGGCAAGGCGGTGCGCCAGCCCTGGCCCAGCGCGTAGGACACGACCAGCAGGATGGTCGGACCCGGAATGATGAGGAGGATCGTCGACGCGGCGGCGAAGGCGGCCCAGTTTTCGAAGGACATGCTCGTCTCCTTTGAGCTTAAAGAAGAGGATAAATCCTTAGGCCTGGGAGAATGTAAAGAGGCGATTTCCCTAACTGCGCCAACGGCAGATCGGTGTCAGTTCACGCCGCTCAGCGTGCTCACGATATCGGCCAGGCTGACATTGGCACCGAGAACGGTTGCCGCCGCGACAATGGCAGCGGCAAAAAGCTTGATGTCGGTTTTTAAGGTCTTGCACACGGAGGCCCCCTCGCTGATGGTTCGAGGAGTAGGAAACGCCGACGCCGGGAATATGAACCGACCGATGTCTTTTTGTGCAGCAGCCTTCGTTCAAGCTCAGGCAAGAAGGTCGAACATCGCCAAAGGCCATGCGCAAATGCAGGCTGTGCAAGGTCTTCACGCTTTATCAACCATGAATGATGAAAATGCCCGCTATCCGGCCGGACCGTGCTTCCCGCCGACAGCGTAGGGTCTGGGTATATGCGTGAGTTGCCGCAAGGTCTGACGCCGCCGCGAAATGGCGACGCAATCGAAACCGATCATCATCTTTCCCGCCGCGCCATCCTATCCGGGGCAGGGGCGCTCGCGCTGCTGAGCGCCGCCGGTTGCTCGACCTCGGGCGGCGGTCTGCCGGCGCTCGAGCTCGACGACGTCACCACGGGTTCCGTGCGGCCGATCCGGCCAAGCATCAGCGTCGACAAGAACATCACCAGCCCCGGCGTCATGTATGCCGCGCTGACCGACGGCGGCTTCAACGTGCCGGAAGTGCCATATCTGAAGGTCAAGCCGGAATTCCGCCGCCAGATCGTCGTCGACACGACAGGCGAGGCGCCCGGCACCATCGTCGTCCATCTCAAGGAGCGCATGCTCTATCTCGTCCAGCCGGGTGGCGACGCCATTCGCTACGGCGTCGGCATCGGCAAGGATGGTTTCCGCTGGTCCGGCCGCGCCGACATCCAGTACGGCAGGGAATGGCCGACCTGGACGCCGCCGCCGGAGATGATCGCCCGCAAGCCTGAACTGGTGAAGTGGCAGGCCGGACAGCCCGGCGGCCTCACCAATCCGCTCGGCGCGCGTGCCCTCTACATCTACCAGGACGGCAAGGACACCGGCTATCGCATCCACGGCTCGCCCGAATGGTGGAGCATCGGCCAGGCGATGTCGTCGGGCTGCGTGCGCCTGATCAACCAGGACATCATCGACCTCTACAGCCGCGTCTCCAAGAAAAATCCGGTCGTCGTCGTCTGACGCTTATGCGGCGTGTTGGCGCCGCTCGAAACTCCCGTTGCGCGATGCAGCAAGACAGGCCAAGGTGCCTTGAAAACCATCGCGCCGGGAGAAATCAAGCATGGCTGGAACGTTTGTCATCGCGCAGGGCGGCGGCCCAACCGCCGTCATCAACCAGACGGTTGTCGGGGCGACACTGGAGATCCGCAAGCGGCATCCAGGTGCCAAGGTGCTGGGCTCGATCCATGGCGTGCGCGGCATCCGTGACGGCAATTATGTCGACCTTTCCGCCATCCCCGAGGACCGGCTGCGGCTGATTGCCGGCACGCCGAGCGCCGCCCTCGGCTCGACCCGCGACAAGCCCGACGCCGCCTATTGTGATGTCATCCTCAACGGCCTGAAGAAGGCCGGCGCCGACGCCTTCATCTATATCGGCGGCAACGACACGTCGGGTACCCAGCAGATCCTGACCGATGCCGCCGGCGGCTCGATTGCCTTCGTCCATGCGCCGAAAACCATCGACAATGATCTCGAGGAAAACGACCACACGCCGGGCTTCATTTCGGCGGCCGAGTTCGTCGCCAGCGCCTTCCTGTCCGTCGATCTCGATTTTCGTGCGCTGCCCGGCATTTATGTCGGCATCGTCATGGGCCGACATGCGGGCTTCTTGACCGCGGCTGCAGCCGCCTGGCAGCTCGACCCTGACAGCGGCCCGCACCTCGTCTACGTGCCCGAGCGCCCATTCTCAGCCGCCGGCTTCATCGACGACGTGCGCGCCACGCTCGATCGCCACAAGCGCTGCATCGTCGCCGTTTCGGAAGGGGTCAGCACCGCCGACGGCAAGGCACTGGTCGAAAGCCTGGTGCCGCCGGACAAGCTCGAGCGCGACGCGCACGGCAACGTCAAGTTGTCGGGCAGCGACCTGCCGGCCGCACTCGAGCGCGCGTTGGCGGAAGGCTTGCCCGGCAAGCGGGCCCGCGTCGATGCGCTCGGCTACATGCCGCGCGGCTATATCGGCGCCATCAGCGCGGTCGACGCGCAGGAGGCGTTCGATGCCGGCGCTTTCGCCGTCACCGTCGCCGAACAGGGCGGCGGCTCGGTGGCGCTGCAATATGACGGCACCAGAACGGTGCTGAAGAAAGTGCCGCTCGAGAACGTCGCCGGCAAGACACGCCACATGCCGGACGATTTCATGAAGCCCGACGTCAATCAGCTGTCGGATGCCGGCATGGCCTATCTCAAGCGGCTGGTGCCGGAAAAGTACAAGGTCGGGAAGCCCTTCGTCTGATGCCCGGCTCAAACTTGATGTCAGGCTCACGCTTGATGCCAGTGATGCCGGGCTGGTTCAGCAGGAGCGTCGTCGACGACAAGACGACGATGCTGACCGAGCCCTTCGTGCATGCCTATGTTCGGGCCAATATCTGGCATCTGCGCGGTCGCGATGCCGACCTGCTGGTCGACACCGGCATGGGCATTTGTCCGCTGGCGCCGCAGATCGAGACGGCGGAGGGCAAGCCGCTGCTGGTCGTTGCCACCCACATCCATCTCGACCACGTCGGCTCGCTGCATGAATTCCCGTTGCGGGCCGGGCCAAGGATGAGCGCGGCTCGGTTCGAGAGCATGGATGAGGCTGTGACCTACGCCTACATGTTCCATGACCTCGAGGGTGCCGTCTCTAAACTGCCGGCGCCCGGATGGAAGTCGGTCGACTACAGGATCCCGCCCGCGCCGTTGACGCGAACCCTGGACGAGGGCGATGTCGTCGATCTTGGCGACCGGCAGTTTCGGGTGCTGCATCTGGCGGGCCATTCACCGGATTCAATCGCGCTGTTCGACGAGGCCGACGGGCTGTTCTTCAGCGGCGATGCCATCTACGATGCCATGCTGATCGACGACCTGCCGGATTCCGACCGAGCCGCCTATGTCAGCACGATGCAGCGCCTGCTCGACCTGCCGATCCGCATCGGTCATGGTGGACACGGACCGAGCTTCGACGGCAAGCGCATGCGCGAGATTGCCACGGCCTATCTCGAGCGAACCGACCGGGTCTGAAGCTCCAGCGAGGCAGCAAGGCGCGGCCCGACGACTTCGCGACCCTGCCGCCGTGCGGATATTAAATCTTCGTAAGGTCGGCCGAAAACCCTAAATCGGGCCAATCCGCGCCCTAGATGGAAGGCCGTCGATCCGGTTGGCTGCCATGTAGGCGAGACGGGCAATTGCGACCTCGACACGCCGATGACCGATTTCCCGCACGGGAGAGGCCACGGCGCTGGATCAACTCTCGCCCGGACAAACGACCATGTCAGATATCCTTCGTAGGCATCGCGTCGCGGCCTTGCTGGGCGCTGCGCTGATCATATCCCCCTTCGTC
Source organism: Mesorhizobium sp. M7A.F.Ca.US.006.01.1.1 (assembly GCF_003997935.1). Classification (GTDB taxonomy): domain Bacteria; phylum Pseudomonadota; class Alphaproteobacteria; order Rhizobiales; family Rhizobiaceae; genus Mesorhizobium. The sequence goes on from NZ_RZQL01000155.1 coordinate 13,678, forward strand.
ATGTCTTTCGCCAAAAGCGCGGGCAACACCGTTCCGACGACCCAGACACCTGTTGCCGGCATCACAGCGCCCAATGGCTCGTTCGCACCCATCGTTGCCGCCGACAAGCCGGCAGTGGTGACGGTCACCACCGTCATGAAGGCACAGCCTGAAACGATGAGCGATGCCTCTCCTTTCGACGGCGGCTCGCCTTTCGATGACTATTTCCGCCAGTTCTTCGGTGACCAGGGCATGCCGACGCCCAAGACGCCGCCACAACAGCAACCGCAGCGCGCCGAGGCGCTGGGTTCCGGCTTCATCGTCGGCGCGGATGGCACCGTCGTCACCAACAATCACGTCATCGATGGTGCCTCTTCGATCAAGGTGACGCTCGACGACGGCACCGAACTTCCGGCCAAGCTTGTCGGCCGCGATGCCAAGAACGATCTCGCCGTGCTCAAGATCAAGTCGGACAAACCCCTGCCGACCGTCAAATGGGGCGATTCCGACAAGCTCATGCCAGGCGACCAGGTGCTGGCCTTCGGCAACCCGTTCGGCATCGGCACCACCGTCACGGCAGGCATCGTCTCGGCGCGCGGCCGTGACCTGCATAGTGGCCCGTTCGACGATTTCATCCAGATCGACGCGCCGATCAACCACGGCAATTCCGGCGGCCCGCTGGTGGATGTCGCCGGCAATGTCGTCGGCATCAACACGGCAATCTATTCGCCCAATGGCGGCAGCGTCGGTGTCGGCTTTGCCATTCCATCGGACCAGGCCCAGAAGGTGGTCGCCAAGCTGATGAAGGGCGGCTCCATCCAGTACGGTTATCTCGGCGTTCAGATCCAGGAGGTGACGCCGGACGTCGCGAGCGCCATCGGGCTCGACCATACCGGCGGCGCGCTGGTTTCAGAGGTCAACGACGGTTCGCCGGCTGCCAAGGCCGGCATCGAGACGGGTGACGTCATCACCAGCTTTGCCGGGCAGGACGTGAAGGATCCCAAGGACCTGTCGCGGGCGGTCGCCGATGTCGCGCCGGGCGCCAGGGAAACGGTCGATGTCTGGCGCAAGGGCAAGCCGATGCGGATTTCCGTCGATGTCGGCCACAACAGCGACGATGTGAAGACCGCGTCGCTGGACGACGGGTCCGACGCGCCCAGCGCCGGGCGCGCTCCGGCGATAGGGCTCGGCTTGATGGATATAACGCCCGACATTCGCCAGCAGATGAACCTTGCCGGCAAGCAGCACGGCGCGGTGGTTGCCAGCGTCAACCCCGACAAAGCGGCCGCCGCTTCCGGAATACAGGCCGGCGACATCATTGTTGCCGTCAATCAGGTGCCGGTCAAGAATGCCAGGCAGGTAACCCAGGCGATCGCCTTGGCCGGCAAGTCCGGCAGGAAATCGGTGCTGTTGCTGGTCGAGCGTGGCGACGCTCAAATGTACATCGCGGTGCCTTTTGCCAGTGGCTGAGAACTGGCGTTGACGTGCACGCGGAGCGGCAGGTCCATCGGTGACGGTCCCGCCGGTCTCCGCCCGTCAAGATTTCGGTTGCCCGTCACGACATCTTCGAGAACATTGCGTCAGGCCGATAGTGGCCTGATTGCATGGGGATTGCCGCTATGGTCACCCGAGGTTTCTCTTCAGGACGGCGCCCGCCAACCGATGGCGAGGCCCGCATCCCGCCAGGCCAATATCTGGAACAGGGTTTCCCGGTGCTGTCAGCCGGTCCAACGCCGCGTGTGCGTACCGAGGATTGGTCTTTCACGCTGAAACATGGGCCACGTCCGATCAAGAAATGGAACTGGGCCGAGTTCAACGCGCTGCCGTTGACCAAGATGACACGCGATATCCATTGCGTGACAGCATGGACCAAGTTCGACACGCCGTGGCAGGGCGTGCTGGTCGACGATATCCTTGCCGATGCGGGTGTGGAGCCGCCGACCGGCTTCACGCTGGCGCACGCGTTCGACGGTTACACCACCAACGTACCGGTCGCGGACCTCACCGCCGGCAAGGCCATGGTGGCGCTGCTTTACGAAGGCAAGCCGATCACACCGGACCATGGCGGCCCGGCAAGGCTGCTGGTGCCGCACCTTTATTTCTGGAAGTCGGCCAAATGGCTGAACGGCCTGCAATTCACCACGCGAGACGAGCCCGGTTTCTGGGAATTGCGCGGCTACCACATCTATGGCGACCCATGGCGCGAACAGCGCTACACGGACGATCCATGAGCGATGCGGCGGCAGTGCAGTCGCCCTGGCAAACAGCCAGCATCGTCCGCATCGAAAAGCGCACGCCGCGCGTCACCAGCTTCTTTTTGCAGCCGTCTCGGCCCTTCGCCTATCGCGCCGGGCAGCATGTCGACGTCAGGCTGACGGCGCCGGACGGCTATCAGGCGCGCCGCTCCTATTCCATTGCCTCCGCGCCCGAAACGAACGGCGCAATCGAACTGGCGATCGAAAAACTCGACGATGGCGAGGTCTCGCCCTTCTTCCACGAGGTCGCGGCAGTGGGCGATGAAATCGAACTGCGTGGGCCACTTGGCGGGCATTTCGTCTGGCCGAAGGATGAGAGTGGGCCGCTTGTTCTGGTCGGCGGCGGTTCGGGCGTCGTGCCCTTGATGTCGATGCTCCGCCATCGCGCCGCGCGTAGTTCAGCGGTGCCCGTCGTCCTGGTCTTTTCGGTCCGGGTCTGGGACGAGGTGATCTTTCGTGACGAGTTGATCGCCCTCGACGAGCGCCAGGACGGCTTCGACCTGGTGCTGACGCTGACCCGCGAAGCCGCACGCCGTCCAGCCGACTATGCGCGGCGGGTGGACGTCGCGATGATGGTTCAAGTCATGACGCGGCTGCCCGAGCCGCCCGGCATCGCCTTCGTCTGCGGCTCCAACGCCTTCGTTTCCGCGGCCGCTCAGGCGCTGATCGATGCCGGCGTTGCAGCCGAAATCATTCGCACCGAACGCTACGGAGTTTGAACCGACGCAGCCTTTCGGAAAAGGTTCGTCGGATTCGCCTTCAGCTGACCGGTGAGAAATCCGCCGACAGCAGCTGGAAAGGCAAGGCGCCATAGGCGGCCACCGTGGCCGCGTCGTTCCACTCGCGAAACTGTCGCGATGGCCGCGCCTCAAGCGTCAAGGCAACTCGCGCGCCGTCGAGCGTCACCTTGCCGCGAAAATGCAGCACGCGTTCCCTGCCGGATCGGCTGATGGCGATGGCGCGCAGGCGAGCAATATGCTCGCCACCGTCATTGATCTCCATTTCGATGCGGCGCCGGACCGGCGGAACGCCGATCCTGACGGTGATATCGAGCATCATGTCGCCGGGCGTTTGCGGACAGGCGATGGCCTGCGAAAACACCAGAGGCGCCGATGCGGCTTGCGGCTTGCGTGCGGCCGGTCTGCCGCGCCAAGGTGTGGCGGGCGGCTCCTGCTGCAACCGGCCCTTCTTCCGCTTCAGGCGCAGCTGCTTGGCAAGCCCGCGCGACAGCCAGACCAGGCCGCCGAAATCCGTGCGCGGCTTGGCTTGCAGAACCGACGACCAACGCGACAGGCCAACCCCGTCGGCCATCTCCAAGATTCTGGCCATTGTCGATTCCGGCACCGGAATGCCGATCTCGAACGCCAGATAGG
>NZ_RZQL01000156.1 GCF_003997935.1 Mesorhizobium sp. M7A.F.Ca.US.006.01.1.1
ATGAAACTCTTGTCGGCGGCAGGCGAGCATTTTTATGCTGCCGAATGCGCGGCGCGCGGATGAGAGCCTATTGGGCTGGACAGAAGAAATCCTGCCTCAGGTCTTGTTGACCGCCATTGTCACAGTCAGGTCTTCCATGCGCTGTGCGAGCGCGCCGAGCGCGTTGGTGAGCACGCTATCGCTCTTGTCGGCCTTGGTCAGAGCCTCGTCGCGGGTCTTGCGCAAGGTCAGCACTTCGCTTTCCATGCCCTTGACGCGCTTCTGCAACTCCGAGAGTTCATCCATCACCATGATGCCGGCCATCACGGTCAGCCGCTGATCGCCGATCTCGCCGAACGAGTCCTTCAGGTGTGAAACATAGCGGTCGAAGCGCTCGGCAAGGTCGATCAGATGCTCTTCCTGGCCCTCGTCGCAGGCCATGCGATACTGCTTGCCGTCGATTGAAACCGTGACCTGTGCCATCGGGCCAGCTCCTATCTGTCCAACACGGCGCGGATGGTTTCCATGGCGGTCACCAAACGTCGCGAGACTTCCTTGTTGGCATCTTCCAGCCGTTCGGCACGCGCTTCGGAATTGTCGAGTTCCTGCGCCAGCCGCGAGCGATCGGCGTTCATCCGCTGCACCTCGGCCTCGGCTTCGGAGTAGTCGCGTTCATGCTCGAGCTTGGCCGCGACGGCGTTTTCCAGCCCCTCGATGGCCTTGCCCAGCCTCGCGATGACTTCCTTGAGTGTGGCTTCCCCGGTCATGGCCTTCGTCCTGTGCCCTGCCCATCACCGAATCGTTCACGTTCAGAACGCGTTATCTCTGAAACATTAGGCACCGGGTGAAGGCAACGTCAACAAAGCTCTCGCGACTGTCCCCCGCTAACGCTAATGTAGGTCCGCCGCCGGCATCACAAGACCGGCAAATGTGCACCCAATTTGTTGACTAAAAGCCCGCGCCTGCTATGTGTCGCGCACCCTTTTCAAGGGCTCTCCCAAGCCCCCAAACCCCCACTTCTGGAGGAACCATGACGTCGCGTGAACAACATGACCGGATGGCCAATGCGATCCGCTTTCTCTCCATGGATGCCGTCGAGAAGGCAAATTCCGGCCATCCCGGCCTGCCCATGGGCTGCGCCGACATCGCCACGGTGCTGTTCACGCGCTTCCTGAAATATGATCCCAAGGCCCCGCACTGGGCCGATCGCGACCGTTTCATCCTGTCTGCCGGCCATGGCTCGATGCTGCTCTATTCGCTGCTGCATCTGACCGGCTACGAGGACATGACCCTCGACCAGATCAAGCACTTCCGTCAGTTGGGCTCGAAGACCGCCGGCCATCCCGAATACGGCCATGCCACAGGCATAGAGACGACGACCGGCCCGCTCGGCCAGGGTCTCGCCAATTCGGTCGGCTTCGCGCTCGGCGAGCGCATCATGAACGCAGCCTTCGGCAACGACCTCGTCGACCATTACACCTACGTACTGGCCGGTGACGGCTGCCTGATGGAAGGTGTTTCCCAGGAAGCCATCGCGCTTGCCGGCCACCTCAAGCTCAACAAGCTGATCGTCTTCTGGGACAACAACAACATCTCGATCGACGGTCCGGTCTCGCTGTCCGACAACACCGACCAGGTCGCCCGCTTCCAGGCCTCCGGCTGGAACGCCAGCCACATCGATGGCACCGATCCGGAAGCCATCGCCTATGCCATCGAGGCCGCCCGCCATTCCGACAAGCCGACCATGATCGCCTGCAAAACGACCATCGGCTTCGGCGCGCCGACCAAGGCCGGCACCAACAAGGCGCACGGCTCACCGCTCGGCGCTGAAGAGATCGCCGGCGCGCGCAAGTTCTTCAACTGGGATTCGCCGCCCTTCGAGATTCCGGCCGACATCCTCGACGCCTGGCGCACTGCCGGCAAGGCCGGCGCCAAGGCGCGCACCGACTGGGAAGGCCGCCTGGCCAAGGCCGACGCCAAGCTGAAAGCCGAGTTCGAACGCCGCCTCAGCGGCAAGCTGCCGTCCAATTTCGACGCCGTCATTGCCGACTACAAGAAGAAGCTTGTCGCCGACAAGCCGAAGGTCGCCACCCGCAAGTCTTCCGAGATGGCGCTGGAGGTCATCAACGGCGCCGTGCCCGAGACCATTGGCGGTTCCGCCGACCTGACCGGCTCCAACAACACCAAGACAAGCCAGACCAAGAACATCACGCCCGACGACTATGGCCAGCGCTATGTTCACTACGGCATTCGCGAGCACGGCATGGCCGCCGCGCTTAACGGTCTGACGCTGCATGGCGGCCTCATCGCCTATGGCGGCACCTTCATGTGCTTCTCCGACTACGCCCGTCCGTCGATGCGGCTTGCATCGCTGATGGGCATCCGCTCGATTTTCGTCATGACCCATGATTCCATCGGCCTGGGCGAAGACGGCCCGACCCACCAGCCGGTCGAGCATCTGGCGGCATTGCGCGCGATCCCCAACCACAATGTCTTCCGCCCGGCCGACGCGGTCGAAACCGCGGAATGCTGGCAGATCGCCCTGGAGTCGGAAAAGACGCCGTCGACCTTGGCGCTGACCCGCCAGAACCTGCCGACGGTGCGCACCGAATTCTCGGCCAAGAACCTCAGCAGCCAGGGCGCCTACGAACTGGCCGCCGCCAGCGGCGAGGCGGCGGTGACCATCTTCGCCACCGGCTCCGAGGTCGAGATCGCGCTTGGCGCGCGCGAGCTGTTGGAAAAGCACGGCCATCCGACCCGCGTCGTCTCGGTTCCCTGCTTCGAACTGTTCGACCAGCAGAGCGACGACTACCGCAAAAAGACGATCGGCAATGCGCCGATCAAGATGGCGATCGAAGCGGGCATCCGCCAGGGCTGGGATCACCTGATCGGCTCCGACGGCATCTTCGTCGGCATGACCGGCTTCGGCGCCTCGGGCACGATCGAGCAACTCTATCCGCATTTCGGCATTACCGCCGAGGCCGCGGCCAAGGCGGCGGAAGCCCGCCTGCATACCAAGTAAGGCTTGTGCATGCCGCCCAAAAGTGTATCGCGGTTTTGGGACAACGGCATGCACAAACCAAAATCAGTTCGGCGAAACCGCGCAAGCGGCTTCGCCGCGCCGGCCTAACTTAATCGATTTAAATCCACACCATTGCGGCTGGATTCTTTCTGCTTCCGCCGCTATGAAACTGCGGACCCCTCGTCCGCCCTCCAACTCCCAGGGAGAGAATTATGACCGTCAGAGTTGCCATCAACGGATTTGGCCGCATCGGCCGCAACATCCTGCGCGCTATCCATGAATCCGGCCGCAGGGATATCGACGTCGTCGCCGTCAACGACCTCGGCCCAGTCGAGACCAATGCGCACCTTTTGCGCTATGACAGCGTGCACGGCCGCTTCCCGCATGAAGTCTCGGTATCCGGCGACCAGATCACCGTCGGCAAGGAGACGTTCAAGGTCACCGCGATCAAGGATCCGACGCAGTTGCCGTGGAAGGAACTCGGCATCGACATCGCGCTCGAATGCACCGGCATCTTCACCGCCCGCGACAAGGCAGCGGCACACCTGACCGCCGGCGCCAAGCGCGTCATCGTTTCGGCCCCTGCAGAAGGCGCCGACCTCACCGTGGTCTACGGCATCAACCACGACCAGTTGACCAAGGATCATATCGTCATCTCCAATGCGTCGTGCACCACCAACTGCCTGGCGCCGCTGGCAGCCGTGCTGCACGAAACGGTCGGCATCGAAAAAGGCATGATGACGACGATCCACTCCTACACCGGCGACCAGCCGACGCTGGACACCATGCACAAGGATCTCTACCGCGCCCGCGCTGCTGCCTTGTCGCAGATCCCGACCTCGACCGGTGCTGCCAAGGCGATCGGGCTGGTGCTGCCCGACCTCAAGGGCAAGCTCGACGGCATCTCGATCCGCGTGCCGACCCCGAACGTCTCGGTCGTCGATTTCAAGTTCATCGCCAAACGGTCGACCACGGTGCAGGAGATCAACGAAGCGGTGATCGCCGCCTCCAACGGCAAGCTCAAGGGCATTCTCGGCGTCACCCATCACCCGAATGTGTCGATCGACTTCAACCACGATCCGCGCTCCTCGATCATGGCGCTCGACCAGACCAAGGTGATGGACGGCAACTTCGTATCGGTGCTGTCCTGGTACGACAATGAATGGGGCTTCTCCAACCGCATGGGCGACACCTCGGTCGCCTTCGGCAAGACCATCGCCTGATCACAAAGCTCTCTTTTCGAGACTTGGAACGCCCGGCTTTGTCCGGGCGTTTTTCATGAGCGCAGCTTGCGCCTTCCCAAATTGTGCCCTGGGCGCCAAAACATCCAAAAATCAGCGGCATAGGCCAAAAAGCCACCCTGCCGCCTTGCACTGGTCACGTCTTCGCCCCACTCTCTCGCAAAGCAGGAGACAGACGAATTTGAGGGGCTGATTCAGGATGGAGCATGCGATCTATCTCGTCACGCTGGTCGGCACAGCGCTTGTCGTCGCCGCCGCGTTTTCGAGCCTGATCGCCTTCCGCTTCGGCGCCCCTCTTCTGCTCCTGTTCCTGTGCATTGGCCTCGCCACCGGCACCGACGGGCTCGGCATCCAGTTCGACAACGCCCGCATCGCTTATTTTGCCGGCTCACTGGCGCTGGCCGTCATCCTGTTCGATTCCGGTTTCGGCACGCCGCTCAACGCCTTGCGGCAGGCAGCCGGCCCGGCGTTGTCGCTGGCGACCTTCGGCGTAATTCTGACCACTGGCCTGTTCGGTGCCGCCGCCCACTATCTGCTCGACCTCACCTGGCTGGAGTCCTTCCTGCTCGGCGCTGCCGTCGCCTCCACGGATGCGGCCGCCGTGTTCTTCCTGCTGCGTGCCGGCGAGATCAATCTGCGCGAACGCGTGCGCTCGACGCTCGAGGTGGAATCCGGCACCAATGACCCGATCGCCATCTTCCTGACCATCACGTTGGTCGAGATCATCGCCGCTCATGCCAATCCCGAGACCAACGTCCTGGTCACCAGCCTTTTCCTCGGCTTCCTCCTCAACATGGGCCTTGGCGCTGTCGTCGGGGTGCTCGGCGGCCTCGCCATCGTGCGCCTCGTCGACCGGCTCAATCTCGACCATGGCCTGCTGCCGATCTTCGTGCTGACCTTGTCGTTGATGGTGTTTGCCGCCGCCGGCGCCATTGGCGGCTCGGGCTTCCTAGCGGTCTATATCGCCGGCCTCATCTCGGGCAATTCCGATATCCGCGCCGTCACCATCCTCAAGCGCTTCCAGGACGGCATGTCATGGCTGGCGCAGATCATCATGTTCCTCATCCTCGGCCTGTTCGCGACGCCGTCGCAGTTTCCGGCGATCATGGTGCCGGCGGTGCTGCTCGGCCTGTTCCTGATGTTCGTGGCGCGGCCGGTCGCCGTCTGGCTCTGCCTGATCCCGTTCCGCATGCCGCGCCCCGAAGTTGCCTTCGTCTCGTGGGTCGGCCTGCGCGGCGCGGTGTCGATCCTGCTCGCCATCACCCCGCTGCTCGGCGGCCTGGAAAATGGCCGTGTCATCTTCAACACCGCCTTCATCATCGTTCTGGTATCGCTGGTCATCCAGGGCTGGACGGTCGGACCGCTGGCGCGCCGCCTCGGTTTGATCGTGCCGGCGCGGCTCGGACCGCTCGACAAGGTCGAGCTTGAATTGCCGGGCTCCGCCCATCACGAGCTTCTTGCCTATCGCGTCGCACCCGGCAGCCCGGTGGCGCGCGGCGAGCGCATCCCACGCTGGGCGCGGCCCTCGCTGGTGCTGCGTGACGGCCGCTCGATGCGCTTCCAGGACATGGGCCGACTCGCCGCCGGCGACCAGGTCTACATTTTCGTCCCTGACCGCTATCCGCGCCTGCTCGACAAGCTTTTCGCCAGCCGTGCCGTGGTCGATCCCGAGGATGCCGATTTCTTCGGCGCCTTCGCCGTCGATCCCGCGCGCTCCGCCGCCGAACTGGAAGCGGCCTATACGCCGGGCCTGACCGAAGCTGAGCAAAAGCTCACCGTTGGAGCGCTGGTCACGGCGCGGCTCGGCGGCCATGCCGAATATGCCGACCGCGTCCTGCTCGGCCCGATAGAACTGATCGTCCGCGACGTCGATGACAAGGGCAAGATCATAGGCCTTGGCTTGTCGTTCGAGCCGACCGCGCCGGTGGCGCGGGTGCCGGTCTTCCTCAGCGCCGGCGAAATCGGCGACCGCGTCTCCGCCTTCATCCGCAACTGGCGCAAGCCGACCGAGACGCAGGAGGCCGAGGCGCGGGCCGACGGGAAACCGACCCCGGAGCCAGCCCCGGAAAAGGCAGCAACCGAAAGCTGACAAACCCGCTATTGAGCGCTGCCCTTCATCCGCCCGCCGGCGCAGGATCGTGCCCCCTTCAAAATTTCGGTTCGAGCACGCCCTAAGCCTTGCATCGTCGCCGATGCGGGGTATGGTCCCCCGGTTTTTCGCGAAAGGAACCCGCATGGCCGCCTTCAAGACACTCGACGATATCGGCAACATCAGCGGCAAGCGTGTGCTGGTGCGCGTCGACCTCAACGTGCCTGTCAGTGAGGGCAAAGTCACCGACGCGACCCGCATCGAACGCATCGCGCCGACCATCGCCGAATTGTCCGGCAAGGGTGCCAAGGTCATCCTGCTCGCTCATTTCGGCCGACCCAAGGATGGCCCCTCGCCCGAATTCTCGCTGGAGCCTATCGCCAGGGCGACAGCCGACGTGCTCGGCCGCCCCGTCGGTTTCGCCTCGGATTGCGTCGGCGACACCGCCGGAAGCGCTGTCGCCGCCATGAACAAGGGCGACGTGCTGCTGCTCGAAAACACCCGCTTTTACAAGGCCGAGGAAAAGAATGACCCGGCCTTCACCGAAAAACTCGCCGCCAATGGCGATATCTTCGTCAACGACGCCTTCTCGGCCGCGCACCGCGCGCATTCCTCGACCGAGGGGCTGGCGCATCTGTTGCCGGCCTTTGCCGGCCGCACCATGCAGGCCGAGCTCGAAGCGCTGGAGAAAGGTCTGGGAAAACCGGTCCGTCCGGTCGTCGCCATTGTCGGCGGCGCCAAGGTCTCGACCAAGATCGACCTGTTGATGAACCTGGTGAAGAAGGTCGATGCCCTCGTCATCGGCGGCGGCATGGCCAACACCTTCCTCGCCGCGCGCGGCACCGATGTCGGCAAATCGCTGTGCGAGCATGATCTCGCCGCGACCGCCAAGCAGATCATGATCGAGGCGGCTGAGGCCGGCTGCGCCATCATCCTGCCGGTCGACAGCGTCGTCGCCAGGGAATTCAAGGCGGGCGCGGCCTGCGAGACCGTCGCCATCTCCGATGTACCGGCCGACGGCATGATCCTCGATGTCGGCGCCAAAACCGTGACGACCATCGGCGAATGGATCGACCGCGCCGCGACACTGGTCTGGAACGGCCCGCTCGGCGCCTTCGAGATCGCGCCCTTCGACCATGCAACGGTGGCTGCGGCCAAGCACGCAGCTCAGCGCACCAAGGAAGGCAAGCTGGTCTCGGTTGCCGGCGGTGGCGATACGGTGGCAGCGCTCAACCATGCCGGCGTCGCCGACGACTTCACGTACGTCTCGACCGCCGGCGGCGCCTTCCTGGAATGGATGGAAGGCAAGCCGCTGCCCGGCGTCGATGTGTTGAAGCGCTGACGCCTTTTGCAGCCAGGCGGAAACGCCTGGCGTCGCAGAAAGGCGGCTAAACCAAACGACCCGATCAACACTCGGAGAGCGAACAAGGGCGCCCGAGGCTTTCAATCGATTCGAGCTTTCCGATGCCATTCCTTTGGCGGTAGACTTCCGTTAAGCGCGGAACAACCGTTTCAGGAGAAGCAACAATGAGCGAACGTCTCGAAGACATTGCCGCTGCGATCGTCGCCGATGGCAAGGGCCTGCTGGCCGCCGACGAAAGTTCCGGCACCATCAAGAAGCGCTTCGACGTCATCGGCGTCGAATCGACAGCCGACAGCCGCCGAGACTACCGCGAGATGATGTTCCGCTCCCGGGAGGCGATGACCCGCTACATTTCCGGCGTCATCCTCTACGACGAGACGATCCGCCAGAAGGCCTCCGACGGCACGCCGCTGGTCGACATCATCAAGGCGGCCGGCGCCATCCCCGGCATCAAGGTCGATGCCGGCGCCAAGCCGCTGGCCAGGTTTCCCGGCGACACCGTCACCGAAGGCCTCGACGGCCTGCGCGAGCGCCTTGCCGACTACTACAAGCTCGGCGCCCGCTTCGCCAAATGGCGCGCGGTGATCGACATCGATATCGCCAAAGGCGTGCCTTCAGCGACCTCGATCGGCTCCAACGCCCATGCGCTCGCCCGCTATGCCGCCCTTTGCCAGGAAGCCGGCATCGTGCCGATCGTCGAACCGGAGGTGCTGATGGATGGCGCCCACGACATCGACACATGCTACGAGATCAGCAAGGTGATTTTGCTCAAGCTCTATAACGAACTCTACGCGGCGCGCGTCGTGCTGGAAGGCACTATCCTAAAACCGAACATGGTGCTGGCCGGCAGGAAATCGGGCAAGGTGAGCAGCCCCGAAGAAGTCGCCGAAAGGACCATAAAACTGTTCCGTGAGACAGTGCCGGCAGCGGTGCCGGGCATCGCCTTCCTGTCCGGCGGCCAGGAGGACGAGGAGGCGACCGCCAATCTCAACGCCATCAACGCCATCGGGCCGCACCCGTGGAAGCTGACCTTCTCCTATGGCCGCGCGCTGCAGGCCGCGCCACAGAAAGCCTGGAGCGGCAAGGCCTCGAACGTTGCCGCCGGTCAGGCCGCCTTCACCCATCGCGCCCACATGAATCATTTGGCAGCGCTCGGAAAATGGAAGGCGAGCCTGGAACAGGCCGCCTGACCACAGTCCTTTCTTCCTCCTTCGAACCCGGGCCGATGCGCCCGGGTTTTTGTTTGTGACTTGCCGGGCTTGGGGCGGAGCCTCTCCGTCCTTATTTCCTCTCGGGCGATGTCGGGTTGTGCTCATCCCGAACGTCCTTGGAATGACACTTCAGGGAGAGGTTCATGCATCGCAACAAGATCGTTTCGCGCGAAGACTGGTTCCAGGCGCACAAGGCGCATCTGGCGCGCGAAAAGGAACTGACGCGGCTTCGCGAGCGGATCGCCGCTGAACGGCGTGAACTGCCCTGGCTGAAGATCAGGAAGGACTATGTCTTCGAGACCGGGCAAGGGCCGAAGAAACTGACCGACCTGTTTGCCGGCAACAGCCAGCTGATCGTCTATCACTTCATGTTCGGGCCGGGCTGCGTCCATCATTGCGAGGGCTGTTCATTCCTTGCCGACCATATCGACGGCGCCAATCAGCATCTGCGGCATCACGACGTGTCGCTGGTCGTGGTTTCGCGCGCTCCACTGGCGGAGCTTCTGCCTTACAAGCAGCGCATGGGCTGGAAGTTCGACTGGGTGTCGTCCTATGCCTCGGATTTCAACTTCGACATGCAGGTCTCCTTCACCGACAAGCAGATCGCCGCCGGCGACACCACCTACAATTTCGAGACCCGTCCACGGACATCGAAGGAGCTTCCCGGCACAAGCGTTTTCTACCGGGACGAGACCGGCGACATCTTCCTCACCTTCATGTCGCGCGCCCGCGGCGGCGAGGCGCAGATCGGCGCCTACGACTATCTCGACATGACGCCGAAGGGCCGCAACGAGAACGGCCCCTATCACGGACTGATGGATTGGGTGCGGCTGCACGATGAATATCAGGGCAAGCAAGCGGGCCAGGCGAGTTGCTGCGATTGAAGGCGTTCCCGTCGGCCAAAACATGCGCTAAGGCTGCCGCTGATCGTTTAACGGTACTGCCATGCGCTTCCCGGCCCTACTCACCTGGCTCGCCTTCCCGGTCTATATCTGGCAAGGCCTCGGCGTGCGACGCCGCACCACGCGCATGCTGCCGGCGCAAGGGCCGGTCATGCACGAAATATCAGGCAAGGCGCCTGATATTTCGCTTCTGGTGCTGGGCGATTCCTCCGCCGCTTCGGTCGGCATCGGCAATTCGGAAGACGGGCTTGCCGCGCAACTCGCGGTGCTGATTTCACAAAATACCGGCCGCGCCGTGCGCTGGCGGGCGGCCGGCTTCAATTCGGCAACGTCGGGCCAGATACGCGACCATGTCCTGCCCAATCTGTCGGCCGATCCGTGGACGCATATCGTGCTGGCCATAGGCACCAACGACACCAAGAATTTTCACTCCGTGCCGCGCTTCAAGAAGGAGTTTGGTGGCCTGCTTTACGGCCTGCGCGCCAAATGGCCGGAAGCGCGCGTCGTGTGGTCGCCGGTGCTGGAGTTCACGCGGGCGCCGGCCATGCCGCCGCTGCTTGGAAAAATCCTTGAAATCCGCGCTACCGAAATGAACCGGATGGGAGAACGCCTTTGCCTGGAGCGCGGCGCGGTGCCGGCGCCGCGTCTGCCGATCACCAATCCGGAAGCCGGCTTTGCCTCGGACGGCTTTCACGCCTCGGAAGCAGGCTACCGGGCCTGGGCCGAGCATATGGTTGGGCCGGTGCTTGGCAATTGAGCACCAAGGACAGGTGCGTTCTGGCAGGTTCTACGTCAAATGCCCGAGCACGGCCGCCAGTGAAATCGCGGCCATGGCGAGCAGTGCCAGCTTCCAGAAATCGCCGCGTCGCTTGAGGCCTGGCCAGCCAAGCGGCTTGATCAGTTGAATGACCATGAAACCGACGATGACAAGGGCGAGGAATTTCGTCATGCCGCCTTTGACCAGCAACGCGCCCGGCTGTCAAAGCACGTCGTTCATTGCCTGAGAAAGAACGACGCCGCGATCCTAGTCGGAACGCGGCGCCCGCCTGCGACTGGGAAACGATCTACTTCAGCGGCTTGAGGCCAGCCTCGATTGAAGCCCGTTTCGGTTCGAGGAATGGCGGCAGGGCGAGGCTTTCACCCAGCGTGTCCAGCGGCTCGTCGGCGGTAAACCCCGGTCCGTCGGTTGCGATCTCGAACAGGATGCCGTTCGGCTCGCGGAAGTAGAGCGAACGGAAATAATAGCGCTCGACCTCGCCGCTCGACGGCAGCCGGAACTCCGCCAGCCGCGCCGTCCATTGATGCAGCGTCTCCTGGTCCGGCGCCCTGAAGGCGACATGGTGAACCGCACCCGCACCTTGCCGTGCCGGCGCCAGTCCCGGCTGCACCAGGACGTGCAGCTCCGCCGCCGGCCCGCCCTCGCCCATTTCGAAGACGTGAACCTGGCCCTCCGGCGAGGCATAGTCGCGCGCCTTGCGCATGTTCATCACCTTGGTCACCACAGCCTCGGTGTTGGTGATGTCGGGAACGCTGATGACGATCGGCCCGAGCCCCCGAATCTGGTGCTCGGCCGGTACCGGGCTTTGCGCCCAGGGATGGCTGTCTCCCTTGCCGCCATCGCTGACCAGGCGCAGACGCTGGCCCTCGGGATCTTCGAAATCCAATGACGCATAACCGCCGATGTCGGCGATCTCTCCTGTTGCCAGGCCTTCGTCGGTCAAGTGTTGCTTCCACCAGGCAAGGCTGTCCCGGCTGCCGACCCTGAGGCTGGTCCGCACGATGCTGTGGGTGCCGCGCCGCTCGCGGCCGACCGGCCAGTCGAAGAAGGTAAGGTCGGTGCCCGGTGTCGCTTCGCCGTCGGCATAGAAAAGGTGGTAGGCCGAGGTGTCGTCCTGGTTTACGGTCTTCTTGACCAGCCGCAGGCCCAGCACCTTCGTATAAAAATGAAGATTGCCAGGCGCATTGGCGGTGATGGCGGTCAGATGGTGGATACCTGTCAGTTGCAAGCTCATCGTCGTCTCCCTGCTGTTGGGAAGAATTTTCTCCCTTCATATCAGACCTGCGGTCACCCCGCTGAAGGCCGCGTATTCCGACAGTCCGTCGCCGGAAGCTGAACAGCGGCGCCGAAACAACGTCGTCGCCATGAACAATTGGAAGTCGCAAACCTGCCTTGAGGCACCGTTCGATGCGGCGAAAAGCGATCCCTTGCCTGCGGGGCGCGCACTGGCCGCAACTATTGTCTCGCGCCCTGACATCCTCCTGACAGACTGCTGTCAGGAGGGGTATGCGATAGTGCCTCTACACAGAGAGAGGAGACTTAGCCATGAACGGTTACACCATTCTGCGCGGCATGCAGCACTATGTCGGCAAGATCCGCACGATGCGCAACGAGATCCGCACCCAGCGGTTCATGAACTCGCTGCCGGCGGACATTCGCAAGGATATTGGCTGGCCTGACATGTATGCGGACCGTGGCCCTCGCGGCAATTGAAGCCAATTTTTCGACCCGGCGATTGGATGTGGGCGCGTTGACGCCCAGATAACAGATCCGGGGCGTGAGGATGGGAGCGAGCTTATGCCCGAACAGAAGACGATCGGTTTCCTTTTCATCGAAGGTTTTGCCGACTGGGAGTATGGGCTGCTGGCGGCCTCGGCGGTCGAATGGTTCGGCGCCCGTGCCGTTTCGCTGACGCCTGATGGCAACCCAGTGACCGGGATCAGCGGCTTTCGGCTGACGCCCGATCGATCGGCCGGGGCGGATGACAATGACGATCTCGACGCCATCGCCGTCATCGGCTCCGATGAGTGGGCCGGCAAGGCACCGCCGGATGTTGCCGATCTGCTCAATGCCGTTGCCTCACGCGGCGACGTGGTCGGCGGTATCTGCGCCGGAACGCTGGCGCTGGCCCGCGCCGGCCTGTTCGAGAAGGCCAAGCATACCAGCAATGGCCGCGACTGGATCAATGGTCATGAGGCCGGCTATGCCGGCGACAGCCTCTATCAGGATGTGCCGCATGCCGTGGCCGACGGCAAAATTGTTTCCTCGCCCGGTTCGGCACCAGGCACCTTCGCACTCGCCTTTCTGAAGACGCTCTACCCCGAAAGAGGCAGTGATCTCGTGCAGATGCGAACGCTGTTCGCCAAGGAGTATGCTGAAGCCTCCTGACAGTATGCTGTCAGGAGGAGCGTGCAATGGTGCGAATCTCAGACACCCGTGCATCGGCGGTCGAAAGGACGATCGATGAAGAGTTGGAACGACAGACTGAGCACACCAGGCATCAACGGCGTCAAGTCGACGCCGCGCACGATGGCCGATGTCATCGAGGGCCAGCCTATGCTGGTGCCGACAGCGCGCCAGGTCGACGATTTCATTCGCTCGATTCCCGAAGGCGTCGAGATGGATGTGCGTGCGCTGCGTACAGCACTTGCCGTCGAGCATGGCGCCGAAGTGACATGCCCGGTCACCATAGGCTATCATCTGCGCACTGTTGCCGAAGCCGCCAACGAGGACCTCCAGCGCGGCATGACGCTGAGTGATGTGGCACCGTTCTGGCGCGTGCTCGATGCGAAAACGCCGACGACGAAGAAACTGTCCTTCGGCGCGGAGTTCGTCGCGGCGCAGCGCAAGCGCGAAGGGCTGAAACCATGAGGCACGCCGCCCAAAAGTGTTCTGCGGTTTTGGGATAACGGCATGCGCGAAAACAGGATGCGATGCCGTCCAAAAGTGGACATCAGTTTTGGGCGACATGCATAGAGACAACGCCGAGGGACCATACGATGCGCCGCGCCGACAGGCTCTTCCAGATCGTGCAGCATCTGCGCGGTGGCCGACTGGTCACCGCCCAGAAGCTCGGCACGTGGCTCGAGGTTTCCGAGCGAACCATCTATCGCGACATTGCCGACTTGCAGTCGACCGGGGTGCCGATCGACGGCGAGGCCGGCGTTGGCTACATGATGAGGGAGGGGTTCGACCTTCCGCCACTGATGTTCACGCGTGACGAGATCGTCGCGCTGGTCGCCGGCGCCCGCATGGTGCGTGCCTTTGGCGGTGCCGCCATGGCGCGCGCCGCCGACGAAGCGCTGGTCAAGATCGGCGCCGTCCTGCCCGATGCCGAGAAAGACCGCATCGCCCGCACCGAGATCCACACACCGATGTGGGTGGTCAGCGATGCCGCCCGCGAGGCGATCGACCTGATCGAGCGCGCGGTCGAAAAGCGCCAGGTGCTGACCATCGACTATTCCGACGAGGCCGGCCGCGGCACCGCCCGCGATATCCGTCCGCTCGGCCTGTGGTTCTGGGGCAAGGTGTGGACGCTGGTCGCCTGGTGCGAGATGCGCGACGATTTCCGCGCCTTCCGCATCGATCGCATCGCTTCTGTGGTCATCGCCGGCCGCATCTTCAAGCCGGAGCGCGGCAAGCAACTTGCTGACTTCTACCGCGCGGTGGAGCGCAGCGAGGACTATGGCATGGCGCCGGACCGCGCCGCGCGAAGCTGAGACCTGACGCAGCTACAAAAAAGCCCGCTCGAAGCGGGCTTTTTTCTTGGAATGTCAGACAACCTCACTCGTCGTCGTCATTGTCCGTGTTCTTCGACTTCAGGGCCGAGAGCTTGGCGAACACGGCGTTGGCGTCGAGTTCGGCATCCTCATCCTTAGGCTTTTCGGGAGCCGGCACCAGCCGCTCGGTCAAGGCCGCCGGCAACAGCGTGTCGCCGACCGGCTGCGCCTGTTCGCGGCCGCGCGAGGCGCGGTTGACTTCCATGTCGAGGTCGATCTGCGAGGAAAGACCCAGCGTCACCGGGTCCATCGGCTGCAGATTGGCTGAGTTCCAGTGCTTGCGCTCGCGGATCTGTTCGATGGTCGACTTGGTGGTGCCGACGAGGCGCGAGATCTGCGCGTCCTTGAGCTCGGGATGGTTGCGCACCAGCCACAGAATGGCGTTCGGCCGGTCCTGGCGCTTCGACAGCGGCGTATAGCGCGGACCCTTGCGCTTGGATTCGGGTACCCGCACCTTGGGGTCCGAAAGCTTCAGGCGCTGGTTCGGGTCCTTCTCGGCACGGGCGATCTCGTCGCGGGTCAGCTGTCCGGTCATGATCGGGTCCATGCCCTTGATGCCTTGCGCCGCTTCGCCGTCGGCGATTGCCTTGACCTCGAGCGGATGCAGCCCGCAGAACTGCGCGATCTGCTCGAAGGAAAGTGCGGTATTGTCGACCAGCCAGACGGCGGTCGCCTTGGGCATCAGCAGCGTATTGGCCATTTTTACAAATCCTTCTCGTTCGCCCGCGTTCCCGCGCGGGCGGTGGTTTAGAGCCACCAAAATGGGAAATTCGCGGTCTGTATAACCGCTCTCGGGTCGTTTCGCAACGTTTTTGGAGCAAAGACCGCACCGCGTGCGCTGCGCCGCTCCCAAGACCGCCAGATCGCCCGGAGCGCGGCGGCCCCCCGGTTGACGGACGGCACAAAAATCGCGCGTCGGCTTTCCGGCCTGTCGGTTATCGGCCCGACAGCTCCACCTTATCCCAGTTCGAATGTCTCGAAACGGTGGCGGCCCAGTGGTCATCCAGGTTCAGTAGAACGGCGAATATGGCTCCAGCTCCGCTCGCGTGAAGATGGAAATGGGGTGGTCAATTCGCGCGACAACGCCCGCCCCCAAATTGATGCCCGTCCCGTCGCAAACACTAAAGACTTTCGACCGCGTTCCGATCAGCACATGCACCGGCTTTCCTGCCTGGACGGGGTATGTACTGTTGTGAATGAAAAGGACCCCGCTCGCTTGTAGCGTGTCGTGCGCATTGCCGTTGCTGCTCGAAATTTCGACGTAGTCGCGACCTGCGAATGAATTGTTCGTCCAGATGCCGACAACTCCTTCCACCGAGAGCCAACCATTCGCCCAGCCGTCCGCATCGCGCGGATAGTATTGTCTGAACAGGCGATAGGTCACGCGGTCCGATAGCCAGAAAACCGTTACGTAGCCGTCCATGTCCGGCACATAGGTGAACCAGATGCCGGTCTCGCTCGTGGCGCGCAGGCCATCCGAATCGTATGGGTCCAGATTGTTGGCACTGACGAAATCCATTGAGAGCGGTACCGGATCGGTCACGACATGATCGTAGAGTTGGGTGAGCGTCCACCGTCCATTATAGTTGAACCACTTGTCGAAGTAGGTTCCTCGATCGACCGTGTTCAGGTCGATCCTCTGCAATTCCCCCCGTTCGACCGGGCCAAAAGGAACGGGCCCCAGGTCCGGTATATCGAGGCGTGGTATCATAACCGTGCTGGTCGCTGGTCGTTGCGACAACCTGCCTAGTTCGAGCAAGGATCCTGTTTTGCCAACCGCCGATCGCACGTTTCGCGCAATCAGGTCCGCCCGATAGTCTCGCCAATAGTGCCCAGACCGGATCTTTTCGAAAGCGACCATCTCTTCGATCAGATGGTCGACGTCTTTGGCGGAACGTCTTGTCTTGGACAGGAAAGCGTTCTGCTTGCCAAGCAATTTCTCTCGCGCCTTGGCCTCGCCTTCCAGAAGATCCGTATTGAATGGCAGTTTACATCCCTGTGTTGGGACAAAACCGCTTTCATGCTTCGTGTGGAAATCGACCTTTGACTTGACCATGCGGCCTCCAGCAGTTTCTTGCTATTACCGTGGTGACGGTGCGCTTCTTGCTGCTCGGCACCTGTTGCCGTCAGAACTTCACGGCAAGATCGACCTTGGCGCCCTGATCGACCGTGCCGCCGCCGAATTGGCCGGAATAGGACAGGCCGAGCTTAGCGTTGGAAGCGAGGTTGAAGTCGAACCCAGCCTCGATGACGGCCGCATCCCTGGCGATCGGCACCCCGGCGATGGTGAAGGCGTCGCCGCCGGCGAAGGCGAAGGTCGAGGTCGGCGTGACGTCGCCGAATGCATGGCGCCAGCCAAGCATGCCGCGCGCGGTGGCGTTGATGCCGCCAAGCGCGAAGTCGGTCGAGCCGCGCAGACCGAGCGTGGTGAAGGTGGCGTCTGTGTTCGAGCCGGAGCTGGTCAGGGCCGCCGCGCCACCGTCTTCGGTGAAGCCGTCGGTGTGCACGCTGACATAGGCGAGGTTGGCGAAAGGCTCGAACTTGAATTGCCCGGCATCGGCCTTGTAGTCGAGCTCGCCGAAGATCTGCGCGGTGCCGGCATCGTAGTCGGCCGACAGCCCATCCGTGAAGCCGTTGAAAGCAACCGAGCGTTTGGTCGAAAGGCTGCTCCAGCTGTAGGCGGCAGCGGTACGGAAAGCGATGGCGCCCCAATTGGTGCCGCCATAGAGACCGAGATGATAGCTGTCGGCCTTGCCCGAAGAGTTGCGATCGTCGGCATCGAAGCTCGCATGGCTGTAGCCGCCGAGCACACCGACACGCCAGCCACCCACCAGCGTGTCGGCGCCCGCCAGCAGGCCCCCCGTCGAACGATCGAAAGCGGCGGCATTGCCGTCGCTGTCGGTA
>NZ_RZQL01000157.1 GCF_003997935.1 Mesorhizobium sp. M7A.F.Ca.US.006.01.1.1
CATGGCGCTCGCTCGCTCGTCTTTGTCACGGTGTCGACCGGCATCGGCGGCGGTGTCGTCGTCGATGGGCGCATCCTGCATGGCCGCCGTGGCCTTGCCGCCGAGATCGGTCACATGACCATCACCAATGAGGGCGAGCGTTGCGTGTGCGGCGTCATCGGCTGCTTCGAGGCCATCGCTTCGGGAACCGCGCTCGGCCGCCGCGCCACCGCCGCGACGGCAGCCGGAGACGGCTCGACCTTGCGACGCCTGTCAGCGGATGCGGAGGTGACCGGCCGCCATGTCGTCGAGGCGGCACGGCTGAGCGACGCTCTTGCCTTGGCCTTGCTCGAGGAAGAAGCGCGCTGGCTGGGTGTCGGCTTCACCAACCTCTTGCATCTCTATTCGCCCGATGTGCTGGTCGTCGGCGGCGGCATTGCCAATGGGCTCGACCTGATGCTGCCGACCATCGAGGCGACCATCAGGCAGCGGGCCATGCGCGCCTATCGCGATGTACCGGTCGTTCCAGCCCAGCTCGGCCGCCATGCCGGGCTGGTCGGCGCCGCCAGCCTTGTCCTGTTCGACGACGGGGGCACTTTGGCAGCCCGCAGGCCTGTCGGTCCAAGCACATTTCCGGACACGCCGCTGAGCAAGACCGGCACCGTCTGACGTTGCGACTTGCATGATAAAGGCCGGAGGCAGCATGCCTCCGGCCTTTTGCGCATTGACCGCGCGTGATTACTCGGCGGGAACGATATCAGCCGGCAGGCTCTCGTCAGCCGTGCCCGCCAGCGCCCTCGCCAGCTTGGCCTCGTCGAGTTCGCCTTCCCAGCGTGCCACCACCAGAGTGGCGACGGCATTGCCGATGAAATTTGTCAGCGCCCGGCACTCCGACATGAAGCGGTCGACGCCGAGGATCAGCGCCATGCCGGCGACTGGAACCGCGGGAACGACCGACAGCGTGGCGGCAAGGGTGATGAAGCCCGCTCCGGTGATGCCGGCAGCACCCTTCGACGAGAGCATGGCAACCAGCAGCAGCAGGATCTGGTCACCGATCGACAGGTGGATGTTGGTGGCCTGCGCGATGAACAGCGCCGCCAGCGTCATGTAGATGTTGGTGCCGTCGAGGTTGAAGGAATAGCCGGTCGGAATGACCAGACCGACCACCGAGCGCTTGGCGCCAGCCTTCTCCATCTTTTCCATCAGCGAGGGCAGGGCGGCTTCCGACGAGGAGGTGCCCAGCACCAGCAGCAGCTCTTCCTTGATGTAGCGGATCAGAGCCAGGATGGAGAAGCCGTTGTAGCGGCAGACCGCACCCAGCACGATGAACACGAACAGGAACGACGTCACGTAGAAGGTGCCGACCAGCATGGCGAGGTTGATGACCGCGCCGATGCCGTATTTGCCGATGGTGAAGGCCATGGCGCCGAAGGCGCCGATGGGGGCGGCCTTCATCAGCACGCTGACCAGCTTGAAGATCGGTGTCGTCAGCGCCTGCAGGAAATTGAGGACGGGCGTGCCCTTGTCGCCGACCAGCGCAAGCGCAATGCCGAACAGCACCGAGAAGAACAGCACCTGCAGGATGTCGCCGTCGGCGAAGGCGCCGACGATGGTCGACGGGATGATGTTCATCAGGAAGCCGGTGACCGACTGGTCGTGCGCCTTGGCGGCGTAGGTGTTGACGGTCGAGGCATCGAGCGTCGCCGGGTCGATGTTGAAGCCGGCGCCCGGCTGCACGACATTGGCGACGACAAGGCCGATGATCAGCGCCAACGTCGAGAAAGTGAGGAAATAGAGCATCGCCTTGCCGGCGACACGCCCGACCTTCTGCAGGTCGCTCATGCCGGCAATGCCCGTCGTAACGGTCAGGAAGATGACCGGGGCGATGATCATCTTGACCAGCTTGATGAAGGCGTCGCCGAGCGGCTTCATGCTCTCGCCGACCGACGGATAGAAATGGCCGAGCAGGATGCCGACGGTGATCGCGACGAGCACCTGCACGTAGAGTTGGGCATAGAAAGGTTTGCGCTGCGCGGCAAGCGCGCCTGATTGGTCTGCTATGTGCATCGAACTCTCCCTGGCCGGATAGGGCGGAGCGCCCTGCGTGACTTCTCCCATCGCGGCGCTCCGGTCGCACGCCGCTGCCAGGGAGTTTTGCAAGCGCTGTGCCAGTTCGCGGAAAGGCCGGAACCACGGGATTTCCGCCTTTGCTCGAAGCCATGCGGCGAATGCCTGTGCGGATTTCCGCACAGGCGGCGTTTGCCTGGGCGGATTTTCGCATTACACTGGCCGCAAGACTGCGAGCAACAAGGAGAGGGCAGACGCTGCAAGCAGGCACCGATAGCGAATCCCCTGGATTTGCCGGCCTAGAGTTGCTGCGCGAGGCGGTGGCCCGGCTGCGCGATGGCCGCTGGGTTGTCGTGGTCGTCGCCCTTGCCTTTCTGGCCGGCGCGATCGCCATTGCCGGGCGCATCGCCTCCGGCCAGGCGGCCGATAATCTGCGCGAGACAGCACTCGCCGCGCTGCCGCTGGCGGCGGGAACCCTGACCGGCGAAATCGAAAAGCAGCGCCTGGTTCCCTTGGTGTTGGCCCGAGACGACGCGGTGCGCGGCGCTCTGCGCCGGGCCGGAAAAATGAAAGAAAAGGCCCTCAACGACAAGCTCAAGGCGATTGCCGGCGATGCCTCGGCATCCGCCATCTACATCATCGATACGGCAGGCATCGCCATATCAGCCAGCAACGCCGACGAACCGGCGAGCTTTGTCGGCATCGACTACAATTTTCGGCACTATTTCCAGGAGGCGATGGCGAAGGGTGCTGCCAGCCAGTATGGCCTCGGCACAATCAGCGGCAGACCGGGGCTGTACCTTGCCAGCCGCGTCGACGATGGCGGCAAGCCGCTTGGCGTTGCGGTGCTGAAGGTCGAACTCGACGGCGTCGAAGCCAATTGGCGTTCCAGCGGTTTCCTTGTGTTCATCACTGATGAACGCGGCGTGGTGCTGGCTACCAGCCAGCCCGACTGGCGGTTCCGTGCGCTGGCGCCACTGTCGGCCGAGGACGCCGCCGCAGCCCACGAGCAGCTCCAATTGGCCGATGCAGGCTTCGAGCCGCTGTCGATCCGCCGCGGCGCTGGTGACGGCCTGGCGACGATCGACAACGCGGGAAAACCACGCCAGTTCGTCGAGGTGGTGCAGGATTTGCCCGGTGCAGTCCCGGGCTGGCGTCTGTGGCTGCTGACGCCCGCCGACGCTGCCCTCTCTTCCGCCGCCAACACAGCGCGGCTTACCACGCTGCTCGGTCTGCTGCTGACGGGCCTGCTTGCCTACGTGCTGACCCGGCGCCGGCGAACGCGCAGGCTGAGGCAGGAAGCGCTGGCGCGCATGAATGTCGAACTGGAAAGTCGGGTCAGCACGCGAACGGCCGAGTTGACACGCTCCAACACCGCACTTGCCGGCGAAATCGCCGAGCGCGAGAATGCCGAAGCCAAGGTCCGTCGACTGCGCGACGACCTCGCCCAGGCCAACCGGCTTTCCATTCTCGGCCAGATCGCGGCCGGCGTGGCGCATGAGATCAACCAGCCGGTCGCTGCCATCCGCACCTACGCCGAGAATGCCGGCCGCTTTCTCGACAGCGGCAAGACCGGACCGGCAAGCGGTAACCTGACGTCGATCGTGTCGATGACCGAGCGCATCGGCTCGATCACCGGCACCTTGCGCACCTTC
Organism: Mesorhizobium sp. M7A.F.Ca.US.006.01.1.1; assembly: GCF_003997935.1. Lineage (GTDB taxonomy): Bacteria > Pseudomonadota > Alphaproteobacteria > Rhizobiales > Rhizobiaceae > Mesorhizobium. Next base: position 3,702 of record NZ_RZQL01000157.1, read on the forward strand.
GCCCGCCGGCCGGGCGTTGCCGCTTCGCCGCTGCCGGTGCGCGAGGCGATTGATGGCGCGCTGTCGCTGCTGTCGGGCCGCATCCGCGATTCCGGCGTTAGCATCGTCAAGCCGCGCGGCAATGCCTCACCGGTGGTCATGGCCAGTCGCATCCGGCTGGAGCAGATACTCGTCAACCTTTTGCAGAACGCGCTGGACGCGATGAAGGACCAGTCCGATCCTCGCATCGAGATCGAGCTTGCCGAGCACGACGACAGGGTGCTGATTTCGGTGCGCGACAATGGCCCAGGTCTCGGCCCGGAAGCAGCCGGCAATCTGTTCATGCCGTTCCAGACCACCAAGGAGAAGGGGCTTGGCCTCGGGCTGGTGATCTCGCAGGAGATTGCCCAGGAATTGGGCGGCACGCTGCGGCTCGATCCCGGCAATGGCGGCGGCGCATCCTTCACCATCGATCTGAGGCGAATTGAATGAACGAGGGATCAGGGCTGGTGGCGCTCGTCGACGACGATGCGGACCTGCTTCACGCCACCACGCAGTTGCTCGAGCTTGCCGGCTTCACCGTGGTCGCATTCAGCGCCGCCGAGGCAGCGCTAGCCGTCGTCGACAGGACCTTTGAAGGCGTGGTGGTCAGCGACATTCGAATGCCGGGCATGAACGGGCTGCAGCTGTTCGATCGCATCAAGGCGATCGATCCGGATATACCGGTGATCCTGGTCACCGGCCATGGCGACGTCGATCTTGCGGTCGCCGCGCTCAAGGACGGCGTCTACGATTTCATCCCGAAACCCTATGCGGGAGACCGCCTTGTCGAGGCGCTGAAACGGGCTTCGGAAAAGCGGCGGCTGGTGATGGAAAACCGGCGGCTGCGCGAAGCCGCGGCACTGGCCGCCGACGGCCTGCCGCTGATCGGCGAGGCGCCTGTCATCAAACGGTTGCGCGAGACCTTGCGCCAGATCGCCGACATGGATGTCGATGTGCTGGTCGAGGGAGAGACCGGGACCGGCAAGGAAGTGGTGGCGGATCTCCTGCACAGATGGGGGCGGCGGCGCGCAAAACCCTTCGTGGCGTTGAATTGCGGCGCCCTCCCGGAGACAGTCATCGAAAGCGAACTGTTCGGCCATGAGGCGGGCGCGTTCACCGGCGCGCAGCGGCGGCGGATCGGCAGCATCGAGCATTCGAGCGGCGGCACGCTGTTTCTCGACGAGATCGAATCCATGCCGCCTGCGCTCCAGGTCAAGCTGCTGCGGGTGCTCGAAACGCGCAGCCTCACGCCGCTTGGCTCGAACGAGATCCGGCGCATCGATCTCAGGGTCGTCGCGGCGACCAAGATCGATCTCGGGCGGCCGGACCAGCGCGGCGATTTTCGCGAGGATCTGTATTTTCGCCTCAACGTGGTGACGCTGCGCATTCCGCCGCTGCGCGAACGCCGCGGCGACATCCCGATGTTGTTCGGGCATTTCCTCGGCAAGGCGGCCGAACGGTTTGGCCGGCCTGTCGCCAAGGTGAATGCAGCCGTCAGCGATCATCTCCAGTCGCATGACTGGCCGGGCAATGTACGCGAGCTCGCCCATTTCGCCGATCGCGTCGCACTCGGTCTCGGCCCGGACGATGAGGTGAGGGCGGTCTCCGCGCACGCGCCAGAGCCAGAGGCAACACTGCCCGAACGGGTCGGCCACTATGAGGCGCAACTGATCCGCGGTGCGCTGCGCGACCACGGCGGCGACGTGCGCGGCGCCATCGACGCGCTCGGCGTGCCGCGCAAGACCTTTTATGACAAGCTCAAGCGCTACGGCATTGCCGCGTCCGAATTTCGCAACGGCGGCGATGCGGATCCGCAACACATCTCGGAAAAGCGATGAACACGACACTTGAAACGACGGCAAATCCCCGTCCTGAAGACCTCACCTATCTGAGCGAACGCCTGACAGCGTTCAACGACGGCGATGTCGGCACATCCGAGAGGCAAGCGCTTGCGGTGTTCGTGCGCGACGAAGATGGCGCGGTCGTCGCCGGCATCTCTGGCTACACCGCCTGGGACTGGCTTTATGTGCAATGGCTCTGGGTCGATGAGCGGCTGCGCGGCCAGCACATGGCCGGCACAATGCTGGACGCGGCCGAACAGGAAGCCGTTGCGCGCGGTTGCAACAACGCCTGGATCGACACCTTCAATCCGAACGCGGCGAAGGTCTATCAGCGCCAGGGTTACGAAACCTTTGGAACGCTTGCCGATTTCCCTGTCAGCCGCAGCCGCATCTTTCTGCAAAAGAAATTGGTTGGCTGATCAACCCGCGAGTTTTCCACCGCGCATCGGTTGCGGCGCGCCGGTGGTGCTCGGAAAACTGATCGGCAGGCCGCGCAGCACGCGCACAGCGAGGAAGGCAAAACACTCCGCCTCGACCGCATCGCCGCTCCAGCCGAGGCTTTCGGCCTGCACCACCTCGACGCCGGCACGGCCGGCCAGCATTGCCATCATGGTTGGGTTGTGGCGACCGCCGCCGCTGACGACCAGTTTCTTCGGCCGGTGTGGCAGAAGGTCGAGGGCCTTGCCGACGGCGCCCGCGGTGAAGGCGGTCAGCAGCGCCGCACCATCCTCGGCATCCAGGCCGTCCGCCATCGTGGCACCGAAGTCGAAACGGTCCAGCGATTTGGGGTAGGGCTTGGTGAGATAGGGGTGCTGCAGCAGCTTGGTCAGCCGGGCCTCGTCCACCTTACCCGCACGGCCAAGCGCGCCGTCGCGGTCCATCTCGCCGAGCCCTTTCGATTTGATGAAATCGTTCAGCGGCGCGTTGGCCGGTCCGGTGTCGAAGGCGACGACATTGTCGGCGCCATCCCACCAGGTGATGTTGGCGACGCCGCCGAGATTGAGTACGGCGACCTCGCCATTGGCGCCGGCGCTGCGCATCAGCGCGGTGTGGTAGACCGCGGCCAGCGGCGCGCCTTGCCCGCCGGCACGCATGTCGGCCGAGCGGAAATCGTATGCGACCTTGGTGCCCAGTATGGCATGCATCAGCTCACCGTCGCCGAGCTGCCGGGTCTGGCCCAGCCGCCCAACCTGCGGCGCGCGATGCAGAACGGTCTGGCCGTGAAAACCGACGATGCCGATATCGGCCATCGACATGCCATAGCCTTCGACCAACTCCCTGACGGCCGCCGACTGCGCGCGCGTCAGGGCTTGCTCCGCGGTGCGGAAGATCGTCGGCTCCGGCCCGACGAAATTCCACGCCCGCGCCTCCGTCAGCGTCTCTTCCAGCAGGGAGCGGATAGATGGGGGGTAGGGCATCAGCCGATAGGTGCCGAAATCCTCGATCTGCTCGCCATCGGTCTTGATCAGCGCGACGTCGATGTTGCCGTCCAGCACCGTGCCGGTCATCAGGCCGACGGCCCAGATTGGTTCCATAGTCGTTTCCTCGTTGAGCATGATCTTTTCCGAAAACCGTTTCCCACTTTTCGGGACCATGCTCCAGTCCCCATCGATGAGATCGCCGATAGCTTTGCGAAGCCTGACGATTCTACCGTCAAAATATCGGTCGGATGAAGGTCCAAGCCTTGCCACTGTCGAAGTAGCGGTCTCGGTGCCGAAGACCGAACGGCCTTCGTAGCGCCACAGGCGATGCTGGACCGCGCAACGTCGGTTCTGCAGCCGTCTGGCTCAACAACCGCCGAGATGCCACCTCTTGCCTGTCAGCCCCGAAGGCGCGACCTTGCCCGATCTGGCGAACGCTTCCGCCGAAATCCGCAAGGAGAGAAAAATCATGACATCCGATGTGGCCGTCATTGCAGGCGCAGGCGCTGGTCTGAGCGCCTCACTTGCGCGCCTTCTCACCCGGGAAGGCTTTCGCGTGGTTCTGGCCGCCCGCAACGTCGAAAAGCTGAGCGCGCTGGTCGACGAGACCGGTGCGCTGGCCGTCGAGACGGATGTCGCCGACGTTGCGTCCGTTGCCAGGCTGTTCGACACCGCCGACAAGGCCGGCCCGCTGGCGCTTGCAGTGTTCACCGCCAGCGCGCGCACGCGCGGCCCGGTCGCCGAGCTCGATGCCGAAGCGGTCAAACAGGCATTGCTGGTCGGCGCCTATGGCGGCTTCCTGGTCGGCCAGCAGGCGGCGCGCCGGCTGCTTGTCCGGGGTTCCGGATCGATCCTGTTCACCGGCGCCACTGCCAGTGTGAAGGGATTTTCCGGCTCGGCCGGCTTTGCCATGCCGAAATTCGGCCTGCGCGGTCTGGCGCAGTCCATGGCCCGCGAGCTCGCTCCGCAGAACATCCACGTCGCGCATTTCATCATCGACGGCCAGATCGAGCCGCCCGGACAGGTGGCCGATCCCGACCGGCCGGACCGCCGCCTGTCGCCGGATGCCATCGCCGAGGCCTATCTCACAACCCATCGCCAGCATCGCAGCGCCTGGAGCTCGGAGCTTGAGCTGCGGCCCTGGGCAGAGACGTTTTGACAATCCAGATGATCGCCTAAGGGCCAGATGATCGCCGGCGGGAAGTAACGCGATCCTTCCGCGATCCCTCATATATTAGGTGATGCTCATATTTTGTGGCGCTAAGCTGCTTGTCCAATACATAAAAAGGCCCAGTGTAATATATACGTTTGTTTAACGTCGGTTGTGCATGTTGCTGGCTTTCCCGGATTAATTGAGAACGCGCATGCCGGTTACACGTCGTACACTGCTTGCGGCCGGGAGCGGCGGGTTGCTGATCTCGCAAGCCCGGGCAGCCAGCACTCCGGGACAGCAGGCGGAGAACGCCCCTCAACCTATCGCGAGCGGCGATGCATTGCGCATCGCAATGCCGGCCTTCGCTTCCAATCCGTTCTTCCCGGCCGACGGATCGGGGGACGATGGCATAGACATGGAACTGGCCCACGGCATCGCCGCGGCCCTTGGCGTCGAGCCGGTGTTCGACCGATCCGCCGCAACGTTCGACGATATCGTCAGACAGGTCAGTTCCGGACAGGCCGACATGGCGATTGGCAAGCTCAGCCGGACGCTTCAGCGCGGCCGGTCGATCATCTATTCCCGGCCCTACGCCATGCTGCGGCAAGGGCTGATCGCCAACCGCCTCAACCTGGCGCGTATCGCGCAAGGCAAACCGCCCGAACAGATTGTCCGTGATTTCTCAGGCGATCTTGGCGTGATCGAGGGCTCTTCATTCGCCACCTATGCGGCCACGACTTTCCCGCATGCGCAAATCCACCGCTTGGCAAGCTGGGATCTGATCATCGACGCGATCCGAAACGGGACGATCGACATGGCCTATCGCGATGACTTCGAGATCAAGAAGCTGATGGTCGACGATCCGTCGATGACAGTTGTAGCGCGCTCCATCACGCTGACCGACAAGGTCGATACGATCGCAGTCGGCGTGCGGCCGGACAATCCGCATCTCGCAGCCTTTGTCGATCTGTATCTCGATCTCGCGCGGGGTCAGCAGGTTCTCAACACGGACGAGATCATCGCCCGTTATCGCCTGGGGAGCAAAGCCTGACAATGGCCATCTCCGACGTAGCAGGACCCCTGCCTTTCGACTGGCGCCTCGCGGCAAGGCGTATCTTGCGATCGCCGGTGACGACGATTGCGATGATTGCTGCAGGGATACTGTGCGGCCTCTACTATCCAGACTTTGCCCATGCGATCAGCCCTGTCGCACAACTCTACCTGAATTTCCTCAAGATGGTCGTCCTGCCCTATTTGGTCTCGTCGGTCATCTTCTCCATCACGGCGATGGTCCAGGATCCGAAATCGGTCCGCTACCTCGGCAAAGTGGGTATGGCCGTGCTGGTCGTATCGTTTCTGAGCGTGCTGGTGAGTGGCACCTTGTCGCTGATCTTGCAGCCGGGTCAGATCGAGAATCCCCAGTCGCGCATCGAGCTTGGCGAGTTCATCAATTCGCAAGGCAGCGTATCCACCGATCTCGCCTTCCCGTTCCAGCCGCCGCCCTCCAATGGGGATCCCAATGGCGGGCATTCGATCCTGCTCGACCTGGTGCCGAACAACGTCTTCAATGCACTGGCTTCGGGCCAGACCATTCAGGTTTTGCTGTTCTGCCTGCTTTTCGGGCTCGCGATGGGGAAGATTCCCCAGCCCTCGTCCATGAGCCTGACCCAGGCGCTCAACGCGGTCTACCGGGCCTGCACGGTCCTCACCAACTGGTTCATCTGGGGGTTGCCCTTTGCAACCTTCATCCTGATAGCGGACCAGACCGCGTCCACCGGAACCAAGCCGCTCACGTTGATGGGCGGCTACCTGCTGGTGATGGGTCTTTCCTGCCTCATGTTCGTTGCCGGGGCCTTTGCCATTATCGCCATCCGGTCGCGACGAAGCTACTGGACCACGATCAAGACCTGCCAGCCGCTTCTCATGGTGGCCATCACCACACGCTCTACGGTCGCTTCGCTGCCATGGGTCATCAACCTGTTGAGCGAGCGCCTGCGGTTCAGCCTGGTGGTCGTGGAACTGCTGGTGCCGCTGCAGGCGGCATTGCTGCGTACAGGCCCGGCGCTGCTCTACACTTCGGGTGCGCTGTTCATCGCCCAGCTCTACGGCCATCCGCTTGCAGTCCCCGACCTCGTGCTCGTCGGCATCACCTCAGCGCTTCTCGCGCTCACCACCGGCGGCATGGGCAGCCTGCTCATCCTGTCGCAGATGTCCATCGTCTGCGGCTACCTGAAGCTTCCCTTCGAGGCGGCGTTCGCCCTGTTCGTCGCGGTGGATGCGGCCGTGGACACGTTCATGACGCTGGCCAGCGTCTGCACCGTCGCAGCGAGCACGGCAATGATCGCTCCCAGCCACAGGGAGGCGGCACAGCCTGAAACCGCCTCGGAACAGCTCGAAGCCGAGCCTGCCAGATGATCGACGACAGCATCCGTCCCCATCTCGGCATTATCGGCGGCCTCGGGCCGCTTGCATCGGCTGACTTCTACTTCAAGCTGACCCGGATGACCCAAGCGTTCAGAGACAACGAGCATGTGCCTGCCGTGATCCTCAGCGTACCGCAGCTGCCCGACAGGACCGAAGCCATCCTTACCGGCCATGACGGCCCGCTGGCGCCTTTGAAAGCCGCGGTCTCGACGCTCAATACGCTCGGCGTCGCCTGCATCGCGATGCCATGCAACACCGCTCATCATTGGTACGACCAACTGGCGGCGAATTCGCGCGCGGAAATCATCCATATCGGCGACGCCGTGGTGGCGGAGACGCGTCGTAGCCTGGAGCGGGGCCGGGTTGCTGTTCTCGCCACCCAAGGCACGCTGGTCTCCGGCTTCTATCAGGACAGGATGTCGGCGGCGGGATTTGAACTCTGCCTTCCCGCGAACCCCGAATTTCAGGCGTGCGTCGACAGCGCGATCAGCCTCGTCAAGGCAGGTTCGATCGCGGATGCGGCGGTTGAAACCGAGCGCGCGCTCGACATCGCGCAAGCGGCCGGCGCCGATGCCGCCCTGCTCGGCTGCACCGAACTGTCGGTGGTGGCGGCCAGCCTCAACGACGTGAATGGATTGGCCGTCATCGACAGCAATGCGGCTCTGGCGCGAGCCTGCCTGACGCGATTAGGGTTCGGTGCGCAGGAAGCCCGAGGGCTGCCGACCGTATCGCGGCCGCCAGGACATGACCGATCGATGCGCGCCAGCTCGGCCGTACTGGCCTAGCCCGCCTAGACGCTTTCGAGGTATGTCTCGATCTCGAAATCGCTGACATTAAGCGCGAACGTGTTCAACTCCTGGCGTTTGCAGGCAACGAAGGAGTCGCGCAGGATGGCCGGGAAGATCTCCGCCACATGTGTCCCGCTTTCAAATGCGGCAATCGCGGACGCCCAGTCCGGCGGCAGCTTTGCCGGCGGAAGTCCCTGGGCATCGCTGCCGATCGGATCGCCTGGCGACAACTGTCTTTCAATGCCTGTCAGTGCGGCGCCCAATATGGCCGCAAGCACCAGGTAGGGATTGGCATCCGCTCCCGAAACGCGATGCTCGATACGGCGCGCAGCGGTCGGTCCGCCCGGAATGCGGATCGCGACCATGCGGTTCTCATAGCCCCAGGCGACCGCGGTCGGCGCATAGGATCTTGGGCGCAGCCTGCGGTAGGAATTGAAGTGCGGCGCGAACACCAGCGTGCTCTCGGCCATTGCCGCAAGCAGGCCGCCGACCGCATGGCGCATGGTCTCCGAGCCCTGGTCCGTGCCGTCGTCGAAGACATTGCGCCCTTCGCCGTCGACCAGGCTGAAATGAACGTGAAAGCCGTTGCCCGCGCGGTCGCCATAGGGCTTGGCCATGAAGCAGGCGGCAAAGCCGTGCTTGCGGGCAATGCCCTTCACCGTGCGCTTGAACAGCACCGCATCGTCAGCAGCCCGCAAGGCGTCCGCAACATGATTCAGATTGATCTCGAACTGGCCGACGCCGTTCTCGGCGATGGCGGTGTCGACGGGAATGCCTTGTGTCCGGCAAGCCTCGTAGACGTCATGGATGAAGGATTCGAAATCGTCGATCTCGTCGATCGACAGCGCCGCGTCGGAATCGAGACGACGTCCGGTCACCGGCGAGACAGGTCCGACTGGCCGCTGCGATTGCGGATCGACGAGATAGAATTCGAGTTCCGTTGCCGCGACCGGGGTCAGGCCCAGGGCCTTGTAGCGATCGAGGATGCGGGCCAGCGCCCGTCGCGGGTCGCCGAGATAGGGCGCACCGCTTTCGTCGGCAAGCCAGAGCGGGACAAGTGCCGTCGGATGCGCCGTCCAGGCCACCGGCAGAATGCCGCGCCCCGTCCATTGGCACAGTCCATCGGCATCGCCGGTCGAGAAAACCAGGCTGTTGCCTTCGATGTCTTCGCCCCAGACGTCCAGTCCGATCAGCGAATAAGGCATGCGCAGCTTGCCTTCCAGCGCCTTCCTTGCCTGCTCGACGGGAATGCGCTTGCCGCGCATGATGCCGTTGAGGTCGCACACCGCCGCCCTCAGGCTCTGGATGTCGGTCCTGCTTTCAAGCCAGTTCAAAACGTCCGCAATTGCATCGCTCAATTTATAACCTCTGGTTTTTGAAGGTGCCGCAGCCTGACTGGCCGCACGTCCCTGGTAAAAATAGCTTGCGAGTTTTAGGAAAACAGACGTGGCTGTCGCCAAGCGCTTTTCCTTATTTTTTCAAGTCACTAGCTGGTATGTCGGGAGGCATTTCAAAACCAATTGCGCGATCTGCGGTCGCAACATAGAGGCTGGAGGGCGGAAAGCCAAGCACGAGCCGGTAAACCAGCGCGCAGCCGCTATCGGCGGGAGCGGCGAGCTCGCTGCGGTCAGATCTGGCGCGCGCAGCGCCCGAGCCACGCTGTGCAAAACGGTCATCACAAATCTTGACCTCGCATGCACTTGCACCTCTGGCCGCTGTCTGGCTTTTTGGGGTACCCATCGCAACGGACTGATTCGCATCATGCCGCTCGATTGCAATCTGCCCAAAAAGCAGTCTGCGGGTGGGTCGTGAAGCGCGCGCAATTGGCGAAGGAGACACAGGCATGGCCGAGTTCAAGAAGCCCGAAATCTCCGAGATGAGACCCAAGATCACCGTGATCGGCGTCGGCGGCGGCGGCGGCAATGCCGTCAACAACATGATCGCCGAGCAGCTCCAGGGCACCGAATTCATCGCCGCCAACACCGACGCGCAGGCGCTGACCATGTCGAAGGCGACGCGGCTGATCCAGCTTGGCGCCCACGTCACCGAAGGACTGGGCGCCGGATCGCTTCCCGAGATCGGCCGCGCCGCGGCCGAGGAATCGCTCGACGAGATCATGGACCATCTGGCCGGCACGCATATGTGTTTCGTCACCGCTGGAATGGGCGGCGGCACGGGAACCGGTGCGGCTCCGATCATCGCCCAGGCGGCGCGCAAGGCCGGCATCCTGACGGTTGGCGTCGTCACCAAGCCGTTCGCCTTTGAAGGCCGGCGCCGCATGCAGATGGCCGAAGAGGGCATCGAGCGGCTGCGCGAGAGCGCCGACACGGTGATCGTCATCCCGAACCAGAACCTGTTCCGGATCGCCGATGCCAAGACTACTTTCGCCGATGCGTTCGTCATTGCCGATCGGGTGCTCTATGCCGGCGTCAGCTGCATCACCGACCTCATCGTGAAGGAAGGCCTGATCAATCTCGACTTCGCCGATGTGAAATCGGTGATGCGCGATATGGGCCGCGCCATGATGGGAACCGGTGAGGCCTCCGGCGAGGGTCGGGCGATGAAGGCGGCCGAAGCCGCGATCGCCAACCCGCTGCTCGACGAAGTGTCGATGAAAGGCGCCAAGGGCGTGCTGGTCTCGATATCGGGCGGCAGGGACATGACCCTGTTCGAGGTCGACGAGGCCGCCACCCGCATCCGCGAAGAAGTCTACGAGGACGCCGACATCATCGTCGGCGCGATCTTCGACAAGGGTATGGAAGGCCGCTTCAGGGTCTCGGTCGTGGCGACGGGCCTCGACCGTGCTTTTGGTGCCGAGGATACCGAAGCCGGCATCGCACGCGACCACGCCGGTCAGCCGCCAGCGCGAACGCTTCAGTAGGGTTGGGCGAACGGGCAGGGCGCTGCCGCGCTCCTGCCCTCAATACCAGCGTTCAGCTCAGCCGAACTTCGGATCGAGACTGCCCGACTTATAGCGCTTGGCCATTTCCGCGACCGGCAGCGGCTTGATCTTCTGCGCGTTGCCGGCGGTGCCGAACTGTTCGAAGCGCTCCTTGCAGAGCTTGCGCATGGCGGCCATGGCCGGCGTCAAATATTTGCGCGGGTCGAACTCGCTTGGATTCTCGGTCAGCACCTTGCGGATGGCGCCAGTCAGCGCCATGCGGTTGTCGGTGTCGATGTTGATCTTGCGCACGCCATGTTTGATGCCGCGCTGGATTTCCTCGACCGGCACGCCCCAGGTCGGCTTCATCTGGCCGCCATATTTGTTGATGATCTCCTGCAGGTCCTCGGGCACCGAGGACGATCCGTGCATGACCAGATGCATGTTCGGCAGCCGGCGGTGGATCTCCTCGATGACGTTCATGGCCAGCACCGCGCCGTCCGGCTTGCGCGAGAATTTGTAGGCGCCGTGGCTGGTGCCCATGGCAACCGCCAGCGCATCGACATGGGTGTCCTTGACGAACTCGACCGCTTGTTCGGGATCGGTCAAAAGCTGGTCGTGGCTGATGGCGCCTTCGACGCCGTGGCCGTCCTCCTGCTCGCCGCCGCCGCTCTCCAGCGAGCCGAGCACGCCGATCTCGCCTTCGACGGACACGCCGCCCCAATGCGCCATGTCGACGACCCGCTTGGTGATGCCGGAATTGTAGGCGTAGTCGGCCGGCGTCTTGCCGTCTTCCTTCAGCGACCCGTCCATCATGACGGAGGTGAAGCCGTACTGGATCGCGGTGACGCAGGTGGCTTCGTTGTTGCCATGGTCGAGATGCATGCAGACCGGAATGTCGGGATGGATTTCGACCAGCGCGTCGATCAGCTTGGCCAGCACCACGTCATTGGCATAGGCGCGCGCGCCGCGGCTGGCCTGCAGGATGACCGGCGACTTGGTCTCCTCGGCGGCCTCCATGATGGCAAGGCCCTGTTCCATGTTGTTCATGTTGAAAGCGGGCACGCCGTAGCCGTATTCGGCAGCGTGGTCGAGCAATTGTCTCAGTGTTATGCGAGCCACCCAATAGTCTCCCGTATCTGGTTTCAAGCGCAACGTCGCGGGCCGGCCGGTTGCCGGTCGGCCCCTTGATGCTTCTGGCGGGATTTCAACGGGACCGCAACCTTCAGAGCTCTTCTCGATCGCAATTCTTGTTGCAGGGTTGAAATCCGGCCGTTTTGGCAACCTAAGCCGCGATCAACTCCCGCGCCGCCAGGAGTTGCACACAGGCGTTCGCCGCTTCCTTGCCCTTGACCGTGAAGTGCTCGAAGAAGAAGCGGTGGTGCTCGGCGCTGTCGTGGTAGTTGTGCGGGGTGAGCACCGCCGACAGCACCGGCACCCCGGTCGAAAGCTGCACGTTCATCATGCCGTCGATGACAGCACTGGCGACGAATTCATGCCGGTAGATGCCGCCATTGACGACAAAGGCGGTGCCGAGGATCGCGGCATAGCGGCCGGTCCCGGCCAGGGTCTTGGCATGCAGGGGAATTTCATAGGCGCCCGGCACATCGAAGATGTCGACGGCTAAGCGGTCACCTGCGATGTCGGCCAGCTCCGTCTCGAAGGCCTGCACGCACTGGTCGACGATGTCGGCATGCCAGCGCGCGCGGATAACGGCGATGCGAGTCTTTTCGTAGTCTTTATGGGAATGCTGATTCATGGGTCCATCCTTCCGTTTCGAACCAGAATCAGGACGCACGATACGGATTAAGCCCGCGAAGAGCGGGCCGGCTTCCGTTTCGTTCTCTTCCATCCGGACTTTAACCGTCGGCTCCGGAATCACACCGGATCTGCTGACCTTTCCGATTTTGCCGGAAAGCGCTCGCGGGCTCAGGCCGAAACCTTTACCGCCGGTGGGGACTTTCACCCCGCCCTGAGAACATTAACGGCTTTGTATGAAAGGGCAGGGCGCTGCTGTCAACCGTGAGAAGGTTGGGCCAAGCACGTTCGACTACCGCATGCGCCACGCCGCCGCCGATGCGGCGATCAGCATCAGCAATGCCGCGACCATTGCGCAAGTGGCAAAACCAAAGCTGGAGTAGAGCGGCCCGAAGCTGGTGGTGCCGACGAAGACAGCGAGGTAAGTCACCGCACTGTTCAGGCCCATGATCGTGCCGCGCCGCGACGGATCGAGTGCAGACAGGCGCATCACCAGGACATTCAGGCCGAAATGATTGGCCAGTCCCCAGATTGCCACCATGGTCAAGGTCAGCCCGAAACTGCCGCTCGTCGCGGCCATCGCGACGTAGACGACGGCAACCAGAAGATAGGCGAACGGCATGACGCGCCGCGCACCCAGTCTGTCGATGACGCCGTCGAGCAGAGCAGCCGTCCCGAAGCCTATGCCGTAGGCAAGCGCCGCCAGGCCATTGGCGCTCACCGGCCGTCCAAGCCCGACATGAAGATGGTCGCCGAGATAGCCATAGACGCCGTAGAACGAAGTCATGAAGGCCGCGCACGCGACCAGCAGCGGCAGGATTCCGGGAATGCCGAGCGCTTCCAGCGGGGCGGGCGCCGGTCCGGCCTTCCTGATGTCGCTGAGCGACGTCACTGTCAGCCCCATCCATGCAAGGGCCGCAAGCACTGCGAC
>NZ_RZQL01000158.1 GCF_003997935.1 Mesorhizobium sp. M7A.F.Ca.US.006.01.1.1
GAGTATCAATAATATAAATTTTTAAACCGTACGAAGGTGTACGATATCAACAAGACATGATCTGCGGGAGGTGACCCTTGCCGGAGCTTCTCACGCCACAGCCACGCACTCAATCTCAATATCAAACTCCATCGGCCAAGACGCCACCGGCACAAAACTCCGCGCCGGCGGGTTCACACTGAAGTACCTCGCATATACCCGGTTGATGGCGTTGTAGAAGCCGGAATTGACGGCGTAGATGCGCACCATCACCACGTTTTCCAGCGAGGTGCCCGCCGCTTCGAGGCAATGTTTCAGCGCCTTCAGCGACGCTTCGGTCTGCACCTCGATGTCGCCGCGCACCATCTCGCCGGTCACCATATCCACCGGCGGCGTCGCCGAGATGAACACGAAGCCGTTGGCCTTGACCGCCGTCGAGCACGGCAGCCCGAGCGCCCGCACCTTGGCCGACATGACGGGCACTTCGATGATTTGTTTGGTCATGGAAAATCTCCCTTTTGAGCCGAGGTTGGCGCAAAGGCCCCCTCACCCAGCCTCCGCTTCGCTCGGCTGACCTCTCCCCGAGGGGAGAGGAGATTGCCGGCGCAGGCGCCAGTCTCTTCTCCCCACCGGGGAGAAGGTGGCCGCGAAGCGGCCGGATGAGGGGGTCTTTGCGATAACTCAGATTTCAGGGAGCTTATCCCTGCACTGGCGGAACGCCAGTGCCGACGCCCGCCCTAGTCAAAGAAAACCGATGAACCGTCCGGCGAAAAGCACGGAAGTCCACAGCAGCATGGAGAGCACAGCCAGGGCGATCCCGCCGACCGGCTCGTCGCCGCCCGTTGCGCGGCGAAAGCGCATGAAGGCGAGGAAATTGACGCCGGCGAGAAGGATGAGTGCCATTTTGGCGAGGAAAACCGGCATCGCCGCATAGGTGCTCGCCTTGACCGAAAACAGCAGCGAGCCTGTGACAAGCGCACCCGCGAACGCAGCCAAAGCAATGCGGCGCAGCACTGCGACGAACGCCGCCTGCGGCAGCGAACGGAAGGCGCCGCAGATCCTGAGGTCCATGAGAACGACGCTGGTCAGCAGCGCGCCGATCGACATGATGTGGAGCGCGTTGACCACGGGGTAGGCGATGAAGGAAGCCTTGAGCCACCGCGCCAACGCAAGGTGCTCGATGCCGGCGAGAAACTCCGTCATCTAGGCCGGCGGCACACGGTCGGGATAGACATCATATGTCTTGCCGCCGACGATGAGGCGGACTGCTTTCATGCGCTTTTCGGTCGCCTCGAGCGAGCGGTTGCCGATCGCGGTCACCTCGTCGCCGACCTTGGCCACCTCCTCCGTGAAGCCGGCGGCGATCGTGCGGGATGGCGGCGCCATCTCCACCCGCCAGGCCTCGCCCTCGGCGTCGACATCCAGCGTGGCGTGCGGATTGCCGATATAGATGGCCGTGATCTTGCCCTTGAGTTCGAAAAACTCGTCCTGCGTCCACGACCAGCCATGATGGGCATAGGCCGCGGTGCCGGCGGCAAGCATCACGGCCGTCAGCGCGACGCTGCGAATTGCCTTGAACTGCATCGCTCGTCTCCTCGGTTCATCCCGCAGGCACTTGAGAGTTAGGACACGGCGCGGCAACGTCAAATCACATCGGGGCGAAAGACCGGACCGCCAACCGCCCGCTCAATCGCCTTGTTAATGACATCCATGCACGCCACCCTTGCCTCTCCTGCCCGCTCTTCCACCACGCTGGAGACCGGACTCCCATCAAAACGAGGCAACCATGAGCAGCATGAAAGACCGTCAGGAAGGCTTCGAAAAGAAGTTCGCGATGGATGAGGAAACGAAGTTCAGGGCCATGGCCCGCCGCAACAAGCTGCTCGGCCTGTGGGCCGGCGAAAAGCTCGGCAAATCCGGTGCGGACGCCGACGCCTATGCGAAGGAAGTGGTACACGCGGATTTCGAAGAGGCAGGCGACAACGATGTGTTCCGCAAGGTCCGCGCCGATTTTGACGCGGCGGGCATCGCCCAGTCGGATGCCCAGATACGCACCGCGATGGAAGAGCTGCTGGTGACGGCGGTGGAGCAGATCAGGTCGACTTGAGCGCTGCTCAGCCGTGATCGGTAGGGCGTGCCGTCCTTAAGGCACAGGGCCACATTGTGGTGTTGGTTGGCCAAGCGGGCTGGCTTCCATCGTAGCGCTCTACGGCGCCCCCCCTCTGTCCTGCCGGACATCTCCCCCTCAAGGGGGGAGATTGGCTAGGCCCATGGTCAGCGCCTCTCTTGCAGCGTTGGAAATTGGCGAAGGCAGAGATGACATCCGATCTCCCCCCAAGAGGGGGAGATGTCCGGCAGGACAGAGGGGGGCGCCACAGATCGCCGACTTTGAACCGCCCTCACCCCTGATGCGCGGCGGCCAGTTCCTTCACGTGTTTTTCGTGCATCTGCAGCGTCGGCAGGGTTTTCTTAGCGAATTCCTTCATTGCCGGGTCGTCGCCGGATTTCGCATAGCCGCTGAACAGCGCGACGGCTTCCTTGTGGGCGTTGGTCTGCATCTCGATGTATTTGGCCTGGAATTGATCGCCGCTGGCGCTCTTCAGCTCATCGAGCATCTTCTGCTCCTTGGGCTGCAGGGCCGGACCGGACGGTGCGGTGGCCGAGGTTGTCTGGCCCTGGGCAAGCGCCGCCTTGAATTCCTCGCCGGCCTTGGTGTGATCGGCGATCATCTGTTTGGCGAACGCCTTGACGTCGGCGTCGGTTGCCTGTTGCTCGGCGAGCTTGCTGGACTCGATCTCGAACTCATTGGCGCTCGGCACCGTCTTGATGAAGGTCGAAGTGTCGACCTTCGTCGTGGCGGCGAGCGGCGTGGTCGTGGCGGTCGTGTTCGACTGGGCAAAGGCCGGCGCGCCGGCAAGCAATGCTGCTGCGGTCAGAATGGTAAGCGTTTTCATCGCATGTCTCCGGTTGGAATTGTCCCTCGGACAATCCAACGTCGCTTGGGCACTCAGGTTGCAGGTCATGAGGAAGAAGCCTGCGCGTGTCGCCTCGATCCCCCCGCTATATCCGTGGCTGGCTCGAACGCTCGTCGATGCCCTCGTTCAAGCCGGCCCATGGGACTCATGTTCCTCAAAGGCCATCCGAACTGAACCGCGGCGGCTGACCAGAACTGCGTTTCAGTGGCAGCAAGCCTCGCCATATTGCAGCTGCTCGTTCCAGTTCGGCCGGCCTTCCGGCGTGAAATCCATCAGGTTCCACAGCGTTTCGCAGGTGCCGAGGCCGCGTGGGTCCTGGCCCGGCTCCGTCGGTGCGAAATCCAGTTCCGAACTCCAGAAATGGCGTATGCCGTCGGCATCGCGATGGAACACCGACAGCAGCGGGATCTGTGCGCCGTCAGCCGCCTCGGCATTGTAGTCGCGCTTGAAGCTGTTGCTCGCCGAAGACACCAACCGCATGTTGCGCCAGCCCCGATCACGGCCGAGCGTGACCAGGTTTTCGAGCGCGGTCTTGCCCACCACGGCGAAATTGAAGCCGGCCGCCTGGAGATGGCCGACGGCGCCGTCGAACTGGTCGAGCAACGCCGTGCAGGACGGGCATGGCTGATCCTGTCGGGCAAGCTTCGCCGTGCCGCCGCTGGTCGCCACATCGCGCTTCTCCTGCGGGTGGCGCGGGAACATCAGATGATAGAGGATCAAGCTGTCCTTGCCGGGTGCGAACAGCTCCGACAGTTTGGTCTTCGCGGGCCTGCCTTCGGCATCCAGTGCATCGAATTCATAATCCAGGCGGATCAGCCCGCCCGGCGGCAGCGCGCGCCGGGCCTCGGCGACCTCTTCCATGACGCGGCGCAGCTCGATTTCCTTGCGCAGCAGTTTTTCACGCGCGGCGCGGTATTTCGCGGATTCGTTGGGAAAGGTGATCATGATCGGCTCCTTCAAGTCGTGGCGCCGGCGTCCCGGCGCGGTTGCTTTGCGACCCAAGGACGTTTGGCGGCGATCGCCCCCGACATTTATTGCGCATGGTGAGATGTCGTAATACCTGTTCGGGCAGCGTGATCCGGGGGACGAAATGCACGACGACGAGATCGATCTGCGCTGCCCGCAAGTGGTGGCCGACAATGCCGCCAAGGGCCTCAGGCTGCGCGGAGAATTCGGCCGCGGCGGCACCGAGATCGGCGTCGCCCGCGCCACCGAACTGAAGAACCGCAAAAACCTCTCGCCCTCCACCATCCGCCGCATGGTCAGCTATTTCGCCCGCCACGAGGTCGACAAGCGCGGCAGGAATTACGGCAACGAGCAAAACCCGTCGGCCGGTTACATCGCCTGGCTGCTGTGGGGCGGCGACGAAGGCCGCGCCTGGGCGCTGGAGCTCAAGCAGAAGATCGGCAACGCGCCAGACATTTGAGAACGGCCCGCACTACGCCGACCGCTCCTCACCCCTTGACCCCGCCGGCGGTAAGGCCGGAGACGATCTTGCGCTGGAAGATCAGCACCAGCACCACCAGCGGCACCGTGACGATCACCGAGGCGGCCATGATGTTGCCCCATGGGATCTCGAACTGCGAGTTGCCGGAGAGCAGCGCGATCGCCACCGGCACGGTCCTCTGTGCGTTGTTGGAGGTGAAGGTCAGGGCAAACAGGAATTCGTTCCAGGCGCCGATGAAGGCCAGCAGCCCGGTGGTCGCCAGCGCCGGCCACATCAGCGGCAGGAAGACCCGGGTGATGATGATCCACGGCGTCGCGCCGTCGAGGATCGCCGCCTCCTCGACCTCGACAGGCAGGTCGCGGACGAAGGTGGTGAGCACCCAGACGGTGAACGGCAAGGTGAAGATCATGTAGGAGAAGATCAGCGCGAACAGCGAATTGTAGAGGCCGAACATGCGGACCAGTTCGAACAGCCCGGCCAGCAGCGCCACCTGCGGGAACATCGAAACCGACAGGATGAGGAACAGCAGGGCCGAGCGGCCGCGAAATCGAATACGCGCCAGCGCGTAGGCTGATGTGACGCCGAGCAACAGCGACAGCACGACGACGGCGCCGGAGACGAAGAGCGAGTTCAGCAAGTTGCGGACGAAGCTGCCCTCGGTCAGCACATTCCGGTAGTTGGCAAGACTGATCGTTGTCGGCCAGAGATCGACCCGGAACAGGTCGGTCCCCGATTTCAGGCTGGTGACGATGGCGTAATAGAACGGGAACACCGCGACGAAGACGATAACCGCGACCAGCAGGTAAAAGGCCGTGCGCTTCACGATCCACATCTCAGCGGTCCCCGGCCAGGCTGATCCGGCCGATCCGGATGGTGACGATGGTAAGCAGAGCGAGGATCAGGAAGAGCAAGGTCGAGGCGGCGGAGCCATAGGCGAACTTATCGAACTCGAACAGGTTCTCGCGGGCGAACACCGACATCGACTTGGTGTGCACATTGTTGGGCGTCAGCACATAGATCAGGTCGAAGATACGCAGCGCATCGAGCGCGCGGAAGATCACCGCCACTAACAGCGCGGGGCGGATCAGCGGCAAGGTCACCCGCCAGAAGATCTGCCAGGGGTTGGCGCCGTCGAGCCTGGCGACCTCGATGATCTCCCTCGGCAGCATCTGCAGCGCGGCCAGGATGAGCAGCGTCATGAATGGTGTCGCCTTCCAGATATCGACGATGAGGACGGCCGCCATCGCCGTGTCGGCGTTGGCCGTCCAGGCGATCTTGGTGCTGATCAGGCCGAGGTTGAGCAGCACGACATTGATGATGCCGAACTGGTCGTTGAGCATCCATTGCCACATCTTCGCCGAGACGATCGTCGGGATCGCCCAGGGGATCAGGATCGCCGCCCTGACGATGCCGCGGCCGGCGAATTCCGCGTTGAGAACCAAGGCAACGATGGTGCCGAGGATGGTCTCGCAGGTCACCGAAATCACGGTGAAGCGCACCGTGTTCCAGACGGCCCGCCACCAGACAGGGTCGACCAGCAACCCGTCATAGAGGGTCCGGCCGCTTGGCATGTGAAGTACCGAAAAGTAATTGGCGAAGCCGACCCATTGGCGCGCGTCGAGATCGGCCAGCGAGGCGTCGGTGAAGCTGAAATAGACCGTGCGGGCAAGCGGCCAGCCGGCTGCCGCGGCGAGCACCAGAAGCATTGGCGCCAGGAAAAGCCACGCCGAGCGAGCGCGCTGTGCCCTCAACGGCGCGTGCGCGGCCTTGGCTGTTTCCGGTTTCATCCCTGTCATCTCGCTCCGCTCGCTGCGGTCCCGCCGGCCGGCTGTCCCAGTATCGTCACCAGCCTCGGCCCTTCAGCTTGGTCAGCGTCGCTTCGAGGTCGGCCAGATTGTCGGCGGCAGTGCCGTCGCCCGAGAGCGTGTTGTGAACAGCGTTCCAGAACTGGCTCGACGCCTCGTTGTATTTGATCCTGGTCGCGGCCGAGGGGCGCGGCACCGCATTGAGAAAGATCTGCTTCCAGCGCGGAATAATCGGGTGTTCCATGGCAATGTCGGCATCGTCATACAGCGCCTGGATGGTCGGCAGGTTGGATGTCTTCAGCGCGCGGTATTTCTGCATCGCGGGCGAGGCGATGAACTTGACCAGCTCGATTGCCGCATCCGGATGCTTCGAATATTTGGAAACCGCGAGGTTCCAGCCGCCCAGGGTCGCGACCGGTCGGGCGCCCTCGCCGGTGCCGGCCGGCAGCGGCGCCACATCGAACTTGCCCTTGATCGGCGAGCCCTCGCCGTTGCCGAGTGCGTAGGCATAAGGCCAGTTTCGCATGAACACCGCGTTGCCGGTCTGCCAGATACCGCGCGATTCCTCTTCCTGGTAGGCGAGCACGCCGGGCGGCGCGATGGTCCCAACCCAACCCTTGACCATATCGAGCACCGCCGCCGCTTTTGGGTTGTTGATGGAGATGGAGCCGTCCGGCTCGATGATCTGGCCGCCGCCATTCGACATCACCCATTCGAGCGCGTCGCAGGTCAGCCCCTCATAGGCGTTGCCCTGGAAGACGAAGCCCCAGATATCCCGATTGCCGGCCGCACGCTCCTTGTCCATGACCAGCCTGGCGGTCTCTGCCAGTTCCTTCCAGGTGGCCGGCACCTTGGCGCCGTATTTGTCGAGCAGATCCTTGCGGTAGTAGAGCGCCGGCGCATCGGTGAAGATCGGCAAGGCGACGAGCTTGCCGTTGACGGTCTGCGACTGGATGATCGACGGGAAATGCTCAGCCACGATATCCCTGGTCGCCGCGGTCAAATCCACGAGCTGGCTGGCGAGCTGCGGCGCCCAGATCACGTCCGTCTGGTAGACGTCGATGTCGCTGTTTCCGGCGGCAAGCCACAGCCGGTACTGGCCGAACTGGTCGGTCCCGGACGTCGGCATGACGACGATGCCGACCTTGTTGCCGCTGTCTTTCTCATAGCGGTCGAGGATCTCGCGCAGCACCTTGATGCCGTCGCCGGTATCGCCCGACACGATCGACAGCTCGACGCCCCGCGCCGGCGTGCCAAACAGCATGGCGGCGACGCCGAGCACCAGGAATGCGTGAAAGAGTTTCATGATGGTGGATGTCCCTCCGCAGCCGGCAACGGAAAATCCCCCCACGCGTCGGCAGCTTGTCGGCACCCGCCTTCCCCTTCCATTGAATGCGAAGCGGCGCTTTGGGTTCCCAAATCGCGCCGTTCCTGCGTGAGGCGACACCCATCAGGGGGTGTTGAGATTCAGGTCAGGCCGAGTCGAAAATGGTGGTTTCCGAGAACCGGAGCGGAGCGTACTTTTGGGTACGTGAGCACCGGAAGCGCAGGAAGCCATCATTTGCAGGCCGGCATCACCTGAATATCAGCACACCCTAGCCTTCCCAGGCGACAGGCATCATCCCCAGCCGCTCATAGAGCCGGACGGCGGCGGGATTCTCGACCGTGTTGGTCTTGAGGTCGACATGATCGGCGCCACGTTCGCGAAAAACGGCGAAGGCGTGCCACATCAGCGCTTCGGCAACACCCTTGCCGCGCGCCTCGGGATGAACGGCAAGATCCTTGACGAAGGCGCGGGTCCAGCACAGCGCCGCCGCCGCCAGCCGGCCCTTGGCGTCGATGACGAGGAAGCACAGTGCCGGGTCGAATTCGGGATCGCCCGCGACACGCGGCCACCACTCGTCGAACGGACCATCGGCGCCGTCGTCGAACACTTCAGTCAAAAGCGCATGCAGGGCTGGCGCGTCACCGGGCTCGAAACTGCGCATGACAAAACCCTCCGGCCAGTGCGGCGGAACCAGCGTCTCGTCGAGGATCTTGCGCAGCCGGATGTCGTTCAGAGCCGGCGGGCGCGGTTCAGGCATCGCGCTCAGGCGTCGGGCTGCAGGCGACGGCGCTGGCGGTCGCGGCCAAGGCCGGTCGCCTCGAGCAGACCCTTGCGCTTGGCGTCGTAATAATAGCCGGTCTGGTAGAGCCAGTCGGCCTTCTTGGCGTTGCCGCCGGCCACCAGCCAGGCGCCGCGCAGATATTTGACCGCGTATTTCAAATTGGTTTCGGCGTCGAACAGGCCCTTGGCCGGTCCGTCATAGCCCATGCCGCGCGCCGTCGCGTGCTTGATCTGCATCAGTCCCCAATGGCCGTTGTTGTAGGCTTTCGGGTTGAAGGTGCTCTCGCGGTTCACGACATGGCGCACCAGATCCACCGGCACCTGATAGATCGCCGCATATTTCTCGATCAGCCGCTCGACATCGCCGCGCACGCCCGTCGCGCGTTCTTCCGTCGGCCCGACGGGACCCTGAACCAGGGCAGCCGGGTTCTGCGGCACGACATAGGCGACCTGCTGGACGCCGGGCATCCGGTCGCCCTTGGCGGTCGCCGGCACGATGAGCCCTGCGGTCGTATAGGTCTCGGCCGTCTTGACCGGCTCGCTCGCATTTGCCGGCGGCGGCGCCTGCCAGGCATTGGCGGTCATCACCGCGGGCACGGCGGGTGCCACCGGTGTCGATCCGGCAAAAGCGGCAGTCGCGGCAGCCGGCTGTGCGGCGGGATCGAGCGGCAGCTCGGCCGTCTGAACGGGGGCAATCCCTGATGATTCCGGCAGCACCGAAACCGTCTCCGGCAGAGGCACTGTGAAGCCGGCATCAGCGCCGGCGGCGGTCGCTGTTTCGGTGAGAGCGGGCGCGGATTTCATCTGCGAGGTCGACGTGCAGCCGCTGATGCCGGCGGCGGCCAGGATCACGCCGATCGCGATAAGGTTGAGTTTTGCTGGCAAGCCGCGCTCGGGTCCGGTTTGTCGGGTTGTTAAGAAATCCCTTACACCAGCGATTCAGGCCGGGCAATCGGGGCGATCAGGTGGTTTTCGGGTGGCGAGACGCAGGCGGCGATGCCATATTGTTCCGGATATGTACTGGGACGAATCCCGGATTTCGCCACTTTGCGGGAAGGAACGCATCATGGTCACGACAGCTTCGATCACGGCCGGCCACGCAGTGTTAGAAACAGTGATCGGCTTTATGGGTATTGCGTGGAGCGAAAAGGGCCTGATCCGGCTCTGCCTGCCCGAACGCAGCCGCGAAGCGGTGGAGCGGCGCCTGCTGCGCCATGGCGGCGTTTCCAGCGCCACGGCGCAGCCGCCATGGGTGGTCGAGCTGATCGCAGCGATCAAGGCTTATGCGGCGGGCGAGGACATCGACTTCTCCGCCGTGCCGGTCGATCTCGACGGCGTCGACGATTTCCGCCTCGCCATTTACGACGCGGCGCGAAAACTCTCCTTCGGCGAAACCACCACCTATGGCGAGTTGGCCAAGACCGCCGGCCATACCGGGCTCGCCCGCGAAACCGGGGCCGCCCTTGGCGCCAATCCGGTGCCGCTGGTCATCCCTTGCCATCGCATCCTTGCCGCCGGCGGCAAGATCGGCGGCTTCTCGGCGCCGGGCGGCTCGGTCACCAAGGAGAAGATGCTGGCCATGGAAGGCGTGCGCGTCGGCCCGCCGCCCCCGGCGCAGGTTTCGTTCGGGTTTTGATGTAGGCAGGTGCCTAGTTGTTATGGAAGAACCGCCGGCGGAAATGCCGGCCGTTGTCCGGCCGCTTGCAGTTGTAGACCGGGCAGGACTTTGTGTCGGCGCTCGGCACGTAGGCCCGTGTCCTTACCTCGCCCATGCTGCAGAATCGCTGGCTCTGCACATAGCGGTCGTAAAGCGGCAGTCCCGGCACCCGCTTCGACTGGTAGCGCAGGATGACCGCCCCCTGCCGGGCGATCGTCGCCTGAACCTTGCCGCAGCTCATACGCGTTGGGTCGTAGCGCGAGATCGCCTGAGCCTGAGCGGCGACAAGCGTCAGGCAGGCGGCAAGCAGAATGGTTTTCATGGTCCTCTCCCTGTGATCCGCCGCCCAGGGACGTCGCGATCCGTCGTGACGCTCTCACGCGATTGGGGCGGCCATTGGGCGGCGCCCTGATCACGGCTTTCTCACACAGTCTTGTTTTTTGTGCGAAAGCAGCCTATATGCCTTCCATTGATATTTCGGCCGATCGATCCGGGCCTCGCGATAATCGCGTTTGCTGACGTCTATCTCCAAAATCTCGATGCACACCGGCTGGACCTCGGTCCGGTCAATCTAAAGCAAATGTGAAGGACTATCTAAATGGCAACTGGAACGGTCAAGTGGTTCAACGCCACCAAGGGCTTCGGCTTCATTCAGCCTGACGCGGGCGGCGCGGACGTATTCGTCCACATCTCCGCTGTCGAGCGTGCTGGACTGTCGACCTTGGTCGAAGGCCAGAAGATCAACTTCGAGATCGAGCAGGACCGCCGCACTGGCAAGTCGTCCGCTGGATCTCTGAGCAAGGCAGCCTGATTTTGCGATAGCGCGCGCCGGGCGAGAGTTCGGGGCGCGCGGCAAGTCACGGATGTACTGACAGTCGCGCGAGAAGCGCGCTGGAGCGGAAAGACCCGACAAGCTGGATCAGCAGATAGCTGCCAGCCCGGACCGGACGCTCCCGATCAGGCTACCAAGCATGGGAAGGCGGGATTTATCCCGCCTTTTTGCTGTCTGGGGTTAGGTGCTGCCGCAATACAGCGTCCTTCGCCAATCACCGACGTGGCTTACCCCATCCACCCGATCGGCACATGTCCCGGATCGGCCTCGACTCGGCCAAGCCAGGCCGCGACCGCCGGATAGGCGTCGAGCTGGAAACCGCCCTGCTCCGCCGTATGCGTATAGGCATAGAGCGCGATGTCGGCGACGCTGAGCGCGCTGCCGGCGAAGAAGGCATTGTTTTCCAGATGCCTGTTCATCACGCTGAGCGCCTTGTTGCCGCGCTCCAGCGTCACCGCCAGCCGCTCCGGGGTCGCATCCCCAGCACGTTCGGGAAAGGTCAGCAGCGCCTTGCGCACGGCGATGTAGGGCTCGTGGCTGTATTGTTCGAAGAACAGCCATTGATACGCGAGCCCACGCTCATACCTGTCCGCCGGCAGGAAGCGTGTGCCTTCGGCGAGATAGAGCAGGATGGCGTTGGATTCGGCCAGCCGCCGGCCATCATCGAACTCGAGCAGCGGCACCATGGCGTTCGGGTTCTTGGCGACAAAGTCGGCTTTGCGTGTGTCGCCTGTGTGCGAACTCACCTCGACGTTGGTGAACGCCAGGCCAAGCTTGGCCATCAGCAGGCGCGGCTTGTAGCAATTGCCGCTGTCGATCATGCCGTAAAGTATCATGGCTGTCCCCCGAGCACCGTCTCCGCGCGATTATCGCAGCGGCGGCGGACTCAACCAATGATTTGTTTTGTCGAGACGATCAGCGCCGCTGATGTGTGAATAGTGGTGCCCCTAGCCGAACAGCGGGACGACATTGCCGCCGGTACCCAGCAGCGTGTCGATGTTCAGTGGCTCTTCCTCGAAAACGGTCCCCGCCAAGGCTGGGCGGGCGAGGAGAAAACCCTGCAGCAGGTCGACCCCGCCTTCGAGCGCGACGCGCAGATGGGTGGGCTGCTCGATGCCTTCGACCAGCACCTTGGCGCCACGGTCATGCAAGCTGGAAACCAGCGGGCGGAAGAACCGTTCGGCGGCAGCGTGGCGGCAGAACTCCGCGAACCAGGTGCCGTCGATCTTGACGATGTCGGGCTTGAGCAGGCTTACCCGCTCCTCGGTCGAGTGCCCGGTGCCGAAATCGTCGATGGCGATGCGGATGCCGTCGCGCCGCATTTCGCGCACCAGCCGCGCGAGAAGCGCGTCGTCCGCCGCCTGTTCGGTGATTTCGCAGACCAGCATGGCCGGCGCCAGGCCGAACTCGCCGAGATGCCTGGTCATCAGGCGAATCTCGGCCAGTGCCCGCCCGGCATGGTCGTTGATCAACGGATTGTAGTTGAAGAACAGGTCGAGCCCGTCGACGCCGATGTTGCGAAAATTCCTGAGATGCAGCGCCCGGCACATGGTTTCCACAAACAGCCGGTCCGAGACGGCGACACTTTCGAAGAACATCTTTGGCGCGCCGGGGCGGCCGGCACGGTGCGGCTCGATCAGGGCTTCGGCCGCGACCGCGTGAAGGAAACGGCCGCGCGGCGCGAAAATCGGCTGATAGGCGCTGCGCAGCCGGAACTCGCCATGGATGCCGTATTCGATGCCGACTTCGTCGACCCGGATCGCATCGCCGACATTGCGCCGCCGATCTTTCATGTCGCCACGCGGCGCCCGAAGGCCTTGACCGGCCGCGCCGAAGGCGTTGCCACGGCAGGAGCCGACGTGTCGACGGCGGCAGCGGCAGGCGCCTGCCTGGCCTTGTCGAAGACGCCAAAGCTGGTCGGCGCCAATTCGGACCGCGCCAGCACGAAACCCTGCACCATCGACGCGCCCGATTTCTCGGCGAGCTCCAGTTGCCAGCCCTCCTCGATGCCCTCGAACACCGTATTTATGCCTTGCTCCTCGAAGTTCTTCACCATGGTCGTCAGCAACGCGAAGCCGGCGCCGGACTCCATCAGCTGCGTGATCCAGTAGGCATCGAACTTGACGATATCCGGCTTCAATTCCTTGACCCGATTGATGTCGGAATCGTCGGCGCCATAATCGTCGACGGCGATACGGAAGCCATTGGCCCTCAGTGCCGCGACAAAGCCGTGCAAGGCTTCCTGCGACGCCGACCGCTGCTCGGTCACCTCGCAGACGACGCGACGCGGGTCTATGCCTGCCTCGTGCAGCACGAGCCGCATTTCACGCAAGGCAGCGTCGGCAACAGTGCGTTCGGTGAACACCGATGGATCGAAATTGACGAAGATCGACGCTTCCCGCGGCAGGCAGGCACCGGCGTTGAGAAGATGCAGCGTCCTGGTCAGCGCCTCGATATGCAGGCGGTCGGCGGCCGGACAGGTCGAGAAGAAATTCATCGGCGATTGCGGCTCGCCGTCGCGGAACGGCCGGATCAGCCCTTCGAACGCGACCACCGACAGCTTGCCTTCCTTGAAAGCGAAGATCGGCTGGAAGGCGCTTTGCAGCGTGTAGATGCCCCAGACACCGGTGGAGGTGCCGTCGTCCTGACGGATGATGTGGGCAAGCCCGACGCTGCGCGACACGGTTCCTCGCTCCGCAATTGGTCTGCGATCCTGCCACTCAAGCCTCTACCGGTCGTTAATGAATTTATTGTTGCCGACCCCGGGTCCCGATCACAGCTCCTTGAGACCTGGATCAGCCGACAATGCTTGCGTTGCGCGAAATCATGCGACATGAGAAGCGCCGCGGTCGCTCCTGGCCGCGCCGATCTTCCATGGAGACGTCAAGCTCATGGCCTTTCTTGCCGACACCCTTTCCCGCGTGAAGCCTTCCGCCACCATCGCGGTCACGCAGAAAGCGCGCGAGCTGAAAAATGCCGGCCGTGACATTATCGGCCTCGGCGCCGGCGAACCGGATTTCGACACGCCCGACAACATCAAGAATGCGGCAATCGAGGCGATCCGCCGTGGCGAAACCAAGTATCCGCCGGTTTCGGGCATCGTGCCGCTGCGCGAGGCGATCTCGAAAAAGTTCAAGCGCGAGAACAATCTCGACTACAAGCCCGAGCAGACCATCGTCGGTACCGGCGGCAAGCAGATCCTGTTCAACGCCTTCATGGCCACGCTGAACCCCGGCGACGAGGTCATCATTCCTCGCCCCTACTGGGTCAGCTACCCCGAGATGGTGGCGATCTGCGGCGGCACCTCCGTGTTTGCCGACACCTCGATCGACAATGGCTTCAAGCTGACCGCTTCCGTGCTTGAAAAGGCGATCACGCCGAAGACCAAATGGCTGCTGATGAACTCGCCGTCGAACCCGTCGGGTGCCGCCTATACCGAGGCCGAACTGCGCGCGCTGGCCGACGTGCTGTTGAAGCATCCTCATGTCTGGACGCTGACCG
This sequence comes from Mesorhizobium sp. M7A.F.Ca.US.006.01.1.1, assembly GCF_003997935.1. Classification (GTDB taxonomy): domain Bacteria; phylum Pseudomonadota; class Alphaproteobacteria; order Rhizobiales; family Rhizobiaceae; genus Mesorhizobium. The sequence goes on from NZ_RZQL01000158.1 coordinate 14,304, forward strand.
ACGACATGTACGAGCACCTGACCTATGGCGATTTCGTCTTCAGAACCATCGCCGAGGTCGAGCCTAAGCTCTACGAGCGCACGCTGACCATGAACGGCGTGTCGAAAGCCTATGCAATGACCGGCTGGCGCATCGGTTATGCGGCGGGTCCGTTGCAACTGATCAAGGCGATGGACATGATCCAGGGTCAGCAGACATCGGGCGCCTGCACCATTGCGCAATGGGCATCCGTCGAGGCGCTGAATGGCCCGCAGGATTTCATCGCCAAAAACAAGGCGATCTTTCAAGGCAGGCGCGACCTTGTCGTGTCGATGCTCAACCAGGCGCGTGGCATCACCTGTCCGTCGCCGGAAGGCGCCTTCTATGTCTATCCCTCCTGCGCCCAGTTGATCGGCAAGAAGACCAAGGCCGGCAGGCTGATCGACACCGACGAAACCTTCTGCTCGGAATTGCTCGAAGCCGAGGGCGTCGCGGTGGTGTTCGGCTCGGCCTTCGGCCTCGGCCCGAACTTCCGCATCTCCTACGCCACCTCCGAGACGCTTCTGGAAGAAGCCTGCACGCGCATCCAGCGCTTTACGGCTTCGCTGACCTGACTGGCGCACTATGAACGCAAAGACCCGGCTTCACCGCCGGGTTTTTTAATGGGCCGTCAGCCTCACGCCTCGTGCTTGGTCCCTTTGGCCGAGCGCGCCTCGGCCGGCGCCAGCACGGCGACCAGCAGTGCGGCGGTGAGGAACGCGCCTATCGCTGCCGTCAGCATCGCGGCATGGAAGCCGCCGGCATAGGCGGCAGCATAGAGTTCGTGCGCGCCGCTTTCGCCCATTGCCGCGTCGGTTGCGAAATCATGCCGCGAAATTGCAGCACGGGCGACCGCTTCCGCGTTGGCGACACCGGCATCGCCGAGAGACCCGGCCAAAAGGTTGGTTGCCCGCATGCTCATCAAGGCGCCGAGCAAGGCGATGCCGATGGCAAGGCCGCTCTGGCGGGTGGCATTGATGACCGCCGATACCATGCCCGAACGTTCGCGCGGCGCATAGGACATGGCCGCGGCGCTGCCGGTTGGAATCGCCAGCGCATTGCCGAGACCGCCGATGGCGAACAGGAGGCACAACACCGCATAGGGCGTCGAAGGACCGGCCCAGCACATGCCGAGCATGGACAGGCCGATAGCGGCATAGCCGATGGTCATCAGCGCGGAGTGACCATAGCGGGCGCTCAGCCTGCCGATCCATGGCGACACCACGATCTGGACGATGAAGGCCGGCGCCATGCGTAGGCCGGTCTGCGTCGGCGGCCAGCCCTGCACCTGCTGCAGGAACATCGAGAAGAAGAAGACGCTGGAATAGGAGGTGAAGCCGAGCGCGAACGAAGCGACATTGGCGACGGCAAAGCGGACATCGCGGAACAGGCCAAGCGGCAGCATCGGGCGTGCCGTGCGCGCTTCGAAGCCGAGGAAAGCAGCCAGGCCGACGACGCCGGCGATGAGCGCCGTGACCGTCCTTGGCTCGCCCCAGCCATTCTCGCCGGCCGAGATCAGGCCAAAGGTCAGCGCGCCCAGCCACAGGATGCTGAGAGCCAGGCCGACAAGATCGAGATGGGCATGTTCGGGATGCGCCGTCTCGTTGATCGAAGCAGCACCGAGCGCGATCGTGATCAACCCAAGCGGCAGGTTGATCAGGAAGATGCTTTGCCAGCCGACGGTCTCGACCAGGATGCCACCGAGGACGGGACCAACGAGCAGAGAGATGGCGGCGAACGACGCCCAGCCGCCAATGACGCCGGCGCGCTGGCGCGCATCGGGAAAGGCTTGCGTCAGGATCGACAGCGCGCCTGGAATGAGCAGCGAGCCGGCGATGCCCTGTACGACCCGGCCGGCCAGCAGCACCGGCAAATTGGGCGCGACGGCGCAGATCAGCGAGCCGACCACGAAGATGCCGACGCCGGCCAGCCACGAGCGCTTGCGGCCATAGCGGTCGCCGATCAGGCCGGACGACAGCATGAAGGCGGACAGGCACAGCGTGTAGGCGTCGACCACCCATTGCAGGCCGCCGAAATCGGTTTGCAACGCCTGCTGGATCGTCGGCAGCGCGACATTGACGATGCTGACGTCGAGCAGAGCCACGAACGAACCAAGATAGACAGCGGCGACCAGGGGCAGACGGTGCTTTGACATGGCTATATCCAGACGTGAATTTCGCAATCACTTACATCGCCGACTAACCGTCAGTTGAACGGGCGGCATGGCGCTGTCGATCACGCGATTGCGCGTGACCTGCGCCATGGTACGGGACTCGCCGCGAATCGCCCTCTTCTGAAAATGTCGCGGCTGGAATAGAAGCCCGGCTTCCTACGGAATGAGCATTCAGCCGCCATATTGTTCCGATGTCACCGCTTCCAGCCAATCGGCATGGACATCGTCGAGCGCCTCCTGCATGGCGACATGCGTCATCGCCGATTTCGGCGCCGCGCCATGCCAGTGTTTTTCGCCAGGCGCGAACGAGATAACGTCGCCGGCCCTGATCTTCTGGACCGGGCCGCCCCATGTCTGGGCAAGCCCGGCGCCCGCCGTCACGTAAAGCGTCTGGCCAAGCGGATGCGTATGCC
>NZ_RZQL01000159.1 GCF_003997935.1 Mesorhizobium sp. M7A.F.Ca.US.006.01.1.1
TGGATTGGAATAACAAGCGCGAGCAAGGCGCCGACCATCATCATCGAGAGCGAGGCGGCCTGCGGCTGATTGGGCTGTTCCCAGATCAGATAGATCGACGAGGAGACGACGACATTCGTCGATGTCAACTCGGTGCTGAGCCCGAAGCGCTTGTTGAAGGCTTCGATCACGGCCTTTTGGGTCTCCGGCTTCGAAGGAACGAGGATCCAGTTCGTAAGCTTTCCCTCTTTCTTTGCCCCTTCGACCACCTGCTCGAAGGGTGGGACGTTCTGTGCATACCCGTTGGCGCCGAATAACAGAGTTATTCGGGCGCTGTTGCAAAACGCGTCTTCATCGCTACCTCCCTATACTTCGCTGTCGGCGTTATACTTGTTTCTAGATATGACAAAGGGGGCCAAGAGTGAGCGTCGCTCATCCGTCATCCCCCAAACCGGGACATTACTTAAGGAAAATGTATTTTCAACCAGAAAATATTATGGTCGGCAAATCGTTCTTCCGCAGCGACAGATGGCCGGCACCGACATGCTTCCGGGCTTGGCCTTCAAGGCTGCCGCTGCCCCGCCTCGGCAACCAGCCAGTCGGATATGACACTGAAGGCTTCCATCCTACACATTGGCTTTGAGGAGGAGACTGTCATTCGACAGGTGCGCAGATGCCCAACAAGCAGAGCCAGTTGGGCGACGTGAACGGATAGGACGCGCCGAGCGCTGACACCTTGAGAGCTCGGGGATGAGGTGAGCCGCTCGACGGTCTTACACAACGACGCCATCCGTCACGAGCCGCCTGTCGCGGAAGAAAGGACGTGAGTCTCCAATCGTATCCTTGCGTTGCGCAGTCCTGGATCCGTGATGTTCCCGGCCGCCCGACGACCGACCAGCCGCCAGGGCCGGCCAACCGATTCAACGTGCTATCCAGAAGCCACGAGCGAGAAAGAGCCGGCCAGACCTTTCGCCGAAGTTGCGAGCTACGGCCTCTAAGCCTGCTCAGCGACCGGGACGATATGGTCGATGTTCCATGGAATGGACACTCCGCCATCCACAAAGAGAAGCTGACCGGTGATGAACCGGGCCAACTTTGAGCTGAGGAATGCGACAGGATTGGCGACGTCAACTGCATCTGCAATGAACCCGACCGGCACAGTCCTTTCAATTTCCCTCTCCTTTTGCACAAGCAGGGTCCTAGAAGGAGTCTTCGTAGGCCCCGGCCCCACGGCATTGCACCTGATGCCAAATGGGCCGCCTTCACGTGTTACGGCCAGCATCAACCCGACGACACTAGCCTTGCTTGCACAATATGGCGCCTGCCCTCTGTAGCCGGCGCCAAGCACAGCAGTCGATGCAATGTTGACAATGCGTCCGTATCTCTGCCTCTTCATAAGAGGAATCGTATATTTGGTCATCAAGAACGTACCGGTAAGATTTACCGACATCATTTTGGTCCAAAGAGCAATGTCTATATTCTCGATAAGGGCCGGTCCGAAGACGGAGCTTATTCCAGCCACGTTTACGAGAATGCCAGCTCGTCCGAACTCGCCGATTGCACGATCGACCGCCGCCGCAACTTGCTCTTCGGCGGATACATCCGTCCTAATGAATATAGCTAAGCCGCTCGGTAGCTGGCCTATAAGCTCTTCCCCGCGCCCCTGGTCCAAATCCAGTATGACACACTTGCCACCGCCTGCGGCAAACGTGCGAACACAGGCCTCGCCTATGCCGATGCTCCACCGGTCACCAGGGCGACTTCACCCTCGAGCTCAATCCAGTCATCTAATCTCCTCACTCGTTGGCACACCTCAGCAGCCCTTGTGCCTAGGTACGCTGTGACCGCCGCCGCCTGCTGCGCCTTGAATTTCAGGCAGTGACCAGGTCGAAGTTGAAGTCCGTCTCCCACGCAGTCATCTGCTCCTTCTTCCAGCTTTGTGGTCGAAGTGGATTCTGTCGGTGCCACGGCCGCGCCTCGAAACGTCCGAGCGCCGGCAGGTAGACATCCATCTGTGTGTACAATTCGATCATCACCCTGTCAGGGTCGTAGTGGTACGCTGCCAGATTGTGGCCGGCATAGTGTCTCGCGGGCCCCCAAAGGGTCGGCATCCCCACCGACGTCAATGTATCGCACGCCCGTGCATGATCCGAATTGTCAGAAAGTTCAAAAGCGATGTGATGAACTCGTGACTCCGGCAGATCGACTATGTTGACGACGTGGTGATCGCTATTGCAGGTCATGAACGTGGCTATTCCACCGATATCGTCCGTATAGTGGAAGCCGAGAAATCTCTGGTAGAAGGCGAGCAGCTTCTTCGCCTCGGGTGTTATGACCGCGATATGTCCAAGCCGCGCGGGCGCGACGCCGCTTCGCCGGTAACCGGGTCCGACACACATTTCCTTGTAGAAATGAAACAGATTGCCACCTGGGGCTAGGACTTCGACAAGCTGGTCGATGCCTGGCTGGCTGTCTGATTTGCGTTCGGGGCTTAGGCCGAATGCCCGGAGGTCTCTTTCGAATTCGTCGAGGTCGGCCCCGTCGCTGAGCTCGTAGCCAAGATGCACAAGCGCCTTTTCGTCTGACTGTCGCAGAACGATGTTGTGGTGCTCCGCCCCAACCGAAAGATAGACGTCGGGGTCCTGGTCGAGCACGTGGGCTAGGCCTAGCACCTCGCAATAGTAGTCGCGAGACCGCGACAGATCCTTGACACCGAGCGCGACATAGCCAAGTCGGATCGCCCGCGGATTGAATGTGCCTACCATGGATCGTGCCAGCCTCCGTTTGCTCCATAATAGCGGCTAAAAAATATCTATTTCAAGAAATAATTCATTTTCCCCACGTAGTCGAATGAGTTCGCCAGGTCGCGTGCCGCCGAGCATTGTGCTGATCGTTCTCGGCTCCGTCGCCAGACTGTCGATCGCCGACCTTTTCACCAGCGGTTTCGTCATCGCCTTCGTGCTGCTTGTCGCGCTGGCCATCATCGCACTCTGGCGCTCGCGCGACGACCGATCGACGTTGCCGCCCGCCCGTCCTTCGGGCGATCAAACATAGCTTTAAGATCGCGATCCTCTTAGCCCGACCACACCCCTGAACGCGGGTCTGCGTCTCTACGAGGACGACTCGATCGCCGCCTCGTTGCCGGCCGTTTTCCAGAAACGGAATGGAGTTTCTATTGAAACGGATTTGACGAGGTCCGAGATCGCATTCCAGGCCTTCTACGAACGCATGCTGATCAAGTCCGGCTGGTTCTGATGACAGACGGCTCACCTTGCCGGAGGCTAGATTGCAAAGTGGCGACGTCGGGCGTCTGCGTCCTTGGCAACGATCCGGTGGAATCGTGCGACGAGTACGAAGCCGATGAGGTCGCCTTGGACCATGGTGACGACGAGGCCGAAGCTGAGAGGACTGTGATCGCGGTCGAGCCAAAGCCCAGGCTCCACCGCAGCGAAGCGCTCAATCGCGAAGAGCTCTGGCGGATGCGCAAGGCGGCGGAGACAACGACCGTTTCGCTCGTCGGTGATGTCAAGGCCGGCAAGACGACCCTGATCGCCGCCCTCTACAGCTCCTTTTGCAAAGGGCCGTTCGCGGGATTCGAATTTCGCTCCAGCCAAACGCTGACAGCATTCGCCAGGCGTCACCACCGCGCCCTCGAACGATCTAGGGAGCCACTTCCCGTCACGGATCGAACCAGCCGCCAAGAAGGCGTCGGCTTCTTCCACCTGAATGTGGTCGGCGCGGCGGAGCAGCGTCATCTCCTGATTGCGGATCGCTCTGGCGAGGATTTCCGCGACGCGCGCCGGGACACCAGCCTGATCCCGAATTTGTGGGAGCTCGAGATGGCGGACCGCGTTTGCTTCATCCTTGACGCGGGCAAGCTGGCGAGGCCCGAGACGCGCGCGGGCTACAACCGAGCAATCGGCGCCATGATGAGGACTTTCGCAACAGCACACTGGATCTGGTGCGCGATCGCTACCGAGACTTCGGCCCGACGCTTGCCAGCGAGAAGCTGCTTGAGTGGCACCAGATCGCCGTCAGCACCGAGACGCTACGCATGCCAAATCGGCCAAGCCCAGGATCCTTCGGCATAGAGCTGGGATGGTTCCCTTTAAGCTGCTTTCCTGCGACAACCTGTCCAAGCAGCATGGTCGCGCCCATGCGCTGCAGCCGACAATCCCGCCGTATTAAAGGTTTGGCCCGCTTCCGCCGAGTTTGGAAAGCCCGCAAATATCTCCGTCAACCGTCACCGCGGGCCCTTGGCTTCAGCCAGCTTGACCATGGTGTGTAGCACCCGGTTCGATGGTGTCGGGATGCCAAGCGCCGCGCCCTTGCGGACAATGAATCCATTGAGATAATCGATTTCGCTTTTTTTACCGCGCGCTACATCCTGGGCAGTCGATGAATACTGATCGGGCATTGTACCGGCGAGAGCGACTACAGTTTGCAGGGTATCACCTGGAACGGAGATGCCCGATCTGCTGGCCACGGCCAAGCACTCGTCCACTACCTGCATCATCACATCCATCACCCCGTCGACTTCAAGAAGGCGTCCATAGGGAAGCTGCGAAACGGCGGACAGGGCATTATAAGCGCAGTTCACGATCAGTTTGCCCCAGAGAGCGCCGATGGCGTTCTCCGATACGGTTGTGGCAATACCGGCAGCGATCAACTTCGCCGCAATGTCGGTGCTTTTGGGGGAAGGGCCGATAACAAGATCACCGCCGCCACGATGCCTGACATGGCCCGGCCCGGCCATTTCGGTTGCCACGTACACCACTCCCGGAACAACCGTCCTTCCAACCACCGCTTGCAGACGCCCCACATTGTCCACTCCGTTCTGGAGACTGAGAACAATGACGTCTTCTATCAAGTGAGATGATATCTCCTGGCCTGCTGTCTCCGTGTCAGCGGATTTAGTGCAAAAGAGCACAACGTCAGCGCCAGCGACGCCGGACGGTTCGGTTGTCGCCTGTATCGACACGTGTTCGTGAAAGGTTAGGGCCTCGATTAAGAGGCCGCGATCATTCACGGCATGGACATGTTGGGCCCGCCCGATCAGGACCACCGAATGTCCCGCACGCGCCAGCATGGCGCCATAGTAGCAACCGACAGCGCCCGCACCCATAACCGCAATATTCATGACATCACACTCCTACTTAGCCAGCGGAATTTGGGCGGCGCTCGAGATAGCGCATGGTCACCGAGCTTCGTCGCCAGACCCGTCTTCTGCACCGGCGCGATTTCTGTCAACAGCAAGACCAGCGCTCGAAGCTTGGTTCCCGCACCACCGCGGAGGCGCCTGGTTCGGTAACCGCAAGCGCGTCGCGCCGGTGCGCTCGGCATCGCCCCGCCCTACACGCGGTTGTATTTTCCCGAAAGTGTTCACCGCTTACGGCAGCTGAGCTCAATACATGGCTCCTTCCCATACGCTACCCTCCGCGGATGTCGCGTTTGACACATTTTTGTGCAGGCGAAGAGCTAAAATTGCCCATGGGCGCGATGTTGACGCACCGACAATTATCGTAGAGAACCAATCTAAATCGGTTCAGCTGCTGCCGCAGCGGAACTCAGCCCAGCCAGATCAGGGACCATGGACCATCAGGAAAAGCCGACCAGGCAACGCAAACCTGGAGGCAAGGGCAATAACGTCAAGGCGGACCTGATCGCCGTCGTCGTCGCCGTGAACAACAGCGTCCCCTGCGTTCTCACCATCTCGCAGGCAAACGCCCTACCGTCAGGCCCGTTCGAACTCGCCCACCGTTCGCTGCAGTCGGGCCTCAGGGGATGGGTCGAACAACAGACCGGCCACCCGCTCGGCTATATCGAACAGCTCTACACTTTCGCCGATCGCGACCGGATTGGCGCGGAGGAGCGCATAATCTCGATCAGCTATCTCGCGCTTACGCAGATCGAAGATGTGGGCGCCGCGGCCAAGCGATCCTGGGCAAGCTGGTACGACTACTTTCCATGGGAGGATCACCGCTCCGGTGCGCCGGCGGTGCTGGAATATCTTCGGCCACTCCTGAGGGAATGGGCGGATAGCGCTGACGACACCGCCATCCGGCTCGATCGCCGGCGGCGCACGGCTATTGCCTTCGGCTTCGACAACCGGTTATGGAACGAAGAGTTCGCGCTGCAGCGTTATGAGCTTCTCTACGAGGCGGCGCTTGTGGAGGAAGCGATACGCGGTAGACCTTCAGCCGCACCTACTCCTGTAGCGGGCAAATCGATGATCGCCGATCACCGCCGCATCCTGGCAACGGCTATTGCGCGGCTGCGCTCCAAGATCAAATACCGGCCCGTCGTGTTCGAGCTCATGCCGCCGCTCTTTACGCTTTTGCAGCTGCAGCGAACCGTGGAAGCGCTCTCCGGCAGGCTTATCAACAAACCAAACTTTCGCCGTCTCATAGAGCAACAAGAGCTGGTGGAGAAAACCGGGGACACGACCACCGAAACCGGCGGCCGGCCGGCGCAGCTCTACCGCTTTCGCCACGACATTCTCGATGAGAGGCCGGTGGCTGGGACAAAATTGCCGCTTACGAGGGCTTGACATCCCTTATAGTCACAACGGATATATAGGTCTTATATTCTTGTAGACTATAACTGGAGGCTCGATGAGCGCCATCCTGCCTTCAGGCGCGTCGCTGTACGACCGCGTTCGCCACTTTGTCCCCCCAATCGAATGGCCGGTCTTTGCCGAGGACATCGAGGCCATTCTCGATCTGAAGCGGCAGCGAAACGCCGTCATCCTGGCCCACAACTACCAGACGCCGGAGATTTTCCACTGTGTCGCGGATATCGTCGGCGACAGCCTGGCGCTTGCGCGCAAGGCGATGACGGTCGAAGCGGATGTGATCGTGCTTGCCGGCGTGCATTTCATGGCCGAGACGGCGAAGCTGCTCAACCCGCAAAAGACGGTGCTCATTCCGGATCTGCGCGCAGGCTGTTCGCTGGCCGACTCCATCACGGCCGAGGACATTCGTGTGCTGCGGAAACGTTATCCGGGCGTGCCTGTCGTCACCTATGTCAACACGTCGGCCGAGGTCAAAGCCGAGTCCGACATCTGCTGTACCTCCGGCAATGCAAAAGCCGTGGTCGAGTCCCTTGGTGTCCCTCGGGTGATCATGCTGCCGGACGAGTATCTGGCCCAAAACATCGCCGCCCAGACCGACGTTGAGATCATCGCCTGGAAGGGGCATTGCGAGGTGCATGAACGTTTCACGCCGGCCGATATCAGGGAGTTGCGCGAAAGCCATCCTGGTGTGATCGTGCTGGCGCATCCCGAATGCCCGCCAGACGTGGTGACTGAAGCCGATTTTTCCGGGTCGACCGCTGCCATGTCCGACTATGTCGAACGACAAAAACCGCCTCGCGTCGTGCTGCTGACGGAATGTTCGATGAGCGACAATGTCGCGCTCCATCATCCGGAGCTCGAGTTCATCCGGCCCTGCAATTTGTGCCCGCACATGAAGCGCATCACGCTCGCCAACATCCGCGAGGCTCTGGAACAAAACCGCCATGTCGTAACCATCGCACCCGGGATCGCCCAGCGCGCGCGGCGTGCGGTCGAGCGGATGCTGGCAATTTGAGCGCCGATGTCCGCAGCTTCTTCGGGCGGCCCATTATCATTGGCGGCGGCATTGCCGGGCTGATGACCGCGCTTCATCTGGCGCCTGAGCCGGTGCTTCTTCTGTCCAGGACGCTACTCGGAGCTGACACGTCGAGCACCTGGGCACAGGGCGGTCTGGCCGCGAGCCTCGGTAATGACGATGACCCGGCGCTGCACCTGGCCGATACGCTCGCCGCCGGGGACGGGCTCTGCGACAGGGACATGGCATGCCGCATCCTCCAGGCCGCGCCCGATGCGATCGAGGGACTTGCGCGCTTTGGGGTCCCCTTCGACCGCACGCCAAACGGGTCTCTGCATCTCGGATTGGAGGCCGCGCACAGCCGACGTCGCATCATTCACGCGCATGGTGACGGCAGCGGGCGTGAGATCATGCGTGCCCTTATCGCGGCTGTGCGTTCCACTCCGTCGATTGTAGTTGTCGAGGGCGTGGAAGCGCGCCGGCTGGCGGTGAAGGACAATACGATCCGAGGCGTCTGGGCGAGCTGTTCGATAGGACCTGTCTTCCTCGGCTCTCGGCGGGTCGTGCTCGGCACCGGTGGGATCGGGGGTTTGTTTCTCGACACCACCAATCCTTCGGGCAGTTGCGGACAGGGCCTGGCACTTGCGGCCCGCGCCGGAGCTGTCCTTTCCGACCTCGAGTTCATACAGTTCCACCCGACCGCTCTCGACGGACCGGACCGTCCCATGACGCTGATCAGCGAGGCTGTCCGCGGCGAAGGTGCTGTCCTCATCGACGAAACCGGCCAGTCCTTTCTCCAGCGCGTGCAAGGGGCGGAACTTGCGCCTCGCGATGTCTTGGCGCGCGCCGTGTGGAACCACCTTGCGAACGGTCACCGCGTTTTTCTCGACGCACGGCAACGGCCTGGCCCGGAATTTGCGCGACAGTTCCCGACGATAGCATCTGCCTGTCGTGGAGCCGGTATCAATCCGGCGCGCGATCTCATTCCCATTCGTCCGGCCCAACATTACCACATGGGTGGAGTGGCGGTGGACGGGTCCGGCCGCACCTCTGTAAAGGGGCTATGGGCCTGCGGCGAAGTCGCCTCGACCGGACTGCATGGCGCCAACAGGCTCGCCAGCAATTCCCTGACCGAAGCCGTCGTGTGCGCGCGCTGGGTCGCCGAAAGCGTCGCCGCAACCCCTGCTCGCAGAACAAAGCCTGCGTTTGGAGGCGATTACCCAGCGCCCGATCCGATACCCGTGCGTCCTTTCCTGTCGTGCGCACTCGGCATCGTCCGGGATGGTGAAGGTTTGAAAGCAGTCATACGTGCCTTGCTGCCGCTCGCCGAAAGCAAAGACGCGGCATCGGATCCGGCGGCTGTTGCGCTGATGATCGCGATTGCCGCTTTGTCGCGCGAGGAAAGCCGTGGCGCTCACTACCGGACGGACTTTCCTGATCCGGCACCTGAGGCCAGACGGTCCGAAATCACCCTCGAAGCCGCCTTGGGCGCAGCGCGGGAACTGGCACAATCCCCAGCGCTGGAAAGGGCCACGTGATGAACCTCCGCCCGCTTCCCGCAATCATGTTCGAGGCGCTGGTAAGGGCAGCCCTTCTCGAGGACCTTGGCAGAGCCGGTGACATCACCACTGACGCCATCATAGCGAAGTATCACCACGCGACGACCGTGCTTGCGGCGCGCCAGGCCGGCGTCGTCGCCGGGCTCGATCTAGCCATGCTCGCCTTCCGCCTGATCGATCCGGACGTCGAAATCTCGGTGGCGCGGCCAGACGGCAGTAATGTCATGGAAGGAGAGGTCATCGCATCGGTGATTGGCCCGGCCCGGGCCATTCTCACCGCCGAACGGACTGCGCTCAATTTTCTGTGCCATCTGAGCGGTGTCGCTACCGCAACGGCATCGATCGTCGCCGCGGTTCGTTGGCACGATGCGAAGATCGTCTGCACCCGCAAGACGACGCCCGGCTTGCGGGCGGTCGAAAAATACGCCGTGCGCGCCGGTGGTGGCTCCAATCACCGCTTCGGCCTCGACGACGCCATCCTGATCAAGGACAACCACATCGCCATCGCCGGCGGTATTCGCTCGGCGATAGAGCGGGCACGAAACAGCGCCGGCCATCTGGTCAAGATCGAAGTCGAGGTCGATACCCTAGCCCAGTTGGAGGAGGTCCTTGGTTTCGCTCCCGATGCGGTCCTTCTCGACAACATGTCACTCGAGCATCTGCGTCGTGCCGTCGCAATCGTTGGCGGTCGGGCGATCACGGAGGCTTCCGGCACGATCACATCCGATACAGCGCGTGCGATTGCCGCGACCGGCGTTGATCTGATTTCCATCGGTCGACTGACTCACAGCGCGCCGATCCTGGATATCGGCCTCGACTATCGGAGTTCATGATCGCGCGACGAACCGAAGGGCGCAGGTCGGTGACCGTTTCGATCGCCGTCAAGCGCACAAGAAGGCCGCGGCACAACCAGGACGGAGGGAACAGGATGGACATGCACGCAACCAGTTCGATGAAGACATTGCCACAGGCTTCAGCCCCTGACGCCGGGATGTGGACCCCGGAGAAGGCTCGGGCGCTACACGACGCGCCCTTCAACAATCTTCTCTTCCTCGCGCAAACCGTGCACCGTGAGAATTTCGATCCCAACAAGGTCCAGCTCAGCCGGCTTCTCAGCATCAAGACAGGCGGCTGTCCGGAGGATTGCGGCTATTGCAGCCAGTCGGCGCATCACGAAAGCGGGTTGAAGGCGTCGAAGTTGATGGAAGTCAGGCGCGTCATCGCCGAGGCGACCAAGGCGCGTGATGCCGGCGCCACCCGCTATTGCATGGGAGCCGCCTGGCGAAACCCCAAGCCGCGCGACATGGATGCGGTGGTGGCGATGGTCGAGGGCGTCAAGGCGCTGGGCATGGAGACCTGCATGACCCTCGGCATGCTCGATCTTGAGCAGGCCGCTCGTCTGAGGCAGGCAGGCCTCGACTACTACAACCACAACATCGATACGTCGGAACGCTACTACAGCGAGATCATCAGCACACGCAACTTTGCCGACCGGCTGGAGACACTCGAGCTCGTCCGCCAATCCGGCATCAAGGTCTGCTGCGGCGGTATTGTCGGCATGGGCGAAGAGCCGGTGGACCGGATCGACATGCTGGTGACGCTGGCCAATCTGCCGGAGCATCCGCAAAGCGTTCCGATCAACATGCTGATCCCGATCGCCGGCACCCCGCTTGCCGACGCCAGGCCGATCGAGCCGATCGAATTCGTGCGCGTGATCGCGCTGGCACGCATCATGATGCCGAAATCGCATGTCCGTCTTTCCGCCGGCCGCACCGCCATGACCGACGAGATGCAGGCGCTGTGCTTCTTTGCCGGCGCCAATTCGATCTTTGTCGGCGATACGCTGCTGACAGCGGACAATCCCGGCGAGGACAAGGATCTTCTGCTCTTTCGGCGCCTCGGCATCGAGCCGATGGAACGCGAGGCGCAATGAGCGGGGCACCGCTTGCCCGCTACGAGGCGACCTTGCAGGGGCTGGCGCGCAAGGACCGGCTGCGGACGCTATCGCCGCGCACCGGTCTCGACTTCTCGTCGAACGACTATCTCGGGCTTGCCGCGTCCAAAAGGCTTGGCGATGCGGTTGCGGCGGCGATCGCGCGGGGCACGCCGGTCGGCGCCACCGGATCGCGGCTGTTGCGCGGCAATGCGCCGGAACACGAGCAACTGGAGGCGGACGCCGCGGCGTTCTTCGGAGCTGAGCGCGCACTGTTCTTCGGCAGCGGCTACATCGCCAACTTCGCTCTCCTGACCGCGCTGCCGCAGAAGGGCGACCTTTTGGTCCTCGACGAACTCGCCCATGCCAGCATGCATGAGGGCGCGCGGGCAGGACGCGCCGAGTCCAAACTCGCCGCGCATAACGACGTCGATGCTGTCGAGGATGCAATCACGCGCTGGCGCGCCGAAGGCGGCATAGGGCGCGTCTGGATCGGCGTCGAGAGCCTCTACAGCATGGATGGCGACCGCGCGCCGCTAGAAAGCCTTGTCGCGCTTGCCGATCGGCACGAGGCATTCATCGTCGTCGACGAGGCGCACGCCAGCGGCGTCTGGGGACCTGACGGACGCGGCCTTGCAGCCGCGTTCGAAGGCCGCGACAACATCGTAGCGCTCCACACATGCGGTAAGGCGCTTGGCGCATCTGGCGCGCTGGTCACCGGACCGCGTACGTTGTGCGACTATCTCGTCAACCAATGTCGGCCGTTCATCTACGCCACCGCGCCATCGCCGCTGATGGCGGTGGCAGTGCGCGAGGCGCTTGCGATGCTGTCCGATGAGCCCCAACGCCGTGTCCAGTTGCAGGAGCGCGTTGCCGCCGCCGGCCGTCAATTGGCCGAGCGCTGCGGCGTGGCACCCAGCGGGTCGCAGATCCAGCCATTCGTCATCGGCGATGTCGGGCGCACCATGACTGTGGCGGCGGAACTGCAGGCGCGCGGCTTCGACATACGCGGCATTCGTCCGCCGACCGTGCCCGAAGGCACTTCGCGCCTGCGCATTTCGCTGACGCTCAATGTCGACGAAGCCGACATTTCCGGGATGGTCGAGGCGCTGGTCGAAGTGTTGGCCCAAACATGACCGAGGTGGCATGACCCAACGCATCGTCATCAGCGGAACCGACACCGGAGTTGGCAAGACCGTGTTTGCCGCCGGGCTTGCCGGCCTGCTCGACGGTTTCTACTGGAAGCCGGTGCAATCGGGTCTCGACGGCGAGACCGACAGCGAAGTGGTCGCGCGGCTTGCCGGCTTGCCCCCGGAGCGCGTGCTGCCGGAAGCCTACCGCTTGAAGAGCCCGCTGTCGCCGCATCGTTCGGCCGAGATCGACGGCGTCGCGATCAAAGCTGCCGATCTTACTTTTCCCGTCCTGCCGACGCCGCTGGTCATCGAGGGCGCGGGCGGGCTGATGGTGCCGCTCAACCGGCGCACAAGGTTCATCGACATCTTTGCTGAGTGGCGGCTGCCGGTCATTTTGTGCGCCCGTACCACGCTCGGCACCATCAACCACACCCTACTGTCGATCGAGGCGCTGCGCGCCCGCTCCATCCCGCTGGCCGGCATCGCCTTTATCGGCGATGAGATGGCCGATACGCAACGGACCATCGTGGAAATGGGCGGTGTGCCGCAGCTCGGCAGGCTGCCCTATCTCGACCCGCTGACGGACAAGACGCTGCGGGACGCAATGATTGCCGGATTTGCCTTCGCCTCGTGCACGGGATATCACTGATGTCGCATGTCTGGCATCCCTTCACCCAGCACGCACTCGAGCCGGCGATCCCGGAAATCGTCCTGACCGAGGGCGCCTATCTCCACAAGGCTGACGGCTCCCGCATCCTGGACGCGATTTCCTCCTGGTGGGTCGTCACCCATGGCCACCGTCATCCCCGCATCATGAAGGCCATCGAGACGACCGCATCGAGCCTCGACCAGATCATCTTCGCCGGCTTCACGCACGAGCCGGCCGAGCGCCTCGCCAACGCACTTGTCGGCCTCGCTCCCGCCGGTCTCGACTGGGTGTTCTATTCCGACAGCGGTTCGACCTCAGTCGAAGTCGCGTTAAAAATGGCGCTCGGCTATTTCCGCAACATCGGCGCGCCGCGCTCGCGCACAGTCGTCATGGAGCAGAGCTATCATGGCGACACGATCGGCACGATGAGCGTTGGCGCCCGCGGTGTATTCAACGCCGCCTACGAACCCCTGCTGTTCGAGGTCGACACCATCCCCTTTCCGGCCGCCGGGCGCGAGCAGGAAACGCTGGATCGGTTTGAAGCAGTCTCCCGCGACCGGCGCACCGCCGCCCTGATCGTCGAGCCGCTGGTGCTGGGCGCCGGCGGCATGCTGATGTACCCACCGTGGGTTCTCACCGAATTGAAGAAGATCGCAGAAACCTCCGGCACGCTGCTGATCGCCGACGAAGTAATGACCGGCTGGGGGCGCACCGGAACCATGTTCGCCTGCGAGCAGGCATCGATCTCTCCAGACATCCTGTGCACCTCGAAGGGCCTGACCGGCGGCGTGATCCCGCTTGCGGCCACTCTCGCCACCGATGCCATCTTCCAGGCTCATTATTCGACGGACCGCAAGAAGACGTTCTTCCACTCGAGCTCCTACACCGCCAATCCGATGGCCTGCGCGGCGGCACTTGCCAATGTCGAGATCTGGCGGGACGAGCCGGTGGCCGAGCGTGTCGCGGCCTTGAGCGCGATGCAGGCCGCCGCGCTGCAACGCTTTCGGGACAATCCATATCTTGCCGACTGCCGCGCGACGGGAACGATCGTGGCGCTCGACCTCCGAACCGGTTCCGCTGGTTATCTCGCTGAAATCGGCCCGAAGCTGCGCGCGTTCTTCCTTGAGCGGGGCCTGCTTGTGCGCCCGCTCGGCAATGTCCTCTATCTTCTGCCGCCCTATTGCATCACCCGCGAGGAACTCTGCGGCGTCTATGATGCGATCGAGGAGGCCGGCGAGCGCTTCGGTTCGAAGCCATGAGCAGATCGGCGCGCATTCTCGGCTTTGGCCATCATGTGCCGTCGCGCAAGGTGGCGAATGCCGAGATCGAGAACGATCTCGGGCTCGAACCCGGCTGGATCGAACGGCGCACCGGAATTCGTTCGCGCTTCTGGGCAACGGACGAAGACACGCTGTCTGGTCTCGCGACGCAGGCTGGCGACATGGCGCTGGCGAACGCCGGTATTGAACGCAGCGACATCGGGCTGCTGTTGCTTGCCACCTCAACACCCGATCACCTTCTGCCACCCAGTGCACCCCTGGTCGCGCACAAACTCGGCCTTGGTCGCGCAGGCGCGGTCGATCTGACCGGCGCCTGCGCCGGCTTCATCTATGCGCTGATGTTCGCCGACGGGTTCACCCGTCTGCACGGCAAAGCGAGCCTTGTCATCGCGGCCAACATCCTCAGCCGTCGCATCAATTCGGCCGAGCGCGCGAGCTCAGTCCTTTTCGCCGACGCCGCCGGCGCCCTGGTGATTGGTCCGTGCGAGGACATTGATCGGGGCATCCTCGGTGCCTCAGTGGATTCGGACGGCTCGCGCTACGGGCTGATCCAGATTCCGGCGGGTGGAAGCAACATCCCGTTCCATGGTGGCCTCGACCTCGCGCAGACCCGCATGACGATGACCGATGGCCGCGAAGTGTTCGCCAAGGCTGTCGATATGATGACCGATTGCTCGACAAGCGCGCTTGCCGCTGCCGGCGTGCGAGCTCGGGATGTCGACCGGTTCGTGCCGCATCAGGCGAATGCCCGCATTTTCGATGCGGTCGGGAGGACCCTTGGAATAACGGATCAAGCAATCGTCAAGACAATCGTTGACTACGGCAACTCTTCCGCCGCGACGATCCCGCTCTCGCTTTCGCTGGCCCATCAGACCGAGCCGTTTCGGCCTGGCGAGAAAATCCTGCTGGCTGCAGCGGGTGCGGGTCTCAGCGGCGGTGCGCTCGTCGTTGGAATTTAGCGGGGCGACCGGGCCGCCCTGAGGACGGCGGACAAGTCATCCCATGATGATAGGAAAGAAGAAGAAAAATGCGAAAAATAGTCGCCGGCAAGCTGCACGGCATCTACGTCACCGAAGCGAACCTCAACTACCATGGTTCGATAACGCTCGATCCTGACCACTGCGAAGCAGCCGGGATCCTGCCCATGGAATTCGTGGAGATATGGAACAAGAATTCCGGGGCGCGGATTTCGACCTATGTCATTCTCGGCGAGCGCGGCTCACGATGCTGTATTCTCAACGGAGCGGCTGCCCGCACCTGCCAGCCCGACGACCAGATCATTGTCTGCAACTCCATCTATCTGGACGAAGCGCATATCACTTCGCTGAAGCCGCGGATTGTCACGTTCGACCAGGACAACAACATACTCGACCGCCTGAGCTACTCCGTCGATCTTGACGCGGATGGCCGCTACACCTTCTCCATTCTTGACGAGGCGGATGAAGCTTTGACCATTCCCGCCCTGGTCTCCGGGGCGTAACACCCGCCGCGCATGTGACATCAGTGTTCGTCAATTGGTGGCCTGCTCGCAAGGCCGAGCCTGGCGCGTTGGCCATCAGCGAAATTCTCGGCGGGCGACTGTGTCTTGAACCGATGAACTGTCAGTTTGCCGTCCTCCATAAGATGAACCACCCATCCCCCACCGCAACGCTTGACGCGCACGTCGTTTGGTTCGCCAGCCACCATCGCTGCCCCTCATTTTCGTCGCCTGGACCGAGACTGGAAGTCGCTCCATGCATGGCGAAAAACACGGGACCTTACGTTGCGTCAAGCACAGATTTTCTGACCGCTGATGGCTTATCTATCTGAACAGGGCGACAATTCGGGCCCGGAACTGTTCGGGCGCGCGGTATCTTGCGCTCGCATCGATTTAGATGCCCAAATTTTGCATCTTAATGCAGCCTTAATTATCCGCGGCTAATGTGGATGAGAACGCGTATTCAGTTCGAGTAACTCTGCCAAAAGCCCGCCGCTCTTGCCCTCAAGAGTGGCGGGTTTTTCGGTTGTGAACACTGGTGCGGTCGGTGCGTATGCTTTCACACCAAGCGCCGTGGGCGTCATCCCTGCCCCCTTCCATTAATGTCGCGTGCTGCTTTTCGGGGCGGCCGCTCGTCGACGACGAACCTGAACGCACCAGCCGGCTCTTGCTGATGCTCGGCGCCGCCCCCTCCCCGGAGCACGCGCCTTGGCGCCTGGGGTGCTCGGAGCAATCGGAGCGATCGTTTCCGGTCTCGACCAGATCGTTGCAGAGGAACAGGAGAACACCTGTCCTACCGGCGAGTTCGATCCTGCTGCTTCACAGGTGGCCAGCTCTGCTCGCAGGGAGCCATTGTCGAGCGGCCGGACCAGAATTCTTCGAATGATCGCTTCCGATCTCCAGCATAGAAAGAGACCGAGAACAGGTTTGGCAGCGTTGCAGCTCAGGATCATTCCCTCATGTTACATCCAGCATGGATGGGCCAACCGCGGTCGGATCAATGCGACGCAAGACACCCTTGACCTCAGTGCAGGACGAGCATCGCGACAGTCCTGCCGGGGCTTTATTGCTTTCAGCGGCAACCGCCACTATGTAGCGACACTTCGCCGACTGTCTTTCAAGCCATCCGGAGAGTTTCATGACACAAGAAGCCGACAACAACATCGACGTCCTCATCGAGCTGACCGCCGATGTCGTCTCAGCCTATGTCTCGAACAATCCCTGT
>NZ_RZQL01000160.1 GCF_003997935.1 Mesorhizobium sp. M7A.F.Ca.US.006.01.1.1
CTTGGGCACGATGCAGCGTTCGATGCCGAGTTTTTCGCAGAGTCTTGCCGCGTGGAGAGGAGCAGCGCCGCCAAAGGCGATCATCAGATTGTCGGAAATGTTCTTGCCGTTCTCGACCGCGTGGACGCGGGCGGCATTGGCCATGTTCTCGTCCACCACCTCGCAGATGCCGAAGGCCGTCGACATGGCGTTAAGCGACAGGCGTTCGCCGACATCGCGCAGGATCGCCTGTTCGGAGGCCGCCGTGTCGAGACGGATCGCACCGCCGGCAAAATTATCGGGGTCGAGCTTGCCCAGCACCAGGTCGGCGTCGGTGATCGCCGGACGCTTGCCGCCGCGGCCGTAACAGGCAGGCCCGGGCTCCGATCCGGCACTTTCCGGCCCGGTCTGGATGCGGCCCATGGCGTCGACCCAGGCGAGGGAGCCTCCGCCGGCGCCGATCTCGATCATCTCGATGACCGGGATCGAGATCGGCATGCCCGAGCCTTTGCAGAAGCGGTAGGTGCGCGCCACTTCGAAGGTTCTGGCCGTGCGCGGCGCAAAGTCCTCGATCAGGCAGATCTTCGCGGTGGTGCCGCCCATATCGTAAGAGACGACCTTTTCCAGGCCGAAGCGCCTGGCGATATCGGCTGCGAAAATGGCGCCGCCGGCCGGACCTGATTCGACCAGGCGCACGGGAAATTCGGAAGCCGTTTCCACCGAGATCAGGCCACCGCCCGAATGGATCATGAAGACCGGGCATTCGGCGCCCATCTCCTTCAGCCGCGTCTGGAAGCGGGCGAGATAGTCGGCCATTTGCGGCCGCACATAGGCATTGGCGCAGACCGTGTTGAAGCGCTCGAACTCGCGCATCTGCGGCGAGACTTCGGCGCTGATCGAGATCGGGATGTTCAGTTTGCGCGACAGGATTTCGCGCGCGCGGCACTCGTGAGCCGGATTGGTGTAGGCGTGGATGAAGCCGATCGCCACCGAGCCGAAGCCGCTCGCCGCGATCCGTCCGGCAATCTTTTCCAGGGCGGCTTCGTCGAGCGGCTGCAACTCCTGTCCCTCGGCGCCGATGCGGCCCTTGACGGTGAAGCGATGCTCGCGCGGGATCAGCGGCGTCGGCAGTTGCAGGTTCAGATCATATTGCTCGAAACGGTTTTCGGTCCGCATCTCGATCACGTCGCGAAAACCTTCGGTCGTGACCAGCGCGGTCTTGGCGCCGCGCCGCTCGATCAGGGCGTTGGTGGCGAGCGTCGTGCCGTGGATGATGATGCCGATCTCGGCAGGCGAAATCCCGGCATCGCGGGTGACGACGGCGATGCCGTCGAGGATCGCCTGCTCGGGCGCCGCATAATTGGTCAGCACCTTGGTGGAGAACAGCGTTCCCCTGAGCTCGAGGGCAATGTCGGTGAACGTGCCGCCTATGTCAGCACCAAGACGGGTGTCGGCGGTTCCGGAGTTCATGCCTTGGCCTTCTGCGAAGCGAGCGCTGCTTCGCGCATCTGGGATAGGGTCTGCCGGGGCGTCAGCGCTTCGGGCGAGATGGCGATGTCTAGAATGGCGCCGGTCGTCGAGGTGAGTGCGCGGCCGAAGGCGGCAGCGAAATCCCCCGTGGAGTCGACCCGCTCGGCGTGGAAGCCATAGGCCTTCGCCAGCATGACGAAGTCGGGGTTTTCGAGCGAGGTTCCGGAGACACGGGCCGGATAGTGGCGCTTCTGATGCGCGCGGATAGTGCCGTAAATGCCGTTTTTGACAATGAGCGCGTCCGCCTGCATGGCGGTCCCGAGCTCCTGGCAGTTTATCTGGAAATCGCTGTCGCCGGCAAAGCAGACACCGTGCGCGTGGGGTATGCGACCTACGCGGCGGTCTCGACCGCCATAGCGGATCATGTTTCTGCATCCTCGAGATTGGCGGCAAGCGAGCCGCCTGCCTTGTTTCAGATCTACACTTGCACTCCCGCGGGTCGGGGCGAAATCAAGAAATATGGTTCATTCGAAAGTTTTTCTTTACGGTGTTGAACGTACCAGCACAGCTTGACTCATCGTGGCCAGTGATCGAGTGCGCCCTTAAACCGCGCTATACCCTCGCACTGCACCGAGCTGCGTTGCGGCAGGCGATAGCGACCGTGGTGCAGCAGGCCACGCTCGCAAAGCTGCCGTCATGTCGGTAGCCAGCACCGACAGCGGCTTGGGAAACGCGCCAGCCTTTCGGCACGAGACTCTCGTGCAATGAGGCGATGGAAATCCTCGGGAGATCTGATGCTGTGCGGCTTCGGAGCATTCTGCATTCGAATGCTGCCTAATGTCCCAGCACCTGCGCCAAAAACTGCTTGGTACGATCACTTTTCGGTGCGCTGAAAAACTGTTCCGGCGGCGACTGTTCGATGATCTCGCCGCCATCCATGAAGACCACCCGGTCGGCGACCCGGCGGGCAAAGCCCATCTCATGCGTGACGCAGATCATCGTCATGCCTTCGGAGGCGAGCGTCACCATGACGTCGAGCACTTCGGCGATCATTTCCGGATCGAGCGCCGAGGTCGGCTCGTCGAACAGCATGATCTGCGGCTGCATGCACAGCGCCCGCGCGATCGCCACCCGCTGCTGCTGGCCGCCAGAAAGCTGGTTGGGAAACTTCATGGCCTGCTCGGGAATGCGGACCTTCTCCAGATAGTGCCGGGCGGTTGCCTCTGCCTGCGCTCGCGGCTGCTTGCGCACAATCATCGGCGACAGCATGCAGTTCTCCAGCACCGTCATGTGCGGAAACAGGTTGAAGTGCTGGAACACCATGCCGACCTCCCGCCTGATCCCGTCAATGTTGCCGACATCGTCGTTGAGCTCGGTTCCAAGCACTGTGATGCGGCCGCCATTGTGCTGTTCGAGACGATTGATGCAGCGGATCATGGTCGACTTGCCGGAGCCCGAGGGGCCGCAGATGACGATCTTCTCTCCGCGCTTCACGGACAGGTTCACCTTTCGCAGCGCGTGGAACGTCCCGTAATATTTGTCGAGGTTTTCGATCAGGACCGCAGGTCCGGCCGATTGGGTCGACTTGCCTGAAATCACGTCCGCGCCTCCCTATCGTTCGCTGACCGACATGCGGCGTTCAAGGAAGGCGCCGTAGCGGGACAGGCTGAAAACGAAGACGAAGTAGATGAAGGCGATGAAGGCGTAGACCTCAACATAGGCGAAGCGCCACTCGCCGGTGCCATAGGCGGCATTGCCGGAAGCCAGGATCTCGAAGAAGCCGACGATGATCACCAGTGAGGTCTCCTTGAACGCGACCACGAACTGGTTGATCGTTGCTGGCAAGGCGTTGCGCATGGCCTGTGGCAGAAGAACGCGGCCGATGCGCTGCCGGTAGCTCATGCCGAGCGCCATGGCTGCCTCCTCCTGTCCCGTGGGAACGCCCTGCATGCCGCCGCGGACAATCTCGGCCTGATAGGCCGCGAAGAACAGCGCCATGCCGATGATGACGCGGTAGAGCTTGTCGCCCTGCAGCCAGCCCGGCAATGCAAAAGGTAGTACGATGGCAAAGGTGAACAGGATGGAGACCAGTGGCAGTGAACGCACCGCGTCGATGATCAGGCCGGTGGTGCGCGAAATGCACGGCAGTTCCGACCGGCGCAGCAAGGCCAGGCAGATCGCCAGCGGGAAGCCGATCAGGCAGGTAGTGACGAAGATGAACAGGGTCAGCGCGAGTCCGCCCCACATTTCTTCACCGATGTAAGGCAAGCCGAGGATGCCGCCCTTCATCAGCACGTAAAAGGAAAGTGTTCCGGCGACCCAGAGAAAACCGAGGCGAGTGCCAGTCCAGAACGCCGGCAGGCAGCTGAGTAACGTCATTAGGACGACGACCACGCAGGCCAGGGCCGACCGCCACTGAGCTTCGAACGGGTAGAGGCCGAACATGATCAGGCGCCAGCGCGCATTGATAACCGACCAGCACGCGCCGCGCGCCGCGTGGCAGGCGTCCGGTCCCTTACTTGCGTCGAAGACGGCAGAAAGCAGAGCCCAATCGAGCAGCTTCCAGACGACGAACACCATCACGCCCAAGCAGATCAGCGATACCGTCGCCTGCATGGGTGTTGCAAAGAAGCGGCGCTTCAAATCCTGCAGGGCAGTGGGGCGCGGCGGGGCCATCTCGCTCATGGCTCAGCTCCGCAACCGATTGCCTTTAAGGGCAATCGCATTGTTGATACGGTTGAAGATTGCAGCGAGCGACAGATTGATGACCAGGAAGCCGGCCATAAGGATGCCGATCGCTTCGATCGTCTGGCCTGAATTGTTGATGGTGAGCGCCACGATCATGAAGAAGTCCGTGAAACCGACGGCGATGCCCATGGTGGTCGCTTTCATCAGCCAGACATATTGGTTGGCGAGGATTGGCAGCATGGCGCGCAGCGCCAGCGGCAGCCGCACCAGCGTGAACACCCGCCACGGGCTCAGGCCCAGCGAGAGCGCCGCTTCCATCTGCCCCTTTCCGACAGACTTGAAGCCACCGCGCACGATCTCGGCGATGTAGGAGCCGCCATAGATCGCGATGGCGATGGCCAGCGCGGAAAACTCCGGTGGAATGCGCAGGCCGCCCCTGAGGTTCAGGCCCTGCAGCGCCGGAAAGTCGATGAACGGCACGTCGGGCAGGCGGCCGACCGCCAGAACGATCGCCGCGCAGGCGAGCGCTGCCGCAGCACTCGCGAACTGGGTGCCACGCCGCTGGCCGATTGCCTGGTTCAGCCGCGATGTGCTGCCCAGCCAGAGCGGCAGCACGATAGCGGCGACGAGGGCAACCAGGACCAGCGCCATTGTCACGCCGCCGACACTCGGGAACGGGATGTAGAGCCCCCGGCTGGTGAGTAAGAAGCCCCAGGCTTCATGCGCGGCGCGCGGCGGCGGCAAATGCGTGATCAGCGCGTACCAGAAGAAGACCTGTAGGATCAGCGGGATATTGCGGAAGATGTCGACATAGGTGCGGCCGAGCAGCTGCGCCAATTCGTTGGAGGAGGTACGTGCCAGGCCGACGATGGTGCCGACGATCGTCGCCAGCATCAGGCCGACGGTCCCCAGGAACAGTGTGTTGGTGATGCCGATGAGGAAGAACCACCAATAAGGATCGTTGGCCGTGGCCGGCAGCAGCGTGAAGTTCACGTCCCAGCCCGTCGACTTGAACAGGAAGTCGAAGCCGGAGGTGATCCCTTGCTCGGCCAGATTCCGCCGAGCGATCACAACTCCGGCAAGCACCAGGGCTGCGATCGAGCCGACATAGAGAACCTGCAACAGCGCGTTGCGGACCTTCTGATTTCTCAGCAGGCTGACCATCGATCAATCTCCCTCGAAATTGCCGTCGGCTCCGCCCGGCCAAGGCCGGGCAGAGGTTGCAACAGGATGCGTTAAGACCGGCTCAGTCGATGACCAGCGGGAACAGGACACCGCCATTGTTCCACAAATTGGTCAGCTCACGGTCCATCTTGTAGGGTGAATCCTTGCCGAGGTCGCGATCGAATATCTCGGCGTAATTGCCGACCTTCTTGATCACGTTGTAGGCCCAGTCGTCGGAGAGCCCGAGACCCTTGCCCATGCCTGGCGTGACGCCCAGGAACTTGGCCACCTGCGGCGAGGTCGGCTTGGCCTTGATCTCGGCTACATTCTTGGAGTTGATGCCTTCCTGCTCAGCGAAGAGCAAGGCGGAGAGCGTCCAGTTGGCGATGTCGACCCAGTTGTCGTCGCCTTGCCGCATGATCATCACTTCAGGCTCCACCGCGATCACGTCTGGCAAGATGGCATGGTCGTCGACCTTGCCTTTGGCGACGCGCGCGATTGCGAGTATTGGCCCCGTCTCGGCATACATGTCGCAGCGACCCGAGAAATAGGCCTGTTCGAGTTCCTCGGTCTTTTCGATGAGCACGGGCTCCAGCTTGATGCCGATCTTCTGCGAATAGGCGGCAACCTGCTGTTGGATGCTCGTCCCTGCGGCGATGCAGATCGTGCCCCCGTTGGCGTCTTTTAGCGATTTCAGATTGAGTTCCTTGTGCGCCATCACCTTGGTCGTGCCGAGGTAGTAGGACATCGAGAATTGCAACCCGAGTTCGGCGTCGCGGCTAAGCGTCCCCCCAGATGCCTTGATGATGATGTCGACATCGCCCGACTGCAACGCCGGCCAGCGCTGGGCCCAGCTGATCGGTACCACCTTAAGCTTGGCAGGATCACCGAACACGGCCGTGGCTACCGCCTTGCATAGGTCGATGTCCATACCCCTCCAGTTGCCTTTGTCGTCCACCTCGGCGAAGCCGAGGCGGGAGCCGTCATGGCCGGTGCAATTCAGCACACCGCGTGCCTTGACTGTTTCGAGTGTCTTGCCACCGGCGGCTTGCGCCGGCGCCGAAAAATGCACGAGGCCAAGGGCCAGGGCCGCAGCCCCCCATTTTATCGTTGTCATGGTGTTGTCTCCACTGTTGAGATTGTTCCGTTTCTTGTTGTTGGAGCCCTGAAAGAAACTTCCGAGGCTCGGTCTCGAAGCCGCGTCCTATTCGGAAAGCGGGTCGGTTTGTGCAACGGGATCGTGACGTCGCCTCGCCAGTCTTGCTGGGCCAGCCATCGATGCAGGGCGGCCACTGCCTTCACGCGCAGATGCCCGCGCGGGACGACAAGATAGAAGCCGGGTACTTCCTCCGGTCGCATATCGGCGATGGCGTCGCGGCCGATGGGCGCCATCAGCGTGCCCGTCCGAAAATCCTCCTCGGCGTCGATGACGGAAACCAGGCCCACGCCGATGCCTTGCAGGGTCGCCCGGCGCATGGTCGCCGCATCGTCGAAGCTGATGCTGCGGTCGCCTTCCGTCAGCTCGACGCCGAGATGCCGCAATATGTCTGGCCACAGGCGCTTCGCCTTGACCGTGTCGAGCAGCGTAAACCGCGTCAACTCATGCGCCGACTTGATCTTTTCGCCGATCGCCGGTGTGCAGCAGATAATTTTCGGGTCCGGCACCAACAGCGTGGTCTCGTAGTCTGGCCAGTTGCCGTAGCCCCACTGCACCGTCATATCGATATCGTCACGCCCGAAATCGGGCAGGTCGACCATCGTCGTCAGCCGCAGATCCGCGCCCGGCAGGATTTCCCGGAACAGCGAAAGCCTGGGCAGCAGATAGTGCGTGGCGAAATAAGGACTTGCATTCAGGTTGATGCGGTCGCGGTAGGTCGATTTGGTGACACGGCGCACACCTTCCGAAAACTCGTCGAAGCCGGCTTTGATATAGTGCGATAGCAGGGTGGCGGACTCGGTCAGTTCGATCGACCGGCCTTTTCGCTCGAACAGCGTCACCTGGAGCGTGTCTTCCAGAAGCTTGATCTGCTGGCCGACTGCTTGCGGCGTGACCAGCAATTCATCCGCAGCCTGCCGAAAGCTCTTGTGCTGCGCCACGGCGTGGAAGACGCGAAGCGCGTTCAGCGACGGAAGGCGCAGCTTGCCGGTCATCGAAAATTCCGCTCCTTTCGCTCGAGGCTCCGTTGATCATGCACTGCTGTATTCAGCCACCGCCGGTTGCGGAAAGCCGCCTCACGCGTAGATATAACCACCTGAAACAATTACGTTTTCTCCGGTCATGTAAGTATATTTGGGGCCACCCGTCATCAGAACCCACTCGGCAATCTCCGTAGGCTCGGCACCGCGACCCAGCGGACTTGCCTTGGCCAGTTCCTCGAGGAAGCCGAGGGCCTTGGCCCGCTCCGTAGCCATGCCTGCGAGGGCTACCGAATTCACCAGGATTCCATGTTTTGCGACGTCATGGGCAAAGGAGCGCGTCAGGCTGACCACGGCGGCCTTGGTTGCCGCATAGTGGGCGTTCTGCGGATGTGCCTTGAAAGCGTCGACAGAGGTCAGGTTGACGATCCGCCCGCGCACATGGCTCTTCGGCTCCTGCGACTGCATGTGGCGAACGACTGCCACCATCATGTGATAGGTGCCCTTGATGTTGATGCCATTGGAGGCATCCCAATCGGCGTCGCTGATCTCGAGGAGCGGGCGGCGAGGATAGATCGCGGCGCAATTGATCAGCGTGTCGATACGCCCGAGCTTCGAAACGATGGCGTCGAAGGCGGCGTGGCACTGAGGGCCGACCTGGATGTCGCATGGGGCGGTCGCGGTGGGCAGGCCGTTAGCCTTTGCCGGCGCGAGAGCGGCTTCGGTGGCGTCCTGGTTGATGTCGATGATGCCGATCTTTGCCGCCCCGGCATCAACCGCTATTTGTGCCAAAAGCGCGCCGAGGCCGGCGCCGCCGCCAACGATCAGAACGGGAAGATCCTTCATTCCAGTTTCCTTACTTGGTGCCGCTTGGCGAGGTCGGCCAGGTCGGCATGATGTCGAAACGGGTAACGTCAGCCCATACGGGCAGGCTGAGTACCGCGACGACCATTCTGGCCAAATCATCCGGCTGCACCACTTTGCTGGCGTACATGGCGGCGCGCGCCTTGGCGTCGAGGATGTCCTGGTAGAGCTGCGTCTCGACACGGCCGGCGACGATCTCGGTGACGCGTATGCCTGATGGGGAGAGGTCGGCGCGCAACGCGGCGGCAAAGCCTGATATCGCCGCCTTGGTGGCCGAATAAACGGCAATGTTGGAATAGGCCGCGTGGCCTGCCGTGGAGCCGGTGAACAGGATGTGGCCGGATTGCCGCTCGCGCATCTGCGGAACGACGAGGCGGGGGAGCATGATCGCCGCGCTGAGGTTCACCTCCAGCGTGGTGTCGATGTCTGATATCTTCATGTCGGCGAAATTGCACAGCGGCGGCATGATCCCGGCATTGTTGATCAGCACATCGATGGTCAGATCCGCAAGAACCGCCTCCAACGCCTCGCGGTCGGTGACGTCGACGGCGATGGGCACGATGCCGGATCGTTCCGCCTGCAACTCCTTGAGCGCGGACTGGCTGCGCCCGACCGCATAGACGTCATAGCCGGCGTCGCTCAGTGCGATCGCCATGGCCCGGCCTATGCCGCTCGTCGCACCTGTGATGAAGGCTGTCGTCACGTGAAGCTCTCCAATTATACGGCGTCAGTGTGCGGCCTTGACCGATCCTGCGAAACCAAGAAAACCAGCAAAAAGAAAAGATGAGCTTTCGGTTGCCTTGGATATTAACCCTCGCCTTGTAAGGCATTGTCCCTTGTCAGACGGTTGGGGCGGGCCTCTTCATGTCGGTGAAAAGCAAGGCCGCGGCAGCCTTCTGCTCCGCCTCTGTCGCCTCGACGCCGGAAGCCCGGGCCAGCGCGCGCACACGCCCGAGGCTATTGTGCAAATGCTTGCGCATGGCCTGGCGCGCGGCGCGGCTATCTTGTCTTTCGATGGCGTCGACGATGGCTTTGTGCTCGTTGTGGATGCGCGTGTAGTAGCTGTCCTTGCGCTCTGGCGTGACCACGTAGCCGAGCTGAAAGCGGGGAACGATCATCGGCCTGAGATAAGCCAGGAAACCGTGGATGAATTCGTTGCGTGCCGCCCTGGCGATCGCCAGGTGTAAATCATAGTCGTAGTGGATCTGGACGACAGCCGGATCCGCCTGCTGGGCGTCGACCTGTTCCATCAGCGCTCGGATGCCGCTCGCTTCCGCGTCGGTTCGCCGTTCGGCGCAGAGCCCGGCGGACTCTACCTCGACACTCAACCTCAGTTCGAGCAGAGCGATGGTTTCCGGCAAGGTCCTCAACGCCTCGTCCGGGATCGAGAAATTGCGCGGCGCCGGCGTTTCGCTGACGAACATGCCGCGGCCCTGCTGCGGCACCACCATGCCGTCAGAGCGCAGCCGCGCCACCGCTTCCCGCACCACCGTGCGGCTGACATCGTATTCGGCGCAAAGCTCTGCCTCGGTCGGCAGTTGCGCGCCGGGAAGCAACGATCCTGATCGGATCTTTTCGGACAGGCTCTCCGCCACGACGGTGGAAAGCGGCTTGCGTTTTGTCATCAATCTACCTCGATCCCTGGCCAGATTCGCGTGATGCCCGAGTCGGCATGACCATTCAAACCGCCGCGGTGACGATCAGCTCGACCAGCATTCCGGGCTTGGCCATGCGTGCTTGGCCCGAGGAGCGCGCGGGTGCGTGCTCCTTTGGCATCCAGGCGTCCCATACCGTATTGACCTCGTCGAAATCCCTGACGTCGTCCAGCCACATCTGAACGTGAAGAATATGGGTCTTGTCGGTGCCCGCCTTGGCCAGCAATGTGTCGATCTTGGTCAAGGCCTCAAGCATCTGGTCGGCCGCCGACTGGCCCGGCCTGGCGACCTGGCCGGTCAGGTAAAGAGTGCCATTGTGAATGACGCCGTGGTGGATACGGGTGTCGAATTCGAAACGTTTTATAGCGGTCATAGTTTTCTCTCGTCAGCTTGCCGGCGCGCGCCGGATAGGATTGCCCTGCAGGTATTGCGCGTAGGGCGCTTGAACCAGCCAGCCGGCGTCGACAGGCAAGGTCACGCCGGTAATCGAGGCGGCGCGATCGGAGCAAAGAAAGAGCGCTGCCTCGGCGATATCGCGCGGCTCGACGAAGCGGCGCAGCGCTGTGGTGGCCTGTATCGCTTCCGGGTTCCGCTCGCCCTGGGCGATCTTCGCTGTCAGTCCATCCGACAGCGTGTAGCCGGGAGCCACGGCATTCACACGTACTCCATGCGGACCAAGCTCGGCAGCAAGGATTTGCGTCAGCGCCAACACGGCATGCTTTCCGGGTGTGTAAGCCGGCAGTGACAGCGGCGCGAAGGAGGCTAGCGAGCCGACGTTTAGGATGGCTCCGCGACCGGCAGCCGACATCAGCCGACCAAATACCTGGCAACCTACTAGCGTGCCGCGATAGTTGATCCGCCACATCTGTTCGTCCTCGTCTAACGCCTGGTCGAGCACGTGCTTGCCGCTCTGCAGAATGCCGGCGCAATTTACAACGACCTGGGGGGCGCCGAGCGCATTCGCGACTTCGCTTCCGAGCGCTTCGACGGAGGTGGGATCGCCAACATCGACCTGGACAAAAAGTGCGCTCGGGGCGCCAGCAATCCCACAGGCCTGAGCCGTTTTCTTGCCCCGTTCAGCGTGCCTGCCCGCGATAACGACTTGATAGCCGTCGCCCGCGAAGCGTAGCGCGATCGCGCGTCCGATGCCGGCCGTTCCGCCGATGACGACTGCCGTCATTGCTTCAGCCATTGCGGCGTTCCTTTCGTTCGACGTCGAAGAATTCGGCCATGCCGCGCACCTGATAGTCCATCATCGGCCGACCGGGCTGCACCTTGCATCCCATTTCCCGAGCCTTCTTGAGCAGCGCCGTCTCCGCAGGCTCCATGATGATATCGACGACAGTCATGCTGGGCGTCAGCCTTGTGACATCGAGCGGGAAAGGATCGCCGGCGTGCATGCCGACAGGCGTTGCGTTGACGACCAGATCCATTCCGGACGGATCGGCGCTGCTGACGGTGATGCGACAGTCGGGGAACGCCTTAGCAGCAAGTGCGGCAACATGTTCGGCGCGATTGCGATCGACATCGGTCAGGTGGATCTCCCCGACACCAGCCTCGGCAAGACAACAGGCGATTGACGCACCTGCTCCTCCCGCTCCGACTTGCAACGCCTTGCGGCCGGTGAAATCGTAGTTGGCGGCTTTCAGCGCAGCGATGAAGCCGACGCCATCGAAATTGTCGGCGTACCAGCTGTCGTCCGCGAGACGACGCACCGTGTTCGCGCTTTGAACCCGCATTGCGCGATCATGACCGCCGGCGCATTTGTGATAAGCAGCAACCTTGAAAGGCACTGAGATGATGGCGCCGCGCACGTTTTCGGCCGCCGTCAGGCCTGCCCAGAACGTATCGAAATCTTCTGGTCTGCAGCTCATCGGCACCATTAGACTGTCGAGGCCTTTTTGCTCGAAGAGTTCGTTGAACATACCGGGGCTTTTTGCATGGCTCACCGGATGGGCCAGCATGACGAACACATCCGCTTTGCCAGTTCCGCGCATCTTCTCAGTCCTTTCCCTTCGACAATTGATGGTCGCTGAGCAACTCAAGCACCCGAACTAGTGACGAATGATCCGCTTCAGCGCCTCCACACGCGGCGCAGGCATTCATCAGTTGCTGAGCGGTTGCGGTGTTAGGCAGGGCAACCCCAAGCGCCCGTGCACTCTCCAGCGCCAGACCGAGGTCTTTCTGGTGTAGCCGGACTCGAAAGCCCGGGCTGAAACTGCGCTCGATCATGCGCTTGCCATGAACTTCCAAAATGCGCGATGCCGCAAAGCCGCCCATCAGCGCGCTATGCACTTTTGCTGGATCGCATCCCGCTTTGCTGGCGAAGACCAGCGCTTCGGCAACCGCCTCGATATTGAGTGCAACGATGATCTGGTTCGCAATCTTGCAAGTCTGGCCGTCGCCATTCTTTTCGCCGATCAGGGTGATGTTCTTGCCCAGCCTATCGAAGATCGGCCGTGCGCGCTCGAACTCGGCGAGCGGCCCGCCGACCATGATTGTGAGGCTCGCGGCCTTGGCGCCGACCTCGCCACCCGATACCGGCGCGTCGAGATAGCCGGCTCCCATCCTTCGGATCGTAGACGCGAGCTCCACCGTGGCGATCGGGCTGATAGAACTCATGTCGATCACCAGCTTGCCGGCCGACAGCCCTTGGAGCACGCCGTTCTGTTCTATTAGCACGCTCTGCACGTCGCGCGTGTCGGGCAGCATCGTGATGATGACTTCGGACGATTGCGCCACCTCGGCAGGAGATTGAACCACCAAAGCGTTAAGGTCGCTCGGCAGAGGCGAACGGTTCAGGACGGTGATGATCTGGTGTCCGGCATCGGCGAGATGCTGCGCCATCGGCGCACCCATAACGCCCAAACCGATGAACCCAACTTTCATGCAACCCCCGGACTTTGAGTATCTTGCGGTGCTGTCTTCCCGTATGATATAGGACATCATACAAATTTCAATCTTTCTTTTAGTCGGAGATCGAGCAGATGCAGGAGCGCGTCAATTTGCTGAGGGCGGCGCTAAAAGACGGGCGACCTCAGATCGGCATATGGTGTTCGTTGGCGTCAGCGCTCTCCACGGAAATCGTCGCTGGTTCCGGAGCGGGCTGGGTTCTGATCGACGGTGAGCACGGTCCGAATGACGTGCGCAGCATTATGGTGCAACTACAGGTCGCGGCAGCTTTTCCCTGTGAAGCTGTTGTGCGCCTGCCGTCTGACGACGCGAACCTGATCAAGCAGGCCTTAGATGTCGGCGCTCGCAGCCTGATGGTCCCTAATGTGCGGACGGCGGACCAAGCACGCAACATCGTCACAGCCACGAGGTACGCGCCAGGCGGGTTTCGCGGCTTCTCCGTCGGTCATCGTGCCAACGCGTTCGGCCGGATCGCCGGCTACCATGCCAAGGCAGGCGAGCAGCAGCTTCTTGCTGTTCAGATCGAGGATGAGACTGGTGTGGCCAATGCGGCCGCCATTGCTGCTATCGACGGAGTCGACGTTCTTTTCGTTGGGCCAGGCGATCTTTCCGCCAATATGGGTGCGATGGGCAATCCAGGGGCAACGCATGTGCAGGAGGCCATTGCGTCAGTGCGCAAGGCCGCTGCCGAGGCAGGCAAGGCTAGCGGAATCCTGGCACCGGCGAATGCTGACGCAAACCGCTATCTGTCTGACGGCTTCACCATGGTTGCCGTCGGATCGGATCTGGGTTTGCTGGCGCGCGGCACGGACGTCTTGGTCGCCTCTTTCAACCAATAGACTGAAGGCTGAACAGTGGCGATTCCTCCCTATAAAGCGCCATCGCGGAGTGGCTACGATATCGTCATCGTCGGCGGAGCGGTGATCGGCTCGTCGACCGCGTACTGGCTGAGCCGGGCGCTGGGCGGCGGCGCCTCGATCCTCGTGGTCGAGCGTGACTCAAGTTACGAATTTTCATCTACGGCGCTGTCCACCAGCGCTATCCGCCAGCAATACTCCAACCCAATCAATGTGAAGATCAGCCAATTCGGTATCGAGGTCATTCGTGGCTTTCAGGAGCGGATGGCGCCCTTCTACAAGGATGAGCCGCCGCCCGAACTTGGTTTCAAGGAACATGGCTATCTCTATTGCTGCTCGCCCGAAGGCGTAGAGGCTGCGTTGGAGAGGGTCAGACTACAGCGCAGCCTTGGCGCTCACACGGTTTTCCTCCAGCCTGGTCCGTTGAAGGAGCGCTTCCCCTGGCTGAACGTCGAAGATTTAGGCGGTGCCTCCTGGGGCTCGCGCGACGAGGGCTGGTTCGATTCCATGGGCTTGATGAATGGGTTTCGCCGCGCCGCGCGTGCCAGCGGGGTCGAATATATCGACAACGCTGTTACCGGACTGACGCTTGCCGAGGGGCGGGTTGTGTCTGCACGTCTCGCGACCGGCGATTCGGTCGCCTGTGGAACACTGGTCAATGCCGCGGGCCCGCGCGCGCAACAGGTCGCTGTAATGGCCGGCCTGTCCATTCCCGTTGCGCCCTACAAACGCTACAGTTTTGTCTTCGCCAGCGCCAATCCTATCCCGGGCCAGATGCCCAATGTCATCGATCTGTCAGGAACCTTCGTGCGGCCGGAAGGCGAGCTTTTCCTTACCGGCAATACGCCTCAGGGCGATGGACCTGCAGATTACGACGATTTTGAAATGCGCTTCGAGGAGTTCGATGACTTCATCTGGCCGGCACTATGGCACCGCATTCCTGCTTTCGACGCCTTGAAAGTTCAGACCAGTTGGACCGGCCACTACGAATACAACATGCTGGATCACAACGGCATCGTTGGCTTTCATCCTGAGTTGGAAAACTTCATGTTCGCCAACGGCTTTTCCGGCCACGGCCTACAGCAGTCGCCGGCCGTTGGCCGCGCGGTGTCAGAATTGATCACACACGGCGCCTTCCAGACACTTGATTTGTCACCGTTCTGTTACGAGCGCATTTCTCGCAACGAACCGTTCCTCGAAGAAGCAGTAATTTAACGTTGCAGCTCCGGTGAACCATCGGAAACTTGATCGGGAGAAATAGATGCCGGGACCGTTCGTAATCCCCGTTCGGGGTGATGAAGACTTCCCTGCCGAAGTCGATGTCGTCGTAGTCGGGGCGGGAATAGTCGGCGCGTCTACGGCGCTGGAACTCGCGGAGGCGGGCCTTCGAGTCGCACTTAGCGACAAGGGCGGCGTAGGGCAGGAACAGTCCAGTCGAAATCTAGGCTGGATACGGATGACGCAGCGCGATCCGCGTGAGATCCCGCTGATGGCGGAGTCTCTACGAATCTGGGCGAATCTCGACAGGCGGACAGGTC
This sequence comes from Mesorhizobium sp. M7A.F.Ca.US.006.01.1.1, assembly GCF_003997935.1. Classification (GTDB taxonomy): domain Bacteria; phylum Pseudomonadota; class Alphaproteobacteria; order Rhizobiales; family Rhizobiaceae; genus Mesorhizobium. Next base: position 15,265 of record NZ_RZQL01000160.1, read on the forward strand.
GCGATACCGGGTTCAATCAGTGCGGACTGGTCTTTATCGAGTCTTCCGAAAAGAAGCTTACCCGCCATCTTCAGTGGTACAAGAATCTCGAGGGCTACCAGTTGACCTCGCAGGTTCTGAGCCCGTCTCAGTTGACCGATCTTATCGGCCCCCACGGCGTCGAGAACGCAGGCGCTTTTTATTCGCCATACGACTGTAGGGCTGAACCCCAGAAGGCAACATCGGCGATCGCGGAGGCTGCCCGTAAGAAAGGGGCATTCGTGCTTACAGAGTGTGCTGTCAGGGGATTTGAGACTACAAACGGGAAGATCACGGCAGCCATCACCGAACGAGGCACGATCAAATGTCGCTCCTTGGTCGTCGCTGCCGGCGGATGGACGAACCTCTTCTTGCGGCGCCACAATATCGATCTCCCGCAGGTGAACGTCCGCTCAACACTTCTGCGGACCTATCCGGTCGCCGGTGCACCCAATCAAAACCTAAACACGGACGAGTTCGGGTGGCGTAAGAGAGACGATGGCGGCTACAGTATAGGCGGCGGCCTATGGCGGACGGACCTCGTGCCGAACTCGTTTAGGTACCTGACGCGGTTTCTCCCCTTTACTACGACACGGGCCGTCAACCTGTCGTTCGGAGCGACGTTCTTCAAGGAAATGATGACCAGCAAGAACTGGTCCATGGATGACAAGAGCCCGTTTGAATATGAGCGGGTTGCCGATCCGACTCCCGTCTCTGGGACAGATGAACTTCTCGTGAAGGTGGCGAAGCGGTTTCCGGCTTTCGCAAACGCACGCATAAAGCAGCGATGGGCGGGCTACGTCGACTTCACACCAGATGCTGTTCCCACTCTTTCGGCAATTGACCAGGTTTCCGGCCTTCATGTCGCCACCGGCATGTCGGCGCACGGCTTTGGCATTGGGCCGGGTGCGGGCCGTTTGATGGCAGATCTGGTCACGGGGCGCACCCCGATAGTCGATCCGACTCCGTTCAGATTCTCAAGGTTTGCGGACGGAACGCCGATGCGGCCGATCAAGACCCTGTGACTGCTCCAACAGCGAGCGCCAACGCGATAGGTTTTCGTACCACCATGTTGCTGCGGCTCTCTGGGTCCGGCTGAGTGAATCTCAATTTGTGTCCACTTTTCAAAGGTAGCACTAGGTGATGTTTGGCGGCCTGAAGAATTCCGATGATCTTTGCTTTCTGCCGGCATGGCGACTCAGCGAGATGCGAGCGACAGGGGAGATTTCGTCCGCGGAAATTACGGGCGCCTATCTTTCGCGGATCGCAAAACTCGATAGCAAGCTTAATTCCTACGTCGAGGTTTTCACAGAGGAGGCGAGTGCAGCGGCAGCAGCCCTCGACGGAGCCAGGGATGGGCGAAATCGGAGCG
>NZ_RZQL01000015.1:0-13032 GCF_003997935.1 Mesorhizobium sp. M7A.F.Ca.US.006.01.1.1
TCTTTGCTGGCCTCGGCTCCGAGATAGCCGCGGCCGTCACAACGACCGACAGGTCTAAAATTCTCGAGAAAGTCCCGGCGGTTTCGGTTCAGATCGGCGATCTCGGCGATCTGGAAAGTCTTGCCGTCGGTGCTGACCTGCTTGTCACGCATTCGCACGGGCGCCAAGCATCGGAGCGGCTCCGAATTCCGCTCATGCGCATCGGGTTCCCGGTCTTCGATCGACTAGGCAGCCAGCACAAGCTCGCAATTCTCTATCAGGGCACCCGCGACATGATCTTCGAGGTCGCCAGCATCTTCCAGGCCAACCAACACGCGCCCACTCCTGAGGCGCTTGATCCACTCCGTAATCGAGAAATATCACGATGAACGCTGTTCGCCGCCTCTCGCTGGTCAGTAGTGAGGTTTTCGCCCCGATGCCTGAACGACGTAAGGGCGCATTGCGCGTTGCGATCGCCACTCAGGACATGCAGGACCTCAACGCCCATTTCGGGTCGGCCAGGCGCTTTGCTGTCTACGACGTGACGCGCGAGGAATGGAATCTCGTAGAAGCCGTGGCCTTCGATGACGTGTCCGATGAAAGCGGGGAGCATCGGGCCGAGCGCGATGATCGCATCACGCCAAAGGTGGATGCGCTCAAGGGCTGTCAGATCCTGTTTTGTCTGGCAATTGGCGGCCCTTCGGCAGCCAAGCTTGTCGCGGCAAAAATCCACCCGATCAAAGTGGCGGAGCCCCAATCGATCCCACAGGTGCTCTTGCGCACGCAGATGATGCTCAGGACGTGTCCTCCGCCTTGGCTGCGCAAGGTGCTGGCGCGAGCGGGCATTGCCGAAAAGAAACCGTCCTTCGAGGACGAGGACTGAAAAGAGGAGGACGCCAATGCCTGACCCCGCAATCCCCCCAGCTGTCGCCGAAGACGAGGCGGCTCTTTGCACCCCGTTCGTCAAATGCCTCGTGCGGCTGATCCGTTCTCAGGATTCCTATGGCTCGTGGGAACGCAAAGCGGACGCTGAGCTGCTGGGCGACTTCATCATTACCAAGGAACAGCGCCGAGGGATCCCAATCATCGGAGATCCCGATCCCGACGTGCTGTGGAGGCTCGACAAGTACTACGCCGCCATCGGGCTTGCGATCGAGGAGCGCTGCGGCCTTATGGCATCGCCGATGATCCAGGTGAGCCATGAGGGTTTTGGTCGGGTGCTTTTCACGACCGGACGGCTGGTCGTTTTGTCCAAAACGCTGCGCGATGTCCACCGGTTTGGCTTCGAGACGCTCCTGAAGCTCGCCACGGCCGGTACGAAGCTGGTCGACGATGCGATTTCAGTCATCGAAACCTTTCCCCACGTGGCGCTGGCATGATGGGCGCGATTTTCGAGAAAGGCCATCATGACGGACCCGAGAAACTATGTTGGCCAGTCCCCTCGATCCAGGGACTCGAGGCCGACCAGGTTGTTGGGGTATCGCCGATGAAGAAGCCGCTGGTCCTGATCTGCTCGCAAGATGCCGAGTTCTATCTGCTCTACAGCCACATACTGGAGGTTGACGGTTTCAGCAGTGAGACGGCAGACGGCGCGAAGGCTGCGCTGGCCTTGGCCGAACAACGGGAGCTTCAGGCCGTAGTGCTGGATTGCGACCCAGCCAGCATAAACGGGTCCGCAATTTGCGCCCACCTCAAGCGGGAACCGCGCACCACCGACCTGCCTATCATCGCCCTGATCGCGCCTGGCGCCGAGCACCAGCACCTCGATCTCTTGAAGGCAGGCGTTGAGAGCTTTGTGCGGCCGGTGGCTCCGGCCAAGCTGCTCGACTGCCTGCGGGCGAGGCTCGGGCTGACCAAGCGTGGTCCGAACGGGGTTGAAAACGACAGTTGGATTTGTTGTGGAGGCCTGGAGATGAAGCTCGATGCCCATCGGGTTCGCGGTAATGGCCACGACATCCATCTCGGACGGATCGATTTCAACGTGCTGCGGCTTATGATTGAGGCCCCCGGCAAGGTCTTCAGCCGGGACGAGCTTATCGGGGCGGCCTGGCTGCCCAACATTCATGTCGGTGCACGCACCGTCGATGTCCATATCAGCCGAATCAGGAGGGCGCTGAAAACGGCCTTGCCCGGCAGCGTCATTCGCACCGTCAGGTCGGCCGGCTACTCGCTCGAGAAGCCGGACGACTGAAATCGGTGATCGAACGTGGTGCCGCTCTCTCTTCCTCCTGAGAGCGGTGTTGCCGCTTTGAGGCGCTCCTAACGAAGACCAGGAGAAGCAGGCAAATGGAATTTAAAAGCATATTCAGTGTGACGGGTGCTGATCATTCTGATGAGGACCTCACAACAGCTGCCGGACTGTGTGCCGAGGTCGGCGCGCACCTATCGGTACTCATTATACCGCCTCCATTGCTCTTGATGTCGTCTCCGCCCCCCGAATGGAATACAGGACGTGCACAGGCAATTGCAGTACCGAACTATCGATTTCAGCAAATCGAGAAATTTTCACAGGACGTGACCAGAATGGAAAGACGGTCCGCGGATATCCTCAAAAGGCTGAAAGCTATGTCGCTTTCCTGTGACGTTGACACCGACTATTGCGATCCGGCTAGCCTCGGTGAAGTGGCACGACAGCGGGCGCTCTGCGCTGACCTGACGATCGTTGGAGGAGACCTCCTCAACGATGAGACTCTCGGACCTCCTGTTGTCAACGGCTGCTTGTTCGATAGCGGAAAGCCGGTGCTCATCGTGCCGAAGGGCGTTAAGGCGACGCTGTCGCCTCGACGCGTGCTGGTCGGCTGGGATTCGCGTGTAGAGGCCTCGCGTGCGGTTCGGGAAGCTCTTAGTATCCTATCCGCTGCCAAGGAAGTCTGTGTCGCTATGGTCGATCCAAAGGCGCAAAACAACGGGAAAGGCGCGCAGTCTGGAGCTGACATCGCTGCCTATCTTACTCGGCACGGTGCTCGGGTCTCCGTTGACCTGCTTAAGAGCGCCGGCAAATCGGCGGGCACAGTGCTGACCCAGCACGCGAACGACATCTGTGCTGACATGATGGTTATGGGTGCTTATGGCAGCCGTGGGCTGCGTGAGCGGATTTTCGGCGGTCCGCCGAGCTGGAGCTTTGGGAAGACCACATTGCCGCTGTTTTTGGCTCGCTGATCAGCTCCGTAGGAACACCGATCAGGTCGTAGGACCGCCAACCAGTCCGAAGTCGTCGTCGGTTACCGGTCGGATTGCGGAGACATGGCTGGATCCGCGAACATCTTGCGACGCTTGTCAGAGCCAAACCGGACGCCTCGACTGCTTCACGACGCTCTCGTGAACCAACTCGTGCGAGATCGTCCGCAACGGGCAGTAAAGACGAACGGCTGCAGCAGACCGCAGCCAAGCCACAGGGCGGGTGTACCAGGAGACCCCGCCTCGTGCGCGAACCCTGTTGGAAGGCCCCTTATCAGTACCCGGACGCGCGTCAAATCGGCGGCTGTCCCTGTCAGCCTGCGGTGTGCAAGGGCCGCTGCCGCGGAGCTTCCCCTGCCCGATCGTCGGGCGTGCGACAATGTCGGATTCCAGACGAGCTGGAACTGCGCGAACTCGTTGGTTTGACAGGTCTTTATCCGGCACGCCGCATGCATGGGAGTCTCCGAAAGCATTAAGAGCCGTTATCCATGGTTACGCCCCTCGAAAGAAAGAGCCGCTTCCGTCGTGGCAGGGAAACAGCCACTCCTGGGGTGGAGGCCGGCGCTAGAAGCCGCCGTAAGATCCGGAAGAGCCGCGCGACAGCATCACACACTTTCCTTCTGCTCTTGGGTTCGGATCACGCCGCGCCGCTGTCGATGCCGCCGACATTGAGCCCAAGACCTGGAAGGCGGCACACGCTTTTGCTGTCCTCTCAGTCGGGACCGCGGCTCAAGCATGCCTGTGAGGTTCGCATTGCTCAATGCCCGGCAATCGACGTCAACATGCCGCTGAGTTGGAAAACACTCCTAGAGGAGTAAGGATAAGTGGACCTCTTTTGTATTGGTGTGGGTGCTGGACCATCTAATTTGAGCCTTGCGTGTCAGATACAGGAAGAGATTGCGCAAGGGGCACTGTTCCTGGACCGGGAGGTCGATTTCCGAGGACATCCAGGCAGCGCTTTCGATTGCGCGGAGCTCCAGGTCGGCCACTTCCAGGATCTGGTTACTCTGGTCAATCCGCGATCAGCCTACACATTCGTAAACTACCTCCACGAGAACGGGCGTCTTTACAATTTCCTCAATGCGCAATTTCACGGGGTGCTTAGAGCCGAGTTCGCCCAATATCTCAACTGGGCGTTCCAGAAGAATCCGCTTGTCCGTGGCGGCGAGGCCGTTCGCGAAATCCGCTTTGACGGCGAGTTTCGCGTGCGGACGGACAACGCGGTCCTTGATGCAAGAAACCTCGTCATCGACATAGGCAAGCAGGCGCAAATTCCGCCTCAGTTTCATGGCTGGACTGGACCCAACCTGTTCCACTCATCTGAGTTGGCCCACATCAATCCTGAGGTGCAAAAAAAGCATGTCTGCGTTGTTGGCGGCGGACAGTCGGGAGCCGAGCTGCTACTGCACCTTGTCGGCCGGCCGAAAGAACGGCGGCCCGCGGCGATCACATGGGTCTTGACGCGCGAGATGCCTTTCGACGACCACGCGTTCACAAACGGGCTGTTCACGCCATGCTTCTCGGATCGTTTTGCTGCGATGAGCGAGGTGCATCGACAGCTGTTCCTGCGGCGTTTCGCGCTTGCCTCCGAGGGCATTTCAGAAAGCAAGTTGCGCGCGGTCTATCAGGCGCTCTACCACCACGCCTTTCTCGAGCCACACCAATGCGAGATCACATTGCGGCCAAGTTGCAACGTGTCGCGCTGCATCAATGCCGGAGCAGGGCACAGGCTCACGCTGCAACGCGGCTTGGACAACATCGGAGAAGTAACCGCCGATATCGTCATCCTGGCCACCGGGTACGAGAAACCGCTGCCGGGTTTCCTAGAACCGATCGCAGATCGCCTCGAACAGATCGGCAATGAGCTCGCCATCGGCGAGGATTTTTCGGTGTACTGGGACGGACCGCGAGACCGACGCCTTTTCGTTCAGAACGCCTGCCTTGGACAGCGCGGGCTGGCTGATCCGAACTTTGGGCTGCTGGCCTGGCGAGCGCGCCGCATCCTTGACAGCCTTCTGCGGCGCGCGCCATGCGCCAATCCCGAGCATCTAGGGTTCATCAACCGTCCCTTGACGGAGTGCTGGCCCGACCTCGGAGTCGAACAAATGGGCAGCGGGATATGATTCGTCGATATTGATGATCGGCGGTGGCATTCAGGAAAGATTTCCGCCTCTGGCGGCAAAAGCGGGACGAGCAATATTCCTACGGCGTCAGATCGCTCTGCTCGCGCTTGAGCAAGGTAGCGTCGCGCGACTCCTGCTTGGCGTGAAACAGCAAAGGGCATTCAATCACGATGCAGCTTTACGTGCTGTCGGGCTCAACGCCACGTGGATCGAGCCCAACGCCGCCGTTGGCAACCGCGACGCGAATTATGACGCCGGGCCACATGCGGCGGTGGCTGCAAGGGTACCGAGCCTCTCCCGCACTTTCGACCCCATCGCCGAAGTGCGACTACTCCAGGACGCCGAAGCCGGTCTTATCGCCAGCGGGCCAGCCAAACTCTCACCTTCCTAAACGGCAGCCGCTAAGGTGAGCCGTCGAAAGCCGACATTCAGGTTAACGTCAGCTGGCCGTGTTAGGGCTCGCTTATTCAAGGCGGTACCGGCGCTTGCCGAAGCTAAGAAGGGTTGGCATGCCCTTTGCCGTGCTTGATGTGCGGCAACACGGTGAGAGCTCCGCTGAAGCAAGCGAGAGGGAGCAATGCCCTCGAGACCGTGTCCGATTTTGACTGGAAAATATTCCGCGACAAAAGAGACGAAAGGTGTGGAATGACTTTGGACACCAAGATGGAACTGCGTATGGGGTCCCCGGCTCCTGCGCTGAAAGTGGAGAACTGGCTGCGTGGCGAGCCCCTCACGAGCCTTCGGCCCGGCAAGGTCTACCTCGTTGAATTTTGGGCGACTTGGTGCCGACCATGTGTCCACGCCATGCCCCATTTGATCGAACTGCAGGAGAAATATAAAGACAGCGGATTTGAGATTATCGGAGTCGCAGCTTGCGAAAAGGCTGCAACCGCGGACGAAGCGCGGACCAACGTGGATGCCTGGCTGACCGAGAAGTTCCCGAATCTGAATTATCGGACAGCGTTCGATTGCACTGGCGAAATGAAAAAGCTCTGGCTGGAACCCAGCTCTTCGTTCGGGATTCCCACCTCGTTCGTGGTCGACCGCGACGGCCACATCGCTTATATCGGCCACCCGGCACCTCTCGATGACGTTTTGCCGAAAGTCCTTAACGGCAGCTGGCGCAGCAGCTATGAAGCGAAAGCCGTCGATGCAAAGCGAATCTCGCGTGTGCGCGAATCGTCGCTGAGTCAGCCGATATACGCCAAACTTGGGCCGGCGATGCAGGACGAGGATTGGGCAGCGGCACTATTGGCCATCGAAGAAGGCCTCGCCGTGATGCCAGACTCTTTTGATTTTCGGCGGGTTCATGCGGATATTCTGCTTCACAAGCTGCGCGACATCAAAACCGGCTTGCCGCTTATGCGCGAATTGGTCGAGGACGCGATCAACAAAAAGTTCGAAGCGATGTCTTGGGTGGTGATGGCGCTGAACCAACTCTTCCATCCCACGATCGACAACTCCCATCTTCCGCATGATGATCGCTTTGCGATGGGCAAGGAGCTCTCCGAACAGATCCTGGAACTTAATCCTCCGCAAGGCGATGGAGACTTTAAATTCGGGTGTTACTTTCCGGTCGCTCAGTATTATTACGAGAGCGGCAACAAGGACCGGGCGATCGAGTTGATCGAGGTGGCAATCAAATCGCTGGACCATTCGGAGCCAGTGCCGGACCAAACCAAACAGCGCTACCTCACCTCGTTGCTCCAAGCCCTGGCCAACTACACGGGTGAGCCTGCCTGTCACGCGGGTCTCTGTGTGGCTCCGCAAAACAAGACTTCCGAAACTCAAAACGCTGTCACTTCCTGAGCAAGGATCGCGAAGGGCATGACAATTGGAATTGAACACCGGCAAATCCGCCCGCCCAGGCGCACTTCGCAGCAATAACGTCGATGCCGCAAAAGTGCGCGGCTTGCGGCAGGTGGAATTTCCATTGCGTTTACCTCGGGTCGAACCGCGGCGCAGGCGTTCGCGCCGCGGTGAAAGGTCTCGCATTGGTGGACGTGCTCGAGGTCGGCCACGGGACACTGTTGCGTGGGATCGGCTCGCCCAAGCCATTCCCCGCCCACGCAAGCGCCCGAACCACACATCGCAGAAAAAGAGATCGTCCTTCAAGAGGAGTACTGAAATTGGGGAAAAGCGAAATTCCTCATGAACCGGTTGGCCCTGCTGTCCACGGGGACGACGAGGCCCTTGCTTCCCCGTTCGTCAAATGCCTCCTGCGGCTCATTCGTACTCAGGATTCCTTCGGCTTATGGGAAGGCCATTCGGATGCCGAGCTGCTGGCCGAGTTCATCATCACCAAGCAACAGCAACGTGCGGTACCCTTTGGCGGCGATCCCGATCCTGACGCGCTGTGGAGGCTCGACATGTTTTACACCGCCGTAGCGCTTGCGATCGAGGAGCGCTCCGGCGTGTCGACGTCGCCGACAATAGAAATGAAACCCGTGGGGGCTTCCGGCGGTTGGGCGTTCTGTCGAGACGTCCACCGGTTCGGCTTCGAGACTTTCCGCAAACTTGCTGAGGCCGGTACGAAACTGGTCGACGATGCGACTGCAGCCATTGAAGCCTAGCCCGAGATGGAGCGCATCAAGAAACCATTGTTCCAGGAAGGATCTATGTCAGACCTAGATAGGATGAGGAAAAAAGTCTGAAAGCTCCAGTTGCGTGCAGCTATTGCCAAGATGGCATTGCAGGACCTCGTCGAGGGTCTGCCGGGCAAGTGGGCCGACATACAGGAAGTCGCCGAGAAAACCCAAGCCGTTTATGCCGAGTTGGATGTTGCCAAGAGAGAACTCGCTTCAATGAAGAATTTAGGATGATGCGCACATTCACCACCCGTGACGGCTCCATTTGGATGCCGCCGTACCTGACCTCCATCGATAGCAAATCTGCATCGGCTGCTGCCGTTGTTTCAAGGTCTGCTCGCGCGATGTCATGCATCTTCACGGCGTTGATGATGCGGGTGAAATCCTCGCCCCTGCGATGACGAGGACGACGATTTCGACGGCAAGCTCAATCGCATGATCATGGTTGTCGATGATGCCGGCCGCTGCATAGGCTGCGGAGCCTGCGGCCGCGTCTGCCCCAAGAACTGCCAGACGCATGTTCCGGCCGACGAGCTCGCAACATGATCTGGCGAAAACCAGGGGAGCGGCGTGCACTTCATCTTTTTGTCGGCTCGTGGGGCTGGTCCTGTGCAGCAATGCGTCGATGGTTTACTTCGCTTTGGATTCGCTCCGTGTGGCAGTCGTCACGACGCTGGCCTGTTCGCTGCTGCTTCAGGCCGGCTACTTCGGCCGCGTGCTCTTTCTGATCTGGCAGTCCTCTAGCCGCGCTCGTGGAACTCGCCACAGGGGCCAGCATGCCGATGGTTACAGGAAAGCTCGGGTACCAGTCGTCTGACTCTGATCAACTGCGGAATGCAATTTTCAGCTGTGTCCCGGCTTGGTCGAATGCCCAGCATGTGCTGCTGCTTTGATGCGCGGATGACAGGATCAGTGCTCAGACCCACACCAATTTTGGTCACCCTCTGATGACTGAGCTGATCGTATAGGGAATCTGTGTTCGGCTAACACGCGACCATACCCCTGGGCTGACCGGTGCGTAGCAGGTTCAGGTACTTTTTTGCTGGAGATAGCATGCTGGAAAAATTCGAACGTTATCCGCTCACCTTTGGACCCACGCCGATCGAGAGGCTCGACCGCCTCGGCAAGCATCTGGGCGACAAGGTGGAAATCTACGTCAAACGCGAGGACTGCAACTCCGGTCTCGCGTTCGGCGGAAACAAGCTGCGCAAGCTCGAATACATTGTGCCCGACGCGATCGCGTCAGATGCCGATACGCTCGTCACAATCGGTGGCGTGCAGTCCAACCATACGCGCATGGTCGCTGCGGTCGCCGCCAAGATCGGCATGAAATGCCTCCTGGTCCAGGAGAGCTGGGTCCCACATGATGATGCTGTCTACGACCGGGTCGGCAATATCCTCTTGAGCCGCATCATGGGGGCAGAGGTGCGCCTGGTTGACGAGGGCTTTGACATCGGCATCCGCCGCAGCTGGGAAAAGGCACTTTATGAAGTCAAGGCAAGGGGCGGCAGGCCATATGCGATACCTGCCGGCGCCTCTGTCCACAAATACGGCGGCCTGGGCTATGTGGGGTTCGCTGAGGAGGTGCGTGCCCAGGAAGAGCAGCTTGGGTTTGCCTTCGACTATATCGTCGTCTGTACGGTGACTGGTTCAACCCACGGCGGCATGCTCGTCGGGTTCGCCAAGGATGGTCGACAGCGCAACGTGATCGGTATCGATGCCTCCGCCATGCCCGCCAAGACCAAGGCGCAGGTGCTTGGCATCGCCCAAAATACAGCGAAGCTCGTCCACCTCGGAGCGGAAATTGTCGAGGCAGACGTGGTGTTGTTCATGGACTACGCGTACCCGGGTTATGGCGTTCCATCGGAGGAAACCAAAGAGGCAATCCGTTTGTGCGCGCGGCTCGAGGGCATGATTACGGACCCCGTTTACGAGGGCAAATCGATGCAAGGGATGATCGACCTCGTCCAGAGGGGCTTCTTTCCACAGGGATCGAGGGTCCTCTACGCACATCTAGGCGGCGCACCGGCGATCAACGGGTACGGCTACACCTTTCGCAACGGCTGACGTTCGGCAGTCTGCGATTCCGCGGTCGCGCTCGAACGTGGGTAGGTAGCGTCGTTCGAGCGCTTGGCTGGAGAAGTGGAGGCAGCGACGGGCATCCACTAATTGGTACCATTACGTGCTGTCGGTGCTCAACGCCACGCGCATTGAGCGCATGCCGCCGTTGGCAACCGCGAGGCGAATTTTGACTCCGGGGCAAGAATCCACACGCGGCGGTGGCGGCACGAGGACCAAGCCGGCGAGTTCGCGCTTTCGAACTGGCGCCAAACTGCCACTGCTCGAGGGCCGAGGCCAGTCTAATCACAGGCGAGCCGTCCAAGCTCTCAAGAGTGATAGGGCGAAACCCGACAGCGGCAGAAGACATGTCGGGTTCACGACAATCGGCCGCATTTGGCCTCGTGGAGAATTTCAAAGCATTTCCCGCCGCTTACCGGAGCTGAGGGAATTGGCACCTCCGTTGCAGCTTGATGTGCGGCAACACGGTGAGAGCTTCGCTGAAGCAAGCCAGAGGGAGCGATGCCCTCGAGACCGTGTCCGATTTTGACTGGAAAATATTCCGCGACAAAAGAGACGAAAGGTGTGGAATGACTTTGGACACCAAGATGGAACTGCGTATGGGGTCCCCGGCTCCTGCGATCAAAGTGGAGAACTGGCTGCGTGGCGAGCCCCTCACGAACTTTCGGCCCGGCAAGGTCTACCTCGTTGAGTTTTGGGCGACTTGGTGCGGACCATGTGTCGACGCCATGCCCCATTTGATCGAACTGCAGGAGAAATATGAAGGCAGCGGATTTGAGGCGGTCGGAGTTGCCGCCTGCGAACAGGGTCCTACCGCAGACGAGGCGCGGACCAACGTGGATGCCTGGCTGACCGAGGAGTTCCCGAATCTGAATTATCGTATCGGGTTCGATTACATTGGCGAAATGAACAAGCTCTGGATGGATCCCAGCTCTTCGATTGGGATTCCCACCTCGTTCGTGGTCGACCGCGACGGCCACATCGCTTTTATCGGCCACCCGGCGGAACTCGATGACGTTTTGCCGAAAGTCCTTAACGGCAGCTGGCGCAGCAGCTATGAAGCGAAAGCCGCCGATGCAAAGCGCATCGCGCATAACCAACTTGCAGCGCGCGAAATGTCGCTTACCGGGCCGATATACGCCAAACTTGAGCCGGCGATGCAGGCCGAGGATTGGACGGCGGCGCTCTTGGCCATCGAAGAAGGCCTCGCCTTGATGCCAGACTCTTGTGAGTTCCGGCAGATTCATGCGGATCTTCTGCTTCACAAGCTGCGCGACATCAAGACCGGCATGCCGGTCATGCGAGAATTGGTCGAGGACGCGATCGACAAAACGTCCGACGCGGTGTCGTGGATGGCCTTGGCCCTCAACCAACTCTTCGATCCCACGATGGACAATTCCCATCTTCCGCGCGCGGAGCGCTTTGCGATGGGCAACGAGCTCTCGGAACAGATACTGGCACTCAATCCCCCGAACGGCGATGGCCCGTTTAAATACCTCCGGTACCTCCCGGTAGCTCAGTATTATTACGAGAGCGGCAACAAAGATCGCGCAATCGAGTTGATCGAGGTGGCACTGAAATCGGTGGACCGGCTGGGGCCAATTCCGGACCACACCAAACAGTACTATCTTACCCCATTGCTCGAAGCACTGGCCAACTACACGGGTGAGCCTGCCTGTCACGCGGATCTTTGTGTGGCTCCGCAAAAGAAGGCACCCGAAACTCAAAACGAAGTCACTTCCTGAGCAAGAATCGCGAAGGGACTGACAATTGGAATTGAACACTGGCCAATCCGCCCATCGAAGCTCTCTTCGCAGCAAGTATGTCGATGCAGCAGGGCGGCGGCTTGCGGAAGGTTGGATTTCAATTGCGTTGACCACCGGTCGGATCGCGGCGCAGACGATGTGCGCCGCGAATTCGCGCCGCAGGTCTCGCACTCGTGGACATGTCGAGGTCGGCCACGGGGCACTCTTGGGGTTGGCCCGCCCAAGCCATTCGTCGGCCACGCAAGCGGACCCGGAGTGGGCATCGCAGGAAAAGGAAATCGTACCTCGAAGACGAAGACTGAAATGACGAACAACGAAATTCCTCCGGTTGGCCCTGCTGTCAACAATGACGACGAGGCCCTTGCTTCCCCGTTCGTCAAATGCCTCCTGCGGCTCATTCGTACTCAGGATTCCTTCGGCTTATGGGAAGGCCATTCGGATGCCGAGCTGCTGGCCGAGTTCATCATCACCAAGCAACAGCAACGTGCGGTACCCTTTGGCGGCGATCCCGATCCTGACGCGCTGTGGAGGCTCGACATGTTTTACACCGCCGTAGCGCTTGCGATCGAGGAGCGCTCCGGCGTGTCGACGTCGCCAATAATTGGAATGAAGCCCCTGCGGGCTTCCAGCGGTTGGGCGTTCTGTCGAGACGTCCACCGGTTCGGCTTCGAGACTTTCCGCAAACTTGCTGAGGCCGGTACGAAACTGGTCGACGATGCGACTGCAGCCATTGAAGCCTAGCCCGAGATGGAGCGCATCAACAAAACCATTGTTCCAGGAAGGATCTATGTCAGACCTAGATAAGATGAGGAAGAAAGTCCGAAAGCTCCAGTTGCGTGCAGCTATTGCCAAGATGGCATTGCAGGACCTTGTCGAGGGTCTGCCGGGCAAGTGGGCCGACATACAGGAAGTCGCCGAGAAAACCCAAGCCGTTTATGCCGAGTTGGATGTTGCCAAGAGAGAACTCGCTTCAATGAAGAATTTAGGATGATGCGCACATTCACCACCCGTGACGGCTCCATTTGGATGCCGCCGTACCTGACCTCCATCGATAGCAAATCTGCATCGGCTGCTGCCGTTGTTTCAAGGTCTGCTCGCGCGATGTCATGCATCTTCACGGCGTTGATGATGCGGGTGAAATCCTCGGCCCCTGCGATGACGAGGACGACGATTTCGACGGCAAGCTCAATCGCATGATCATGGTTGTCGATGATGCCGGCCGCTGCATAGGCTGCGGAGCCTGCGGCCGCGTCTGCCCCAAGAACTGCCAGACGCATGTTGCGGCCGACGAGCTCGCAACATGATCTGGCGAAAACCAGG
>NZ_RZQL01000015.1:13132-45423 GCF_003997935.1 Mesorhizobium sp. M7A.F.Ca.US.006.01.1.1
ATGATCATGGTTGTCGATGATGCCGGCCGCTGCATAGGCTGCGGAGCCTGCGGCCGCGTCTGCCCCAAGAACTGCCAGACGCATGTTGCGGCCGACGAGCTCGCAACATGATCTGGCGAAAACCAGGAGAACGGCGTTGCACTTCATCTTTTTGTCGGCTCGTGGGGCTGGTCCTGTGCAGCAATGCGTCGATGGTTTACTTCGCTTTGGATTCGATCCGTGTGGCAGTCGTCACGACGCTGGCCTGTTCGCTGCTGCTTCAGGCCTGCTATTTCGGCTGCGTGCTCTTTTTCGCGGACGTCGATGATCTGTAGAACTGTTCATTCGCTCCGCAGAGGGCCGGCGAATCCAATCTCTTCCTAAGCCCGTTGGCCGTAATCGAAAGACACGGGGCCGGCGAGTTCGTGCTCAGCTGCCACTGTGCTAGCAAGGGAACGGAATCCAATCCCGGAGCAGATGGCCAGAGTTGAGCGAAGACTGCGGTCGGAGCTCCTGCGCTTCCGGGTCTCCAAGGGAACGACTTTGCGAACCGAAGGGACTTTGAACCGTTGACGTGGCCAGCGTGCGGTAGGTTGGGCCAGCGACAGGGATCCCGGCCGGCCGGGAAGCACCGCCCTCTCAATGTGCGTTGACTTCGCTTCCTTTGGCGAAATGTGGGTAACGGCGAGGGCCGCACTCTTCCCGGGCCGTCGACATTCCCGCCCTTTTGGTGCGTGCGCCGTTAGGCGCGACAATTCGGTGCCCGCGTGTAACTGCGCGCATTCGCCGAAGCTTAGACGTGGTGCATTCCCGCTCGCCCGTTTGGCGGACAGTTCCGGCCGTGCTGGTTTTGCCGCCTAACGCCCGCCGCTCGTCACTGCCACACCCCTCTCCGGCAACGGCTCGGCGCATCGCGCAAGCCGGTTTAGCGATCAGGCCAGGCCCTTCGCGAGTTCCAACGCCTGCCGTTCGAAGAGGCGGCGGTAAATGCCACCATCGAGATTGATCAGGGCGGCATGATCGCCGTCCTCCATGATGCGGCCACGGTCGAAGACGAGCAGCCGATCGAGCGAGCGGACCGTCGACAGCCGGTGTGCGATGACGAGTGTGGTTCGGCCCACCATCAACCGATCCACCGCTTGTTGAATGAGCACCTCGGATTCCGAATCGAGGCTCGATGTGGCCTCGTCCAGAATAAGGATCGGCGCGTTCGCGAGGAAGGCGCGCGCGATCGCCACGCGCTGGCGCTCGCCGCCGGAGAGCTTCAAACCCCTTTCGCCGACCAATGTCCCATAGCCCTTCGGCAGGGGCGCGATGAATTCGTGGGCACTTGCCAGTCGTGCCGCTTGCTCGATCTCGGCCTGGCTCGCGCCAGGCCGGCCATAGGCGATGTTCTCGGCAAGCGACCTGTGAAACAGGATCGGCTCCTGCTGCACGATCGCGATCTGCGAACGAAGGGACTCTTGGGTCACCTCCGAGACGTCCTGACCGTCTATCAGGATCCGGCCGCCGCTCAGGTCGTAGAGTCTCTGGATCAGCTTCACGAATGTTGTCTTGCCGGAACCGGAGGGTCCAACCAACCCAACCCTTTCGCCAGCTTCAATCGACAGCGAACATTCGCTATAGAGCGGCAGGGGATGGTTGGCGTAGCGGAAGTGGACGTTCTCGAAATCGATACGGCCGTTCGTGATCCGGATCGGCTTGGCCTCTGGACGATCGGCAACATCCACCTGCTGATTGTGGATGGCCACCAGTTCTTCCATATCATTAACCGAGTGCTGCACGTTGCGGACATGCATGCCGGCATCACGCAGATAGCCCTGCAGGACGATGAAGGACGTGAGAACATATGCTATCTCGCCCGGCGTTGCCTGTCCATGCGACCACAGAAGCAGGGCATATCCGACCACCGCCACCCTGAGCGCAACCAAAGTTACGCCTTGGGTTGAGCCGATGATCGTTCCGCGCACCCAGCTCCGGCGCGCGCGGTGCCGCCATTTCGTCATGATATTTGCAAGCCGCTCGTCTTCGCGAACCTCTGCGCCGAAGCCCTTGACCACAGCGTTGCAACTGACCGCGTCCGCAAGCGCGCCGCTGAGCCTTGTGTCCCATCGGTTGGCAAGGCTCGCCGCTGGCGCGACATAGCCGAGCGACAGCGAAATCGAAAACGCAAGGTAGACGAGAGAGCCGCAAGCAAAGATCACGCCCATGACCGGCCAGTGCCAGCCGAGCAGCACCGTCGAGCCGATCAAGATGACAAACGACGGGAGCAGCGTGACGAGTATCGTGCTGTTGAGGAGGTCGAGCGCCCACATGCCGCGCGTTATCTTGCGCACTGTCGAGCCGGCGAAGCTGTTTGCATGCCAGTCTGTCGAAAAGCGCTGCACATGATGGAACGCTTCGGTCGCGACGTCGGAAATCATTTTCAACACCAGGTCGCTCAGGCCAATGAAGGCGACGTGGCGCATGGCAATGCCACCGAGTGCCAATGCAATCGGTACAGAGAATGCTGCAACAGCTGAATCCGAAGCTGGTGCTGCCGCATTAGCAGCACGAGAAACAGCGTCGATGAGTCGGCCAGAATAGAGCGGCATCAACACGTCAGCCAGCGTGGAGGCGAGCATCGCGGTCATGATGATCGCGAGCCGGGCCGGCTGCCTGTTCCAGAGGCGAACAGTGAAGGCGAAAACGTCGCGACAAGTGGCGCCGCGCCCATGGACGGGGAAACGTCTCATAGTTTCCAAGCGGGCGCATCAACACGCTCGGTCCCAAAGACGATAAAAGACAAAACTGGAATTTCGACCTCCCCCATAACAGCATCAATTTTGGCGGGCAGCTCTTGCCGCCTCACGACGGTGAGTTCAAAAGTCGTGCCAACTGAGCGGGAACATCCGAAGGACAAATTCAGCAGGTTACCGAGCCTGGAGAAAGTCAGCCGCCATCCAGTCGATACGATTGCTACGGCTGCTCAACTCGGGAGATTGGAAAAGAAGGTCGATGTATCGATTGAATTTTGAGCTTGTTCTTGCCTCGATCAAATAAGTACAGTTGCAATGCAGCTTTCTCAGGCCCGGCACTTAGGTGCTGATTTCAAAAGCGCGCCGCGAATACTTTCCTGCCCATATTCCGTCAATCGAATGCTCGACTGTCGGATTGTGCGCTCCCCGACACAGTGCTGTCGGTTCGCCTCCTGGGTACCTCCCCCGTCGATTGACGACCTGAAGGAGAAGCTTCGCTCGCAAGCTGGCACGACTCTTGAGGGTACTCCAGGTGGCGGAAGGAACTCCGGCTCGAGTCCCGTTGACTTCGGATGTTGCGAGGCTGGGTTGGAGCAAACTGTGCACCAATGAGAACGCAATGAAGGAGACATCATGGAACTCCGGCGGATTGCGGTGGAGTTAGACCTATTCCTCAAGATGACTGATGATGTCGCTCAATCCGAACAGTTGTTCGAACTGTTGTCTGCGTTTGCGCTGAATTTCGATTGCCCGTGGATTGCCTATGGGCCGCTCGCATCAGAGAGGGCTTTCAAGCCGAACCGGGAGGGTTCTGTGGTGATGTGGAATTATCCTGCTGAATGGCAGGAGCGCTACTCGAGAATGGGCTATGCCAAAATAGACCCCCTCATCAAGAAAGGTCGAAAGGAGGCGGGACCCTTTCGATGGAGCGAGGTGTATACTGATGAAAACATAACTGAAGATGGACGCCGCGTCTTGGACGAAGCAGCAACATTCGGCTTGAGGTCAGGCGTTACCGTCCCATTACATGGCCCTGGTGGCAGCTTTAGGTTTGTGAGTTTTGCTCAATCCTCGGACTGCGAATTGCAGAATAGAGCGATCACCTACCTGCAAATGGCCGCGCTGCGGTTTCATCGGATGGTTACGAAGTTCGACACTACGACTGCGTCGGAACGAGCTCATAACCTGTCTCCGAGAGAAATAGAGTGCATTGATTTGGTGTCACAAGGAAAATCATCTTGGGAAATAGGAACTATTTTAGGCAGATCACGAAATACGATAGATTTCCATTTAAAAAATGTAATGCGGAAGTTGGATGCGACCAGCAGAACGGTAGCTGTTGTAAAAGCTTTGAACCTTGGGATTATCCAACCGCCGTAGGTGCGCAGCTAGTTCTCCGCCCGTAGTAGCGCGCGTGATAGCCGAGACGCTCCGGCGTGCGCTCGCTCTTCGAAGCACCCAGCGCCTCGTCCATCTCGGCCTCGAGCACCTCCTGCATCACGGCGCGAATCACCTCGTGCAATCCATCCGGCTTCGAAAGCAAAATGTCGTTGACGCTGCTACGGCGGATTTATCTTCAGGCTTGGTCCTGGTGGCGATGCTGAGTTCGCTTCGCTGAGATTGGGCGGTCATGACAGGGTGGTGTTCAATGTCACCGATTCCTGGAAGAAATTACCATCCGTATTAAGCGACTGACGATGAGTGATGTGTGTCCAAAATCTGACAGCTGTCAGAAAACATTTCGGGTTCAATACAGCGGAGCGTCTTAGCCCTGTCGGGCTTTTCGAAGCCTATCTCGCAGTAACTGCGCGCCAGGCGCACTAGCTCGGCCTTTGCTGGTCGATGTGCGGCAATATAGTGTGAGGGCTGACCCGCATGAGAACACGGAACTCGCTCGATGAAGGATGATCGACGGCATCCAGAAAGCTTCTCTCCGGCGGGTTCGAGGGTGCTGCGCGCGCATCTCGGCGACGGGCCAGCGACCAACGGTTGAGGCTACATCTCCGGAGCGAGTGATGCCTCGAAAGATGCAATGCTGTCTCTGGTCCGACGCGCTGGAAGTTTGTGAAGGGTCGGCCCGGCAAATCGGTGAACCGGGCGGCTTAGGCTGCCAAAAAGGGTAGATGTCTGCGTTGCCTCGGTAGATCAGCAGGCGGTATCAGAAAGCCAAAGGCACACGCACACCATCGTGGCGCTTCGCAGGAAGTAGATGGGAGTAATCACCAGTGATTTTACCGGAACTTCGCTCAGCAAACACAGCCGGCAGGGTTTTGGAGATAACGACGACCACGGGATGCGTCGTAGGATGTTCATATTGTCCCCAGGACAAGTTCGCGGTCCGGCAAAGAAAAGTGTCTCATGCGAGTCATCTGGATCTTGAAGATTTCAAGCGGTGTCTGGCCCGCGTACCGACTTCCGTCGACATTGGTTTTGCGGGATACTCCGAACCTTGGCTCAATCCGGACTGTACCGAAATGGTGGAGCACGCCTTCGCCAAAGGCCATGGCATCAGGATTTTTACGACGCTGGTGGGAATGAACGGGCAGGACCTGCAGCGATTGCAAGCCTTGCGCTTGGGCGTATTCGTGGTCCATGTTTTCGATGACGGCACCTACATGAACAGCCGCCTGGTCGGAGACAAGTATCGCGATCTGGTTCGTCAACTCGTCGACGCGGACATCCCCTTGATCCGATTCGTGGCCTTGGGCGAGCCCCACCCAGATATAGCCGACATTATTCCTACCGAAGCCCTGATAAAAGCGCGGCCGGTGAGCAGTAGGGGTGGAAGCGTCGACCCTAAGATCGTTGCACCACGTCAGCCAGTGGTCGGAGCCCTAACCTGCGTGGACGCACGACAGTATCGGAATGTTCTTCTTCCAAACGGCGACGTTACCCTGTGCTCTATGGATTTTGAACGGCGTCACGTATTGGGCAACCTTCTATATGAGGGTTACTCCGCTCTGTTTGAAAAGCCAGTTTTTCGCGAAATCGTCGACCGCATGAATGGAGCAGATGGTTTTCTGCTTTGCAGGATGTGTGAATTCGCCGACCCAAACGACCGGACCTGAGTGCATGCCGGCCGAGAGGGCGTGCCTGGCAGTGCGGATGGCCCCACGACAGATGCACCTGCCCGCGACGCCATCGTGTTTTCACGTTACGCCAGTATGTTCCTGTAGGCGCGGCAGTGGGCCTCGAGCATTTCGGAGACGAGCTCATCGAAAGGTCTTCGCCTTCCAACCGAGCTTGTCGGCCTGCCTAGCTTGAGGTAACGCCGATCACAGGTCAACCATCGGTCGGATGGAAACAGTGTTAGTCGATCCCGATCAGAGCTTGATTGCTTACTCACGGCTCACCTCGTCAACGCCTTCACCCTCCCGGACGATCTCCTTTTCGACTCGCCTGAAGGCAGCAGCCCAGCTGCGGCCGGGGATGGTTGCCGTCGCGGTAGTGGACGTTCTCGAAACCGATGCGGCCCTTCGCCAGCGCGTCTCCCGGTTGCTTCCGCCTGGCCTACGAACGGGCTTTCCGTCAAGGGGGTCCACGGCGGCCCCGCCCTCTTGATCCGGCGGCTCGGGCCAGTCATCGCGCAAGAGATCGGAATCCGCATTCTTCTCAAAGAGAGCGTGGCTTTCGCTGTGTCATCGGTCATCAAATAGTTTCTTGAATCAGGTTGGTGTCCGCAGCCCGAGGTTGAACGGCGAATATTGATGACCGCCGCGAAGCCGCTCGCTCGCTACGGCGCTATTGAGGAGCGCGCTCGCGAGCGGCTTCGCTACCGCCGAGCGACACAACCTCTGGCGACGCGACCCTGCTGATCTCCTTGGACTCATTCATTTGTCCGGAGCGCTATGGGCAGCGAAGGGTGGGTACGTCAACTACCTGATGCCATAGTAGCGATGCTTTCGCGGAAGCTTTAGAAGCCATCCTGTTGCAGCACATTCGAAAGCATCCGAATGGAGGGCAACGCAACCCAACAATATTTGATGAGGATGCCGGCATCACCAGACCAAACCCAGACCAAACAAAGCTGCCTCCGGCATTCTGCTTCAACGTTAAGCGACGAACATCTGCCGCAAACCACTAGCCATTAAACAGCTCTCTTCTTTGAAAGACTATGTGCAGAGGACTTGATATGGACACCGACGCTTTCACGGCTCATGAATCTAACGTTCGTCGTTATTGCCGGGCGTTCCCCACCGTCTTTACGAAGGCCCTTGGGGCGACGATCTGGGACGAGACGGGTAAGCCCTTTATCGATTTCCTGGTGGGTTCCGGCGCACTCAACTACGGGCACAACAATCCGGATATTATGGCGCCAGCGATTGAATATCTCGTCGGTGAGAACATTCTTCTGTCGCTTGATATGCATACGGCGGCAAAGCGTGACTTCATTGAAGGGTTCGTCGATTGGATCCTGAAACCCAGAGGCCTTTCGTACAAGATTCAGTTTCCCGGGCCGACCGGCACGAACGCCAACGAAGCGGCGCTGGCGCTGGCGCGAAAATACACCGGCCGCTCGAGCGTCATGGCCTTTACGAATGCGTTCCACGGCATGTCGCTCGGCTCTCTAGCGGTGTCGGGCTCGGCCTCAACCAGGGAACTGGGAGGCGTCGCTCGCCACGATGTGATCCGTGTTCCCTATGACGGCTATCCGAGCCAAGCTTTCGATTCCGCCAGTTACATCGACAGCGTTTTGAGCGACCCGGGGAGCGGCATAGAAAAGCCTGCCGCAATCATTCTGGAGACCATCCAGGCCGAAGGCGGCATGAACGCCGCATCCGCAGCTTGGCTCACGGAAATTCAGCGCATTTGCCGTACGCACGGCATTGTTTTTATCGTCGACGATATTCAGGCGGGTGCGGGCCGAACTGGCGATTTCTTCTCATTCGAGTCCGCGAAAATCGAACCGGATATTGTGTGTCTTTCCAAGTCCCTAAGCGGTTCAGGTAGTCCGTTGTCCATCGTTCTGATTCGACCCGACTTGGACATATGGAAGCCCGGAGAACATAGCGGGACCTTCAGAGGCAACAATTTCGCCTTCGTGACGGCAGGAGCCATGTGCAAGATGTGGTCGGATAGGAAATTTACTGCAGGTGTCGAGCGGACAGCCGTCAGGCTGCAAACGCACCTCGATCGCCTGGTTGCGAAATTTCCAAGATACATCGAACAGAAGCGCGGCCGCGGTCTGATGGCCGGCCTGAAATGCCGTTCACCGGCAGTTGTCGGCCGCGTGCACGATGTCGCATTCGAAAATGGCCTTCTTATCGAATCCTCGGGGCCAAATCGCGACGTTATCAAAGTCCTCCCACCGATAACCATCACCGATGCCGAACTCGATCGTGGCATCACCATCCTTGAACACGCACTACAGGAGCAAGACAATGCCTAGTCAGATATCTCAAGTGCCAGCCATCTCGCCGGTTTCGATCAAAGAACGGACCGGGTCGATCAACACGGCGGAGATCATCTCGGTCCTGAAAGGTGAGCTCACCGCTCTGCACATCAAGCAAGCTTTCAGCACCGAAGTAGCCGAGGAGATCACTACGAACTTTATTGGAAGCTCTGGTCTCAGAGAGCGTAAAGATGGTGTGCCCGGACAATATGTCGGCGCATCTCACTACAGGAAGGATGCAGCCACCTATTTCGCAGACGCCGAAAACGCGCGGCCGTACGTCGATGCCCTTTTTAAGAATTTGGTTGACCCGGTTCGAGCAGTATTCAGGGCGTTGAAGCGAGAGCTTCACAACCAGGGAATCGAATTGCGGCTAGCCCGTTCCGAACACGGCCAGGCCAATGTTTGTCGCGGCCTCAGTTGGTCGGGCACAGGCACATTTTCCTTGGATCCCCACGACGACGTCGCTCAAGTCTTACGTGCTGGCGATGATTACGAGCTTTCTGCGGTGGCGCACAATACGGTCGCAGCGCTCAACCTCTATCCCAGCATGCCTGAGGAAGGCGGCAATCTGAAGCTCTGGAGCCACAAGCCGACGGTTGCGGACCGGATATCGCAAGGTGTGGAGACCACTGGATATCCCTATTCGGCAGCCTATCTGGAAGCCGTCCCTTGCCGCGAGTTCGAGCTCAAAACCGGGGATATCGCCCTAATCGATGGCGGCTTCGTTCACGGGGTTACCGGTCAATTAGGCGACGGAAAGCGTCGCCTAGTGCTGAATTGCTTTTTCGGATTTGCGCGGCCTGATCTTGTTCTCTGGTGGACGTGACGTTGGACCTCGCAGCGATCGACTGGCTTGGGCCGTGAGTTGGCGTGGCCAGGCGTGTGACTGCTCATGCTGCCGTCATACAAGCCGAACCTCGAACCGATTGAAATGGCCTTCGCCAGACAGTTTGGGCTGATGCCTTTGCAGGCTACAATTCAGGACTCGCCCTATGAAGAAGCAGTTTACTCCTACAAACGATGTAAGCCTCGCGATCTTTGATCGTCTTGAGTCTGAGGTGCGGAGCTACGTCCGTGCGTTCCCAGTTCTGTTCGATCGAGGCGTCGGCACTGCCCTCATAGCTACAGACGGTCGGGAATACATCGACTTCTTGGGAGGCGCGGGAGCCTTGAATTACGGGCACAACAACCCAGCCTTCACGCGGGCGTTGTTGGACTACATTGCGCGCGACGGAATTGTGCACGGGCTCGACCTTGCTACGACCGCCAAGAAGGCCTTCATCGAAGCTTTTGAGCAGTTTATTTTGAAGCCCCGCGGTCTGTCTTATAAATTGCAATTTACTGGCCCCACAGGTACGAACGCGGTCGAGGCGGCTCTGAAGCTAGCTCGCCAAGTGACCGGCAGGTCAAACATCGTTTCGTTTACGAACTCGTTTCACGGAGTCAGCGCTGGGGCGTTGGCGGCAACCGGAAACACGAAGTTCCGAGATGCTGTCGGCTTTCCCCTCGCGCACGTGACATCGTTGCCGTACGAGGGCTATCTCGGCGCTTCAGACACGATCGAGTATTTCGAGAAGCTTCTCGATGATCCTAGCAGTGGTCTCGGCAAACCCGCTGCGGTGATCCTAGAAGCAGTGCAGGGCGAAGGCGGTGTCAATGCTGCTACCGTTGAATGGCTGCAACGGCTGCGTGATCTGACCTCTCGGCACGAGATCCTGATGATCCTCGATGATATTCAGGCTGGTGTCGGTCGCACAGGGAAATTCTTCAGTTTCGAGGCGGCTGAGATCGTGCCGGACATCGTTACCCTGTCAAAGTCGTTGTCTGCAATTGGAACGCCTATGGCCCTTGTCCTCATGAAGCCTGAACTTGATGTCTGGACGCCGGGTGCGCACACCGGCACGTTCAGGGGCAACAACTATGCTTTCGTCACTGCTCGTGCGGCCCTTGAGACTTACTGGTCCGACTCCAAGTTTGAAGATGAGATTGCTCGCAAATCAGCCATCTTGGCTCAAGAACTCAAGTCGATCGCAGACGACTTCCCCAGCCTTGCTCTGAATGTCCGAGGCCGCGGCTTGATGTATGGACTCGTATCACCAAAGCACCACTCATTGCCGGGGCTCATTTCCCGGGAAGCTTTTCGTCGCGGCTTGGTGATCGAGATCGCTGGCTCGTATGGTGAGGTGCTCAAGTTCATGACAGCCCTTACCATAACCGAGGCTGAACTGCGCCGTGGTCTGTCGATCGTACGCGACAGCATTGGCGCGGTGCAGGACAGCATTTCAGCGGAGTAGGCATTCACTCAGTCCCCCCTACCCAGTCTGGGCTTATCAAGCAAAGGAAATTCCGCTTTAGACGTATGCGATTGTATGGAGACGGACAGCAAAAATGGACACTCGGAGAGCTCAAACAATGGACACCGACCGCTTGACGTGATCGAACGACAGTACGGCATGTGCAAATCAATACACACTTCTTGCTCGTTGCAAGATGAAGGACGACGTCCAGGGCCGGTGAAACCGGTATTCTAATATATTATATAAGTAAGATGGTAATATTGCTGGTTTATCACGAGCGAAGACGAACGGTACACAACACATTAGAAATTAACTTGTATAAGAGGTCCGGTATTTCTTATCCTTTCTGATGAAAAATAGAACGGATTTTGTGCGACGTCGAAGTTTGGCGAGACGAGTGTAAGGCGCGTTCGCGAACCTTACACCGTTACGTTCTGAAGGAGTTGAGATCGTGAGTGATATGACAGCCCGAGACGATGAGATAAGCCTAGCCGAACGCGTAACGCAGCATTTGAAACCGCATTTATGGGCAAAGGCCAACCGGCTCCTTATCCGTAAAGCAATCAGCGAATTTGCACACGAGTTGCTAATTGCTCCTCGACTCCAGCGAATGGAAGGCGACTGGGGGAAGTATGTGCTGGAAAGCGAGACCCCTGGGTTGGAGTATTGGTTCCAGGCTCGGCGCCTCCTGCTAGATCACTGGCAAGTGGACGCCGGCTCTCTGGAGAAAAGGATTGAGGGCAGGCCGGCCCCCCTGGATGCGCTTGATTTTGTTATTGAGTTCAGCCGCCATCTTGGCATAAAGGAAGAGATGATGCCGGTTTACCTGCAGGAGATCAGCAGCACGCTGTATGGCAGCGCGTACAAGCAGGCCAAAACAGAGATATCCGCCGCAGAACTGGCTTTTGCCGATTACCAGATCGTTGAGGCTGGCATGACGGAGGGCCACCCGACCTTTATCGCGAATAACGGTCGCATTGGCTTTGACGCGCTCGACTATAGTCGCTATGCGCCGGAGGTGGGCAGTTCGATAAGACTCATATGGCTGGCCGTCCATAAAGAAATGGCAACGTTTAAGTCCATTTCAACGCTCGACTACGACCTTCTCATGCACGAGGAACTCGGTCGACAGGCGCTGGAACAGTTCGACGCAGCGTTGCGTCAAAAGGGACTAAACTCGACCGATTACATCTATATGCCAGCGCATCCTTGGCAATGGTTCAATCGGCTCTCAACTATCTTCGCGGCGGATATCGCCAACCGGCACATTGTCTGCCTAGGCCAGGGGAAGGACATATATCATGCCCAGCAATCGATCCGCACACTTTTCAATATAAGCGATCCGCATAAACGGTACGTGAAAACGG
The DNA here is from genome assembly GCF_003997935.1 of Mesorhizobium sp. M7A.F.Ca.US.006.01.1.1. GTDB lineage: Bacteria > Pseudomonadota > Alphaproteobacteria > Rhizobiales > Rhizobiaceae > Mesorhizobium. Next base: position 24,909 of record NZ_RZQL01000015.1, read on the forward strand.
CGCTGTCGATACTTAACATGGGGTTTATGCGCGGCTTGTCACCGACACACATGCTGGCGACGCCCGCCATCAACGAATGGTTGAAGAATTTGCTCGACAGTGACTCCTATTTAGCCGCCAACGGCTTCAGCATCCTTCGCGAGGTCGCGACGATTGGCTATCGCAATCGTTGTTTCAACACCGCCCTCAAGAAGGACTCCCCTTACAAGCAGATGCTTTCTGCGCTGTGGAGGGAAAGCCCCCTTCGGCAGTTGAAAGAAGGGGAACGTCTGATGACAATGGCGTCGCTGCTTCATGTCGATTACAATGGTGAAGCACTCGTGACAGCCCTCATCAATGCCTCGGGGTTAGACGCCGCCGCTTGGCTACGCCGCTATTTTGAATCTTATCTGGCGCCGCTTCTCCACTGCTTTTATGCTTACGATCTAGCGTTTATGGCACATGGAGAAAATATAATTCTAGTTATGAAAGATCACGCTCCGACGCGAGTTATCATGAAAGACATTGGCGAGGAGCTTCGTATTCTAGGCGGAGATCTCAACGTGCCGGAGGAGATTAAGAGGATCTGCATTCAAGTAAATCGCGACATGAAGCACGACTTCATTTTCACCGACGTTTTCGACTGCTTCTTTCGTTACTTGGCTGTAACACTCGAAGAACATCTTGATTTTCCGTCGACACACTTCTGGCAGCTCGTAAGCGAGTCCATCCTTGGCTACCAGACGAAACATCCGGAATATGACGAAAAATACAGGCAGCATGACCTATTCGCTCCAGAATTTCTGCGACGATGTATGAATCGACTGCAGATACAAAAAAACCAGCAAATGGTGGACTTCGGTGATCCGGGAGAATACCTGCACACCGTCGGCACGCTGAAGAACCCACTGGCGGGCATTCGCAAAGTGACCAGTGCAGGTTAAGCTTGAAGGAGGCGCGTATTTTAAATGAACAATGTAGTTAGCCGGTTTTGGGCCAATACCATACCCCCCCCTTGGGGTAAGCAACCCCTTGCGTAAACGCCGCCGCAGCATGTTGCGCGTATCAGGCGCCCGCTCACCAGCGCGTCGCCTGCTTCCATTCTGAAAGGAGGCGCCTAATTTTTTTATCGCCTTCGGGCCGGCTTTCCAGGTGCCGTCAACACTGACACGGTTAGGCGCCCAAAGCTTGATTTGTGTAGACCTCGCTACCTTAAGCATAAACCTCGTCGAACGCCTTCAATCAAGCACTGCGGCCTTGACGCTCATGCTAGGAGATCATGGCCGCGTTGGAGGTAAGTGCGGCTCTAACTTATGGCTAGAAGGGAGCTTCTCATGTACATTCTAGAAACGCCGCGCCTAATCCTAAGGCCACCGTCGCATAGCGACGAGCTTCTTCTACATGAGCTTCATAGCGATCCATTTGTGGTAAATGCCATGTGGGATGGAGTCTATCCGACCCGAGAGCAATCGAAAGCTAAACTACAACAGTTCATCCATCATTGGCAGAGCAATGGTTTCGGCTTATGGATGGTGTTCGTAAAAGGCGAAGGCCAAGTCGGAAAATTCGCAGGCTACTGTGGATTGATGTACAGTGGCCCGTATCTGCCCGAAGATCCCACTAATGTGGAAACCGTATCGTGCCTCCACCTTGCGTCTTCCGGTAAGGGGATCGCCGCAGAGGCCGGCAGGGCAGCGATCCAGTTTGCTTTCGAGAACCTAACGCTCGAGAAGGTCACTTCATTCATTCGCCCAACGAACACGCGTTCGCTTCGGAAAGCACCGAAAGTAGGCCTTCGCTATGTAAGAGACCGGGTCTACAATAACGTAGTTATGCGATATTTTGAAGTGACAGTCTTGACTGCTGTAAAAATCGAAAAAGTCGTCGTTATCTCTTGTTAGTATCATTGTTTCTCGGAAGACGGTGATGCAAGAAACCGTAGGCGAGCGCTGCTCTCGCCCTACGAACTTGCAATCATTCACACCGACGCACCGGCGTGTCCGGAGATGCATGTGCCCTGGAATTGAGAGCTTGTCGGTTCAGAGATAGTTCAGATGGGTCGCTCGGTCTCGCTTCGGGCATGCCCTCGACCGATTTGGCGATCAAATCGCTCCGTTACAGACGGCATGATGTGGAGCTGCCGCGCCGTAAGTGACCATATCTCAGGCGGTAGGAGGAGCGCTTTGCTGAAGAAGCCCATCACACTTGGTACCTTGATGGGGAGTTGCGTGGTTTTCGATTATATCGTCGTGGGTGGTGGCTCCTCTGGATGCGTGATGGCGAGCAGGCTCTCCGCCTATGGCGCTCGCGTGCTGCTCATTGAAGCTGGCCCTGATACGCCGCCGAATGCCATTCCTGACGACATCCAGGATGGCGACCCAACGCGTGCTTACCTTAATCCCGGTTATCGATGGCAGTCACTCCACGCGACAACGGTGCGAGGTGGCCGCAAGCCTGTCCATTACGAACAGGCGCGCGTCATGGGTGGCGGCTCCAGCATCAATGCCCAAGTCGCCAACCGCGGCGGGCCCGGAGATTACGATGAGTGGGCCTCAAGCGGTGCAACGGGCTGGGGTTGGGAAGACGTGCTGCCCTACTTCCGTCGTCTAGAATGCGATTTGGATTTCGGCGGGGAATTTCATGGCACGAACGGCCCCTTGCCAATCAAACGTGTGCGCCAATCAGACTGGTCGGGCTTCATCCGGGCAATCTCCGATGCTTACGATGCTTTGGGGCTTCATTTCAGGCCAGACTTCAATGGTGCATTCGGTGATGGCTATTCAGTTGTCCCATTGACCAACCGCAATGGTCATCGGGTCTCCTCCGCGATGGCGTACTTACCCGAAACCGTCCGCTCTCGCCGCAATCTAACGATTTTATCCGAAACGACAGTTGCGCGGCTGACCTTTTTGGGAACAACGGTAACGGGGGTCGAGACGGAGAACAAATCGGGCGTGCAATCGTATAGCGCTTCTTGCGTTATCCTGTGCGCAGGAGCACTCCATTCACCCGCCATATTGATGCGCTCCGGGATCGGCCCCGCGAAGGAATTAGTACAATTCGGAATCCCTATCGTTGCAGATTTGAAAGGTGTGGGCCAGAATCTTCAGGAACACCCCACGATTTGCGTTTCGGCCTATTTGAAGCCGGCCGATCGCTTGTCACCCGGCGTGAGCGAATATATTCAGATGCACGCCCGCTACTCGTCGGGTTACGAAGGCTGCCCGTCGACCGATATGGCAATATCGACTGTTGCCAAATCATCCTGGCACCCGCTGGGGAGGCGCCTCGGCACTCTCGCCGTGTGGGTCAATCGCAGCTACTCGACGGGAACTGTGGCGCTCAAGGGTAGTTCGCATAAAATAGAGCCGGAGGTCGATTTCAACTGGTTGAGCGACAAGCGGGACGCCGAGCGCCTCAAGCAGGGCTTTCGCTTCATAGTCCGCCTGCTGCAGCAAGATTCGCTGTCCTCTGTGGCGCTGGACCCGTTTCCGTCAGCGTTGAATGCGCGAGCGAAGCTGGTGAGCAAGGTCACAAGCACAAACTATGCACTCACGTCATTTCTGGCGCTGCTCATGGACGCGTCGCCGCGGCTGCGCCGTGGGCTGATTAGGCGCGTCATAACGGATGGGGATAGCATTTCCGATCTCGTCAACGACGAGAAACATCTGGATCGGTATATTCGCCAGAACGTCATCCCAAGTTGGCATCCGACGTCGACCTGCAGGATGGGGGCAGCCGCGGATCCTGGCGCTGTGACCGATCCGTCGGGACGCGTTCATGGTATTTTGGGTTTGAGGATCGCCGACGCTTCCGTCATGCCATTTTGCCCTCGGGCGAACACAAACATTCCGACGATTATGGTGGCTGAGAAATTGGCCGACACAACCTTGAGAGACGGCAGACGGAGCTAAATCGCTGCCTGCTTTGCTGCTCGGCTAGTCGTCTCGTCGAGACGGCGGATAACGTCGACAAGCGCTTCCTCAGCTCATGTGCTCCTTGGTGCCGCCAGGCAGAACGCCGAACCCGATGTAGATGGCTTTTTTGCGAACGAAGTCTTCGTCCCTGAGCTTGACCGCTCGACCCGGATAGCGTCGAAAAAGACTATGGGATAGGAAAATTTCGAGCGGTCGGTTTCTGCCATTCGGCCATCGTCCGGGACGGCGTGTGTGATGGACGAGCTCAGGTAGCTGGCGATACCTCGCGTCATAGAGCTCTTCGAGATGGCCGATCCTGCCATGAAACCCGGAGGTCGGCGCTGGTCTGGATTGAGCCTGGAAGTCATAAAGCAATTCAGAATTGTAAATCGCTCTTAGTATCTTGGCCGTGATAATGTTAAACTAACCGCGACGGATGTAACAATATATACAACTATATTAACATACAAATCGTTGTTATCTTCACCAGGAAGCGCTAGAGATCAATTGCTAAGACGGAATCACCGCCCAGCCATCGGCTTAGCCTTAGAATGGGACATCATGTCGACTTTCGTTATTATTGGAAGAGACGGCGCGTTGCCCACATCCAAGGAACTGTCGACTTTGAGAGCCGCGGCAAACACTAATCAACTTAAGCGCCCAAAAAGGGGATTGACTATGACCACGCTGCCGAAAATTTCACTTTCGAAATTGAGAGACGATGCAACGCGACGTGACGAGCGCCAGCGCCTGCAAATGGCATGCCAGGAATACGGGTTCTTCTACCTTGTCGAGCACGGCATCCCCGGGGAACAGATCGCGCAAGCCATTGAGGCTTCCCGGCGATTCTTCGCATTGCCACAGTCGGTTAAGGAACGCTACGGGCACGCCTTTCAGGACGTGTACCCCACTGCCGCCCGTGGATACAGTCCTTTACACGGCGAAATGCTACATCCTGAGGCCGGCTTCGATCCAAAGGAGGTATTCGACCTCGGAATTGAGAACGAAGGCGACCGGCGTCCGTTCTCCGGCCGCACGCGCCTTCCGGATGAAGCCTTGGCTCCTGGCTTCGCAAGAAACCTGCTTGCTTTGCAGGCTACCGTGCTCGCCGGGATTGTCCCCCAGATCGGGGATGCGCTGGCGGACCTGATAGGTATGGAAGAGGCATGGTTCCAACGCCATTTCAGCACGCCGACGCTTGGGCAACGCGTGATACGGTATCCAGCTCGCGGCGGCACTTGCGCAAAGCACACGGATCATGGCTTCTTCACGCTGCTGCTGCAAGAGGAACTCCCCCTGCGTTCCTTGCAGGTGTGGTTCCGCGGTCGATGGATGCCGGTGCCGAGCCTGCCCGATAGTCTCGTAGTCAATCTGGGCGACCTCCTTCAGGTCTTGAGCGACGGCCGCTTCAAGAGTACGCCCCACCAGGTCGTGCATAGTGGTCCGACTGATCGAATTTCGCTGCCCTTCTTTATTTATCCCGAGATCGACGCTCGCCTGACTTCGCGACAAGGGCAGCAAGTTAGTGTTGTAGAAATGATGCTGCGCAACGTTGAGTCAATATGGGTGACTGGGAATGGCGCCGGACGCGCGCGCGAACTGCAATGATTGTCTGCTTTTCTAAAGCATGCGCAATTATGGCGCCGACGCGGTGCAGATCTCCGTGGTAAGCTGGAAGAACTCTCGCATCCGCTAGATTGTCCCGCCGTCGCGCGTGTAGCGCGGCGGTCGGAAGCCCGCTTCGGGATGAATGCACCTATGGTGTCAGATTGTTTGCATCGTGTGGTCGCAGGGAAAGATCGCACTAGATCTGCACCGCTGTCGCAAACGTGCTGCGGGAAAACCTGAGGGAACTTGATCCCATGATAACGCTCGCCCAACTCGCGCTTGACGTATCGCGAACCGAGCTCCCGGGAACCAGTTCCAGCGCGACCACGACGCCGTCACAGGCGGAAAGATCTTATAACACCCGGCGGTCGCGTGCTGCACGTCTTGCGGGCCGGTGGCAGTTATCGCAAGCCGTCAACCTTTCAGGCCGAACACCTCGCGCCCTGGAGCCCATTCTCAGCCGGAGCCCGCCCCTCATGGAGATTCGTCTCGCAGGCACTGCCGACCGCGATGCATGGCGGTCCCTTTGGTACGCATATTGCGCCGACCAAGGTCTCAATTCATCAGAACAGGCGACAGATAGGATCTGGCGGCGCATCGAGCGCCCAGACGAACCGATTAACGCGCTGATCGCGGTCTCAGCAACTGGCGTTACCATAGGTTTTGCTACCTTTGTCATTCACCCGTATACTCTTAGCGATCGTCCGGTCTGTTTTCTCGCAGATCTCTATGTCGACGAGTCTTCGCGGCGCCAGGGGATTGGCCAAGCCATGCTCACGAATCTGGCCTCCTACGGTCGCGACCAAGGCTGGCTGAGAATCTATTGGAATACGGACAGATCAAATTATCATGCGCGGGCGCTCTATGACAAGATCGGTAAATTGAGTCCATACCTTACCTACTACTATGACCTGTAGACTTGCTCTGAGGTCGTAACGAAAGCGCATTGACCTGCCCCAGTCTTTTAAACAGTGGCGAGTAGACTAGAGGTGCAGCCATTTATGTTGCGCACATGGGCTTGCAGCGGAATGTATTTTCGGCGCGATGATCCATTGATCAGGCAAGGACCGTGTTCGAGGTAAACTCCGTGCGGTGGTCTGCGACGATCATGCCGGGCTTGCCGCGCTGGGCGATCAGGTCGTCAGTTCGCGAGCAACGCGGCGACCAGAGATCTGTGTCCGGAATCGCGTAAGGCATTCGCGCGTCACGTCGTCGACGAGTTGATCGGCCGCAGGAGAACTGGTCGTACAGCGACCAGCGTGCGTTCGGCTTCGCCTCGACACGGATCGGCCCCGCATGCCGACCGCCGCTCGCCGTCCGCACTTCAACAAGGTAGGCGACATCTCGTCGACCGGCAAGATCTATTCCGGACGTCCGCGCTGTCGTTATGACAAGCCATATTCTAATTTAGATCTCAAAAATCTTCCGGGGAGCAGTGGTCAGTACCTCGACGCCGGAGTCTGTGACACGGAACGTTTCGCTGATGACGTATCCAAAATCCTCCTCGATCCAATTACCTAACATCAGGTGAAAGGTCATGTTTGGTAGCAACTCTGTCATATCGCCATCCTTAAGGCTTGCGGTCGGCTCCAACCAACCAATGCCGTGTGCATAGCCGCAACGCGTCTCCTTTTTGAGGCCCCGCTTCTCGATGCTGCGATTGAAGGCGTTGGCAACATCGCTGCAAGTCGCTCCTGGCCGTATCGCATCAAGAGCGACCTCAAGGCCGGCGACTTGGATCTCATGCACGCGACGTAGACGATCGGAGGGTGAGCCGATCGTGTAAGTGCGCATAAGCCCAGCACAGTAACCATATCGCGCACCGCCGATTTCGAGATTCACCTGCGATCCATAGCGAAAAACGTCCTCGCTCCACGGAATGTGGCACGTTCCCGTTCGCGGTGATGAACACAAACTTATTCCCTCGATCCCGCTTCCTGGCTTACCGTTTGCGCCGCGCACCAACGTTGCCACAATTTCCGCGCACGCGTCTGCTTCACGCACCCCGGGGCGTATTACCTCAGCAGCGCGTCGAATCGCGGCGTCTGAGATTGCCGCCGCCTCCCGCATTACAGCTATCTCGAGATCTGACTTGATGAGCCTTTTCCAAGTGACCGCCTTAGTAGCATCGACGATCGTGGCACCAGGCAGGCGCATCCTAAACTTTTTCGCCGATTGCGATGGAAGGCAGCATAGCTCGATTCCTATGCCTCGACTCGCGAGGCCGACGTCCTCCAAGTAATCGACTACCGCGTCATAGCCATCCTTGTCAGGATTTCCAATATACGCTTCGGGGTATGCGACGATTTTGTCGCGCTCCATAAAACATTGATGAATGGCTGCCGGCGCATCACAGCGGCGCAGAATGAACGTCGGTTCCTCTTCTCGTATCGAAACCACAACGGCCTGAGGAACATAGGCTGATAGCGCGGTGTACCCCGTGAGATAGGTAATGTTATGTTGGTCGGAAACGACGAGCGCGTCGATATCGCACCGACCCATTTCGAACTTCACCGAGCCGAGCCGGCGAAGGTATTCACTTCTAGGGAATGCCTGGGGTCCCTTGGATATATTCATAAGTTTGAACTCCAGCTATGCTTTTGACAACAAGGCGAGCTATTGCGGGTAAGAGTTCTTATGCTGGCGACGGATCACCTCTCAGTTGGGGGGGAGTCGTGGGGCTGCAGATCGCTCCTGTTCGCCCGACGGCGGTGTGATAGACCAAGCGATTAAGTCGACAGCTCGTTGGAGTATCGCTTCGGTCTGAGCAAGGCTGGGTGAAACGGCGACGACATGTCCTATCCAGTCTCGAAAATCGCCTTTCCTGAAGATCGGCGCGTTGGGTTCAACATACAATTTGATTTCAGCGACACCTGGTACCGCGATCGCCTGACTGCCGCCATCGATCCAATCGAGGGTGCCGTCGCAATCAGCAACTAGGAACCGCGCGGCTGCGGTCTGCAAATGCCTTCTGCGCAAATCCCATTCCTCGCCGACGACAAGCTTGATGTGCTCGGTGACCAGATCGACACCGCTCGCCAGTTGGACCAGTTCAGGCTCAAGCGCACCAGCAAGACGCGGATTCACTTCGATTACAACCGGGCCATGATTAGTCAACCGGAGCTCGATGTTCGTTGGCCCCCAATTAAGGCCAAGAGCTTGCAAGCACCTCAGCGAAACATCAACGATACGGTCATGATCGTCTTCCGCAAGCGGGGCCGGGAAGGTCGTTTCACGGAAGACGAAATGCGGTGGGGGGCCGAAATCAACGGCGACAATCCCAATAACCTCATTGCCCATTATCTCCACGCTATAAAAAGGGCCGCGCGCGAATTCCTCAACCAATATCCTCGGCGAAGACGGCCAGATGTGCTTCCCACCCAACAGATAGGTCGTGTGGTCAGCTAACTCATCGGCGTTGCGGCACAATCGGACACCGATGCTACCGCTGCCGATTGCCGGCTTAACAATTACGGGAAAGCCGATCTCCGCGACAGCGCTTTCTACTTCTGCCACATTCAGCGCCATGCGATAAGCGGGTATCGGAACTCCGGCTTCCGCAAGTAGCTGGCGCTGAGAGAATTTGTCACAGCATCGTTCAATCAATTCGGGGTTGGGTCCCGGTAAGTCGAAATGCCGACATAGTTTGCCAACGGTTGCATAGACCGACTCGTCGATGCCCGAGAAGCCCGTGATACCAGCGATGTCATTGGTCTCACGCAGCCTGGAACATTCGCGAATCAAGGTATCAAGATTGGTTGTATCGACACGGATTGCCTCGCTTCTTTCCGCCGCAAGATACTCGTACTGTGTTGGATCAACTGATAGTGTAATTGGATGAAAGCCAAGACGCCGGGCCGCGTGGATGTATCGTATTCCATTACCTCTTGCATGGCCTTCAACCAGGATGAGAGCTTTCCTTGACATTGGCTGTTCTCCACTCTGCGTTTTTGTCGATAGGTCGTTTTGCCATCGTGGACCTCAGACTTAAAGACAACGATCCAAGGCCAAACATTCCGTGAAATTGGTCGCCTCTACCCGCAGCCGCTGGCTGAAGCTGAAGTTGCCTTTGGCGCAGCAAAATCGTCTTCCCAGATCTGGGCAGAACCGATTGGGCTTGATGGCAACTGACCGAATAGTGGCCGAGTGGGATAATGCACTGTATCGCGTACCAGAGTACTGGGGACGAGTACGCCCTTGACCGGGACCCGGCGCCACGAGCTGTCACCGAAAGGCCCTACTAGGGAGTGAGTTTTAGCGCGTTATCGCCGGGAGAGCCCTCGCGAATCGAGAACGTTATCCTTCCATCGTCGTCTATTGCACCCTCGTAGAACATGTGGTCGCAGATAGAATTATCCCGGTGGAAAGTCAGCACTCGCGGCTTGATCTCCACCATCTGATGCTCCTCGATGTATGCGGAGGAGCAAACGATTATTTCGTCCCCGACCTGACAGGTGCGAGCAGCGGCTCCGTTCAGCACGCAGCAACGAGAACCCCGCTCTCCATAAATCACGTAAGTGCTGATTCGAGCGCCCGATGATTTATTCCAGATTTCAACGAATTCCATTGGAAGGATGCCGGCTTCGTCGCAGTGATCTGGATCCAAAGTTATTGAGCCCCGGTAGTTCAAATTCGCGTCGGTCACAGTTATTCCATGAAGCTTGGCGGCAACAAATTTTCTCATCTACATTTCCTCTCGGCGGTGGGACACTGCGTCGACAAGCGATTGCTGTGTCTTGGTTTCAGGATGGATGGATGGACGTTCTGCGATTTGTCGTATTGTGGTTCTTAGGACAAAATTGATTACTCTGGCGTGGCCAGCACGAGACAGTCAGGCGAAGGCTGGTTGTGGTGGGCGGAGGCATTGCCGGCCGGCTGTCCCCCATTGGTAATGCCATCCGATACAGTTCCGACATGTTCCGTTCCTTTAATTAGTTGTGATTTCAGGTGACTGTGCCAATCGGCCCGTTCAACTGGATCGCACACAAAGTTGCAAACCTCGTGCCAAACTGGCTAATCAGGCCGGAAACAGAAATGCGTGATCTCTTTCAGCTATTTAGGTGAGCAGACCACGGATCGGATCAAGAAGGCACGTCGCGGACGCGACAAAATGTTGAGTGTAGGACGGGTTGAGGTGGCGCCCTTCTGCTGGTGGTCGTGCGGCCGATCTGGGCATCGTTGACTTCTGGCGGCGGGGATGTCGAGGACGCTCGGGTATTGGCTGTTCGGATCTTAGACGCGTGCAGCCTCATGCCTCGAATGCGGCCGTTTTACTTGTCCCAGTCGAGGCCTGCCTAAATGTTTGATCTCAGGTTTTGATGGGGCATCCTTATCTTCCGAATCAAAGGATGCACTATGGGCCAGGTTCTTCATGGGAGCGCCACGACGACAGAGGCGGTCCGTCGGGCGCCCGCTGATCAAGGGTTTGTTTTCAGCGATGGGATGGTCGCGGGGCTTACGCTCCTAAGGACGACCTTAAGAGCCCAGCCTCGCTACCGTGCCATGATCGCGCAAGGCGGCCCTCGCCGGAGGCGTACCCGAGGATCGCCCCTGACCAACAAGGAAAAGCCGGATCGACGCGGTCATGTATCCTCTAAGAGTTGTCATGACGCTTACCTCCTTCAGGTTGTGTGCGTCAAGTTCTGCAAAATGGGGCGGCCACGATGCTGGTCATGCGGCTTGGCGTAGAGCGAGCTTCTTGTGCTCGCGCAGATCGTCCATGTTGATGTAGCGGTTGGCCTCCATCCAGTTCTCGTTGGTCTCGCAGCCAGCGCCCTGACGAGGCGCAGGCAGCTTTCATTGGGGAAGATGCGCATGACATTGGTGCGCCGGCGGATTTCCTCATTGTGCCGTTCAAGCATGTTGGTGCTCTTGAGATGCTTGTGATGCTGGCGCGGCAGGCAAAAGAAGGTCAGCGTGCGCTCGATGGTCTCCTCCACCCAACTCGTCAGTCGCGGATAGCGGCCCGACCATTTGGACAGCCATGCGGCGAGATCGGCCTTGGCCTCGGCGAGATCGCGCCGGTCATTAGAGCCAGCGCAAGTCCTGCAGGCAGTCGGCGCCGTGCTTTCTCGGCAGGTGATCGAGCGCGTTCCTGAGGAAGTGGACGTAGCAGCGCTGCCAGGCGGCTTCGGGGATCACCTCGCCGATCGCCGCGACCAGGCCGGCATGATTGGCGGAGACAACCAGCTCGACGCCCTTGGGGCTGCGCGCCTTCAGCGCGACGAGGAAATCCCTCCAGGCCGAGCGGCTTTCGCGATTGGCCATCTCGACGGCCAGGATCTGGCGCCGGCCGTCCCAGTCGATGCCGACAGCGATCAGCACCGCCTGGCTCATGACGACGCCGGCCTCACGCACCTTCTCTTAGCGCGCATCGAGGATGAGGTAAGGAAACGGCTCTTGAAGGGGGCGCCTGGCAAAGGCAGCGAGGCTCTCGTCCAGCCGCTTGTTGATGGCCGAGATCGACGAGGCCGAGAACGCATGGCCGCACAGCTCTTCCGTGATCGCCTTGACCTTGCGGGTCGACACGCCCTGCACATACATCTCCGCAAGCGTCGCCACCAAGGCCCGCTCCGAACGCTGGTAACGCTCGAGAAGCTCGGTCGAGAAGCGGCCGGCCCGGTCCTGCGGAACCCGCAGCTCAAGCTTGCCGACCCGCGTGACAAGGGTGCGGCCGTAATAACCCGAGCGGTAGCCGAGCCGCTCAGGTGTGCGCTCGCTCTTCGAAGCCCCCAGCGCCTCGTCCATCTCGGCCTCGAGTACCTCCTGCATCACCGCACGGATCACTTCGTGAAGTCCGTCCGGGTCCGAAAGCAGAATGTCTTTGATGGCAGCGCTGCCGGTCTTACTTTCAATCTTGGTCATGGTGGCGTTCCTTCGCGGGAATCGGTGACGTGAACAATCACCAGCCTGCCATGACCGCCCTCTCTCAGCGAATTTGCAGAACTGTCAGCACACACCCTCCTTCATCACAAACCCAACCGAACAACTGGGCAGGTGTTCCAAAAAACGCCGAGTTCCAATAAGGACTCAGGTCCTGGTCCGCTATTGTCACCCCTTCCAAGTCGATGTGTTCGTCACAAATCTTGCGCAATTGAGAAAGGTCGCCCGGGCGTACAACTCTGATTTCCACAGTATTCTCCTGCTTCTCGTTCCGGCACACGTCAGGGGATTTGCTTGCGCAGTTGCCTGATGTGGCAGGTGAGCCAGCCCGCATATTGGCCGTCGTATTGTGGGCCGCGACGCTCACATGTGCGCACCCGATGAAGTGTAGATGTGTTTGTTTCAGGCAATGAGGCGCGTCTTGTGAGCACCGCCACGGTGGACCTGAAATCGCCTCACAGACGCTTGCCCACTGAACACGTCCCCGCCATGACCGGGGACGTGTTAAGGCACATTGCCTTCAGCCTCTGCAGAGGTCAGCGGTCTTGCTGCCGTCCGCAGGTTGTCTTTGCCGTAGCCGTATTTGCCGAATACTGCCATCATTTCGCCAGAGCCAACATAGTCCTGCATACGGCATTGAACGCGTCGACCGCAGCCTGCTCGTTGAGCTCGAAGGCGATAGCAGGATAGTTGGCTGGCGCGATGAACGAATCGGCCAGCTCAAGGCTGTGGTCCTTCTTAACAAGTCCAGTCGCTGTAAAGTAGTCGAGGGCACCGGCGGCGGCGCGACAGCCTGTCCGCCGGCGGTCCGGCGACCTGCATGATTTTGTCGTCGGCGATGCCTGACTTTTTCGCGTCCTGGACCGCGGTGTAGCCTGTATCACTGACGAAGGTGAGTCCCTTGTCACGCACATCCTCATAAGAATGCAGCCCTTCCGGGTTGCCCTTAGGCACCAGCAGTGCGCCTCTCTCCGTAGCGATCGGTTCGCTGAACAGCACGTTGCGGCAGCGCTCCGGCTTGATCCACATGCCGGCCGTGATGAAGTCGAAGCGGCTAGCCTGCAGGCCGGGGACAAGTGAGCCCCATTCGGTTACGACCGGCTCGATTCTATTCTCGTGTTTTTGCGCGACGCACGCAAATGCCAGACAATCCGATCCCCAAATTAATTCCCAGCACCGCAGGTTATTTGGTGTCCGCTTTTTCAACGAGACGCTCCATGAGCGTGCTGTAGGCGACAAAACCGGTGTGAGACCAGAAGGTCTTGCGGCCAGGATTGGTCTCCAGCACGTCGAGGAAAATCCTTGATTTGTTGTGGAAACGAGACCGAATAAGCAGCTCAAGGGTCCTGCAGCCAATCTCCGAACGTCGGTGTTGGCAGCTGACGTAGAATTGCCTCAAAAAGACGCGTTGCCCACTCGGCTCCGCATTGTCTGGCTCCAAACGATGAGTGGCGAGGCCCACAATCTCGCCGTTCTGGCTGAAGAGGTCGACCATCCAAATTTCGCGATTCACCAACTGAATAAACCGCTCCTTGAGTTCTGAAACCGTCATCGGGGTTTCGATGCTTCTCGGCCTCGATCAACTCGCGGTTCAACATTGCCAACTTGTCGAAATCTTCGGCGGCAGCTCTGCGAATCTCAATTGTCTCTGAAGCACTGTGATCCTCTCCTGACCCATGCGACCCACGCAGCGGGCTAGGCAATGCGCTCCTACATGTCCGTGGTGGGTAAAGCCCGTCCGCAGCCAAAAATCCTATGATTAGAGTTGTTCTCGATGACCTCCGATACGGATTCTCTCGCCGGGCTTATTTCGATTTGGTCGAGGTCATTGAATCCTGCATCGCCCGACAGCCGCGCCGTCGGTAGGGATCAGCAAGCGTTCAATTTCCAGATGGTGGCTGCGAGAGGCGGATACCAACGTTTCTCGTCTGAACGTAGCCGTCCAGCGCTTCCTGACCCTTCTCCCTGCCGTAGCCGGACTGGTTTATCCCACCGAACGGTGTTTCCACCCCGCCCACATACCACCCATTCACGTACACTTGACCGGCCCAAAGGCGGTCGGCGGTCCAGAGGGCCCGGTCAATATCCCGCGTGAACACGCCCGCTGCCAGACCGTGAACGGTGTCGTTCGCGAGATTGACGGCCATTCCCGGATTATCGAACGTGGTAACGGCAAGAACAGGACCGAATACTTCTTGCTGGAAGAGATTGCTGTCTCGCGCGACATCGGCAAACACCGTGGCCGCCATAAAGTAACCGCTCCGCTCCGAAAGCGCAGTCCCGCCGGTTACGAGTCGCGCGCCCTGCGAGAGGGCCGTCTGGCAGGCCCGCTCAACTCCTTGTCGTTGGTTTCGGGAGATCAACGGGGTGATGTCGCAGTTTTCGCGTCCTGGACCGACCGACAGTCCTTCGACGCAGACCCTCACTCTTTCCACCAGTTTGTCTGCAATAGAACGTTCCACAATAAGACGTGTAAGGTTGTTGCAATTCTGGCCTGCATTCAGAAAGGTCCCGACGCGTACCGCTTCCACAACGCAGTCGAGGTCGGCATCGGAATACACAACTGCAGCCGACTTTCCGCCCAGTTCCATTATGCAGGGCACGATCCGATCCGCTGCCGTCTTGAGCACCGTCCGCCCAGTAGTAATCGAGCCCGTGAAGACGATGTGGCGAACGTCGGGATGTTCGATCAGCGCCTGGCCTGCCGTTTGGCCGTATCCAGTGAGCACGTTGACCGCTCCGGCAGGCAGCCCCGCTGTCTCACAGGCACGCGCAAGTTCAACTCCGGAAAGGGGAGCTAGTTCCGGCGACTTCACCACGACTGAGTTGCCGGTTGCGATGGCGCAGGCCAGCGAGCGGGCCGTCAGTTCAAGTGGACCATTCCACGGAACGATCTGGGCGGACACGCCGAAGGGACTTCTGACTGTGTAGTTGACCAGGTTGGCCCCGCGCGGGATCGAGCGCCCTTCAAGTTTGTCGGCCAAGCCACCATAGTATCGCAGGTATCTGATGGCGGTCTGAACCTCGCCATCGGCAAGTTCCAATGCCTTCCCCGTCTCCGCGCAGTTAATGGCTGCGATCTCGTCGAAACGCGCTTCAAGGGCGTCGGCAACGCGAAACAACATGCGACCGCGATCATACGGATGCATGTCTATCAGCACGCGGTCGCGAAAAACGCGGTGAGCAGCAGTAACGGCAAGCTCGATGTCTTGGGGTCCTGCTTCAGCTACGACAGCAATCGTTTCGGCGCTCGCCGGGTCATCGACCTCGATGCGTGTGCCGGACACAGAATCCCGCCACTCGCCATCGATATAATTTTTGACTACGTCGTTGCTGGCCATCCAGTCCTCTTTCTTATCGCTCGATTTTCTTCGAATTGGCGCAGCGACAGTGGTCGGCGCCGCAGGAAGAACGGCAACCGTGGTATCGGTCCGGCAGTGAAAGCCCTAGTCTGCCGTTCAGCCGCTCCGAGTTCGCCCACTGCCACATGCCACGGAACGGCCTTCCCGTTCCGTGACTGCGAGCGGCCCGATTTTGGACCTGCTAGTGGCCCGGTGCTTTGTCGGCTAGCGAGCCGCGCCTCCACCGTCGAGGGTAGTCGCTACTGCGCCAATGCTGTCGCGAATGATGGACAGACCACGCCGAAGGTCAGCCTCGGCGATGGTGAGGGCAGTCATGAACTTAAGCACCTCACCGTATGAGCCGGCGATCTCGATCACCAAGCCCCGACGAAAAGCCTCCTGGGAGACCAGACCTGGCAAGGAGTGGTGCTTCGGTGAAACGAGTCCGTACATCAGACCGCGGCCTCGCACGCTCAGGCCGAGGGTGGGGAATTCCTCGGTAATCGCGTTGAGTTCTTGGACCAAGATCGCAGACTTGCGAGCGATCTCATCCTCGAACTTGGAGTCGGACCAGTAAGCTTCGAGGGCCGCACGAGCAGTGACGAAAGCATAGTTGTTGCCTCTGAAGGTCCCGGTGTGTGCGCCCGGGGCCCAGACATCAAGTTCAGGCTTGATGAGAATAAGGGCCATTGGGGTTCCGATCGCCGACAAAGATTTGGACAGGGTAACGATGTCCGGCACAATTGCAGCCGCTTCGAAACTGAAGAAACTGCCCGCGCGACCGACCCCGGCCTGGATGTCATCGAGGATCATCAAGATTCCGTGCCGCGACGTTAGCTCGCGCAGCCGTTGCAGCCAAGTAACGCTCGCAGCATTGATGCCGCCTTCACCTTGGATCCCTTCCAGGATCACCGCGGCAGGTTTGTCGAGGCCACTGTTGGGGTCATTGAGAAGCTTTTCGAAGTAATCGATTGTGTCAACTGACGCCCCCAGGTAGCCTTCGTATGGCAACGATGTCACATGGGCGAGGGGAAACCCGGCAGCGGCCCGGTGCTCCTTGTTTCCCATCGCTGCCAATGCTCCAGCGCTTTCCCCATGGAACGAGTTGGTAAACGAGACGATGTTCGATCTCCCGGTCACCTGGCGAGCCAGTTTTAGACTCGCTTCGACCGCGTTCGTACCTGTGGGGCCGGGAAACTGTAATTTGTATGTCAGACCACGAGGCTTGAGAATGTATCGCTCGAAAGCTTCGATGAAGGCTTTCTTGGCCGTCGTGGCAAGGTCCAGCCCATGCACAATTCCGTCGCGCTCGATATAATCCAGCAGCGCCTTCTTGATGACGGGGTTGTTGTGCCCATAATTCAAAACGCCTGCACCGGCGAAAAAGTCGAGATATTCCCGACCGTCTGCAGCGATGAGAGTGGTCCCGACTCCGCGATCGAATAGGGCGGGGAAGGCGCGGACGTAGCTGCGCACCTCAGACTCCAGGCGATTGAAAACCGCGAGACCTGCATCCATTTCAGGTGCGAATTGCTTGCTCATAGGCGAACTCCTCAATCTGAAGCCTGCAAAGCCAGGCCTCTTCTGCTTTATGAAGTGGCGTGTAGGTGCCGTTGTGAGACAATAGCGCGCTACATTGGGCGCCTTGCGCAAATTCTGAGCGGCGGGATGCAGTAATTATGCGAAATTGCCGGCAGGTTGCATAAGGCCGGCGGTTTGTGTGGCTGCGGTGACGATTTTTCCCAACCACCTCAAGACGGCTGCATTTGATGCAGCAACCGGGGCAGGCGAACCTAGCGCTCGATTCCCTATACACAGATGAGACTCTTGGCAGCGTGAGCCAACGAATGGAAGCCGAAGCGCGGAAATAGAGGTCCCCCCTATCATCATCGTCCAGTCGGCTTAGCGTTTAAGTTCCGAGACGTTTCCTCGGCCGAACTGGGCGCAAGGCCTCGGCTTTTGACCGTCGGCTGCCATTGTCAGTTGGGCGATGGTGGACAGCACTCTTCGGCCAATGGCTATAACTGACGTCGAGGACGATAGCCGACTTTGGTCCCATGCCTGGCCTGATCGTTTGGGCTTCCGTCTGCGCGGGGTTGAGGCTACAGTCGAGTGCATATCGCAGTTTTTCTGCGCAAATTGCAGCTATTCCGGAGAATGACCATGGAATTGGATCGGATAGATCTGAAAATCTTAAGCGCTGTTCAGCGCAACAATCGCCAAACAACGGAAGAATTGGGCCAACTGGCCGGTATATCGCCCACGGCCTGTCAGCGGCGATTGAAGCAGTTGCGACAAATTGGCGTAATTGAGGCTGATGTTGCAATCGTGTCGCCTGAGGCGGTGGGCAGGTCCCTGATGATGCTGGTCTTGGTCGACATTGAGCGCTATCGTTCCGACGTCATCGATCGCTTCAAGCAGTCTCTACAGAAGGCGCCTGAAGTAATGAGCGCGTATGCGGTCACCGGTAACGCCGATTTCGTTCTCCTTCTCTCCGTGCGTGACTTGGCAGAGTACGACGCATTCTCGAGGCGTTTCTTCTTTGATAGCCCGGCTGTTAGAAATTACAGCACGATGATTGTGATGGATCGCACGAAGGTAACCTTGGCGGTGCCAATCGATGTATAGAACGCGCAATCTTACGCGCATTCAACAACTGGTTGATCCGATTCACCGATGACTGGCGCAAGGGTCAGCCGCCTTGCCCGCCGGCCATGATTGGGACGGGAGTTTTCGTACCGCTAAAGCGGCGATGGAGCGCAAGGCGAAGCATCATTCTGCTCCTTACAACGGCCTCGTCAGCGCGATGCTGCAAAAGCACTTCTGGACCTACCGGGCTGCATTCTGATGTATCTCGCGATAGGTTTGTCCCCTTCAGTCGCGATGCGCTTTGTCCACTTAAGTCACGACGCTCCGGCATCGCCTTCAGCCCTGATGGACTGCTGGCAAGGTCATGTTTAAACGTTCCGCCCCGTTGGGAGGCCGCCATAATGCGAATCTCTTAAGAATGCGCTGATTTCCTGCGTCCTGCAAGATAATTGCGCGTTTTTGCTTGCTCGCCGTCTGCTAGATTTTTGCCCGACTCAGACATTTGCGAGTTTGCGTGGTTTTCGATTATATCGTCGTGGGTGGTGGCTCCTCTGGATGCGTGATGGCGAGCAGGCTCTCCGCCTATGGCGCTCGCGTGCTGCTCATTGAAGCTGGCCCTGATACGCCGCCGAATGCCATTCCTGACGACATCCAGGATGGCGACCCAACGCGTGCTTACCTTAATCCCGGTTATCGATGGCAGTCACTCCACGCGACAACGGTGCGAGGTGGCCGCAAGCCTGTCCATTACGAACAGGCGCGCGTCATGGGTGGCGGCTCCAGCATCAATGCCCAAGTCGCCAACCGCGGCGGGCCCGGAGATTACGATGAGTGGGCCTCAAGCGGTGCAACGGGCTGGGGTTGGGAAGACGTGCTGCCCTACTTCCGTCGTCTAGAATGCGATTTGGATTTCGGCGGGGAATTTCATGGCACGAACGGCCCCTTGCCAATCAAACGTGTGCGCCAATCAGACTGGTCGGGCTTCATCCGGGCAATCTCCGATGCTTACGATGCTTTGGGGCTTCATTTCAGGCCAGACTTCAATGGTGCATTCAGTGATGGCTATTCAGTTGTCCCATTGACCAACCGCAATGGTCATCGGGTCTCCTCCGCGATGGCGTACTTACCCGAAACCGTCCGCTCTCGCCGCAATCTAACGATTTTATCCGAAACGACAGTTGCGCGGCTGACCTTTTTGGGAACAACGGTAACGGGGGTCGAGACGGAGAACAAATCGGGCGTGCAATCGTATAGCGCTTCTTGCGTTATCCTGTGCGCAGGAGCACTCCATTCACCCGCCATATTGATGCGCTCCGGGATCGGCCCCGCGAAGGAATTAGTACAATTCGGAATCCCTATCGTTGCAGATTTGAAAGGTGTGGGCCAGAATCTTCAGGAACACCCCACGATTTGCGTTTCGGCCTATTTGAAGCCGGCCGATCGCTTGTCACCCGGCGTGAGCGAATATATTCAGATGCACGCCCGCTACTCGTCGGGTTACGAAGGCTGCCCGTCGACCGATATGGCAATATCGACTGTTGCCAAATCATCCTGGCACCCGCTGGGGAGGCGCCTCGGCACTCTCGCCGTGTGGGTCAATCGCAGCTACTCGACGGGAACTGTGGCGCTCAAGGGTAGTTCGCATAAAATAGAGCCGGAGGTCGATTTCAACTGGTTGAGCGACAAGCGGGACGCCGAGCGCCTCAAGCAGGGCTTTCGCTTCATAGTCCGCCTGCTGCAGCAAGATTCGCTGTCCTCTGTGGCGCTGGACCCGTTTCCGTCAGCGTTGAATGCGCGAGCGAAGCTGGTGAGCAAGGTCACAAGCACAAACTATGCACTCACGTCATTTCTGGCGCTGCTCATGGACGCGTCGCCGCGGCTGCGCCGTGGGCTGATTAGGCGCGTCATAACGGATGGGGATAGCATTTCCGATCTCGTCAACGACGAGAAACATCTGGATCGGTATATTCGCCAGAACGTCATCCCAAGTTGGCATCCGACGTCGACCTGCAGGATGGGGGCAGCCGCGGATCCTGGCGCTGTGACCGATCCGTCGGGACGCGTTCATGGTATTTTGGGTTTGAGGATCGCCGACGCTTCCGTCATGCCATTTTGCCCTCGGGCGAACACAAACATTCCGACGATTATGGTGGCTGAGAAATTGGCCGACACAACCTTGAGAGACGGCAGACGGAGCTA